>JAQUHN010000004.1 GCA_028683555.1 Geobacteraceae bacterium | reverse complement strand
CCGGCGGCTTCAACGCTTCAACCAGGAGGAAGAACCTGGTCCAGTTGTACCGGAAGATGGGCAGTACGAAAGATGCGGAGGCACTGGATAAACGAACCATCGCAAACGGGTTGCTGACTGCTGCCAAGGAAGGAAACCTGGACGCGGTACGAGCCGCTCTTGAAGCGGGAGCGGATGTGAATGTTCGACAGGTTTCTCGGAGCGAGAAGGGCAATACCCCGCTGCATCTTGCCGCGGAAAGGGGCCATCTCCAGATCGTCCAGCTGCTCGTAAATAACGGAGCGGAAGTGGATGCGAGAAACGACGATATGGATACGCCGCTGCTCTTGGCCGCTCATAATAACAGGACGCTCGAGGTGGTGAAATTTCTCGTGGGACATGGCGCTGATATCCAGGCAAGGAGCAACTCCGGATCAGCTCCTCTCGAGTATCCAAGCCACGATAATGAAAAATACCTGCAGGAGCTCAAGGAAAAACTATCTGGAAGAAACAGCTTTGCGGTGTTCGGCAGGATCATAAAATTCAAGGATGTGGCGCTCGGCAACAAAGGCAGGGACTTTTGGATCGGCAAGACGGCGGAAAAATGCACGTTGGTGATAAATGGAAAACCGACTGAAATACCGGTTGGAACCCGGATGAACGATAGCGGTTTTGCCGCGATGATTTTCCCCGTTGATAGTATGTTGACCGTTGGCGAAAATAAGATCGTCTTCGCAAAAGACGAAAAGATTCATGTTTCCTATAATGCAAAGACCGGACACATTACAACGAAGAAAGGCGTATTGGCCAAAGACATGACGCTCATGGTCAACAGCCTCAGTATTCCTTTTGGTGCCAAACGGCTTGATCCGGAGTATGCGCGCCTGCGGGGACAGGCGAGCTTGCATTTCCATGACAACGGATCCATCAGCGAGGGGTATGTGATCGCAAATGATTTCTTCCTCAAGGTCGGCGTGAATGAAATTACGTTCAAAGGCGACGAAATCATGGAGTTTGACAAAAATGGCGGAATCAGCAAAGCCGTTCCGGCGACTGACGTCTTCTTGCGCGTTGGGAAAAACAGCATTGTTTTCAGAGGCGGCCGCGGGAATTCCATAGCAACCTATCCAAACGGAAATATCCGCTCCGGCAGATTGGCGCGGGATGTTTCATTGCCTATTAGAGCCGGGACCATTTCCTTCCGGAAAGACCAAATCATTTCATTCTATGAAGATGGAACCATTGAATCCGGAACGGTCAACGATGAAATAACAATTAATGTTAAAGGCAGTAACAGAGTTCTGGAAAAACAAAAATTGTACTTCAAACAAGACGGAAGCATAGAGACCATCTATGATGGCTATAAATTCAAGAAAACGGCGTTAGGCAGAGAGTCTTAGTGTGAAGGATGATTCATGAAAATACTTGTTCAATCGATTGCTGCGTCTCTGCTGCCTGCCCAGCTTGGGTATTTGCGGGGAATTGCCGTATTTATCCATGTTCCCCTGGTTGTTCTGCTTTTCGCGCTGTTGTGGCCCTGTGCCGGTTCCTGCCTGGCGGAAGGGCGGGGGGAGCTTTATGCGCCCGAACAGATTGACTCCCTAATTCAAGCCCAAATCAGGATTTCCGAGATCCGTGACGCGGCGAAGGACGGAGATATCGCCGCCGGAGCGGCCGAGGCGCGTGTCGCCCGAATTCTGAGCCGCCTCAACAAGGGGCTGCCTAAACCAGTTACCGAAGCTTCTCTCATGAAGATCAGTCCTTCCGACGCGACCGCCATGAAAACCTCAGCCGAGCGGATGAAGAGTTTTTTCGAGAGTATCGACTTTCTGCGCCTGGGCCTGATCGCGGTTTTTACCATACTTGGCATCCTGCTGATCGGCAAACACCTCATTATTGTTTTGAGCGCACTTCCCAGGGAAACCTGGGAAACTGCCCTCTACCTCTGCGGCATTGCCATTCTGGGCAGCCAGGGCGCGGGAATCGTATCCGCCAACCAGTTTTCCGCATTGGCCGCCTGTCTCCTGGTCGGAGGCGGTCTCGGCCTGACCTACCTCACCCACCGGGAGTTCTTCGAGAATTACGAAAACGAGAGTGCAAGCAAATTCGATCTCGGGAAGTTTTACACGCAGTATATCTGCCCCGCCGTCATGATGACGGTTTTCGGGGTCGCTGCATTGATAACCGGCAGCAGTTGGCTGGGCGCTGCCGCCGTGCTGTCGCTTATGACGCTGCTCGGTTTTGCCGGAGAGGTGCTACCCATGGGGTATGCGGTAGGTTTCAGGAACAACGATGCCCTGGCCCGGGCTACATCTGCCGGCCTCGCCGTTATGACCTTATTCATGTGTCTGCAAGCGGTAAGCAGCGTGAATCCGCTTATTCACGTATTCGAGTCGGGCGGGCTCATTGTCGGCGGTTTCGTCGGTTATCTGGGCCTTCTCATCGCCAGTTCGACGCGCTACCAGAAACGGACGGCATGGGTGCCCATGCAGGCAATAGCGCTTGTCGTCTGCTTCATTGGTGTCATCGGCGGGGCGCTTGCCGGTGTTCCGTCGGTCCAGATCATTGCCGGTATCTTCCTAACGCTCTGGACCGTGGAAAAGATGGTGGAGATTCCCTGCCGGGGATTTGTCCCCTGGGTTCTGAAGCTCATGGCTACGAGCGGCGTTTTATACCTGATCGTCACCTATGGCGCGCCTCTCTATGCGCAATATCTCCTAGGATGATTCGAGAAAAACTCCATGCAATTCACCAACACCACACAGTTTCCCGCCATCGCCTTTCAAGCGACCGACCAACACGGACAGTCTTCCGATGTTGTGATCGTGCGCGCGACTTACAACATACTTGAGGATGGTGCGCTTGCCGTCGCTGATCAGCAGAAACCGATAGTCCTGACGGATGAGTATTTCGGCGAGATCAACAAAAGTAGTGTGCGGCAGGAAAGCGACCTGGTTCCGTACAAGCCAAGATGCGACGTGATCGTGAACGCAACTGCCTACGCACCGGGAGGGACGCCTTCTCTCGGATTCACTGTCGGGGTAAGGATAACCGGAGCACCTCGGGAGAACGGAGAAACGGGGCAGATGGTTCTGGATAAGAACCTGTTCATCACCGGGCCGCGCTTCTGGGAGAAAAGCCTGACGGGGAAGTGGCATCTCAAACCGCCAACCGCACCGATTACCACGTTACCGATTCGCTATGAGTATGCTTTCGGCGGGGAATGCAGAATCCCTCTTGGCGACCCGGTCAGTGATCGAGTCAAGGAAGAGTTCCGCCTGATGCCGGAGCAGCGCGACCGTCATCCCGAGGGTCCGGAAAAGGCGCCGCTTGCCCATACCTGCTGCGAAAGCAACCCCCTTGGCATCGGCTTCACCGAAGCGTGGTATCTGAAAGCGAAAAAGCTCAAAAGGATTCAGGCGCCGCAAATCGATGCTCCGGAGAATCCGGGTATCGCGTTTGGTGAAAACCCACCTCCCCAGGGTTTCGGCGTCATTGCCAAGGCATGGAAGCAGCGACTGCAACTGGCCGGAACCTATGACGACGCCTGGCTCGAAACACGCTGGCCTGACTTCCCAGAGAATTTCGACATGGCGTACTGGAACGGGGCAAACCAGGATATGCAGACACCACATCTTGCAGGCGGAGAGGAAATAACGCTCACCAACTTGACGCCTGGAGGGACTCTCCGGTTTACCCTGCCGGTTGATAAACTGGTTCTGAACGTCCGTTTTGAAAGCGGCAAAACCGCATCCGTTGCCGCGAAGCTTGATACTGTGATTGTCGAGCCTGATTCGATGAAAATCGCCATAGTCTGGCGAGCAATTCTGCCGATTCCCCCTGAAATTACCGTTGCGGAAGCTCGGATGGTGCAAAATATGGCCTGATACAAATGAAACGAGTCCTGTGCGGAGTGTTTCTCTCCTGAAGTTCTTCGATCCCCCCCGAAAGAAAGGATTACATATGTTGAGTGTCGACATAAAAAACCTGCTGTCCCGTCTGAACCCTGCCTGCACCCGCGCCCTGGAAGGGGCGGCCGGTCTGTGCGTCTCCCGGACCCATTACGAGGTAACGGTGGAACATCTGTTCATCAGATTGCTGGAGGAACCGCTGGGCGATCTGCAGCCGATTCTGCGACATTTCGACATCGATCCGTCGGTTGTGCAGCGAGCGATTGAATCGACCATCGAGGGGTTCGCTTCGGGAAACTCCGGCAAACCGGTTTTCTCCCCGCTTCTCATTCAATGGTGCCAGGATGCCTGGCTCATTTCCTCCATCGATCTGTCGCAGCGGCAGATCAGGTCCGGGGCTTTGCTGGCGGCGCTGCTGGCAAAGCCGCTCCAGTTGGCTGAAGGGGCTTATGTCGATACGCTTCGCGCCATTGGCAGGGACGCCCTGCTGAAGCAGTTCGGTGGTATCGTGCAGGGGTCGCTGGAAGATTCATTGCCTGAAGAAAAGCCGATACGGGATGACGCGACACCGGCCGGAACCACCGCCCTCAGCCGTTTCTGCACCGATTTCACCGACAAGGCGAGGAACGGAGAGATCGATCCGGTATTCGGCAGAGACCGGGAAATAGCGCAAATGATCGATATCCTCGCCAGGCGGCGGAAAAACAATCCCATTGTGGTCGGCGAGGCGGGAGTTGGCAAGACGGCTGTTGTCGAAGGGCTTGCCCTGCGTATCGTAGAGGGAGATCTGCCCGATTTCCTTCGCGAGGTGTCAGTGCTCGGTCTCGATATGGGGTTGCTTCAGGCAGGGGCAGGGGTCAAGGGTGAGTTTGAGAATCGTCTGAAGTCGGTGATAGCCGAGATCAAGGCCTCGCCAAAGCCGATCATCCTGTTCATCGACGAGGCCCACACCATGATCGGCGCCGGTGCCCAGGCCGGTGGCGGTGACGCGGCCAACCTGCTCAAGCCGGCCCTGGCCCGGGGCGAGTTGCGCACTATTGCCGCTACTACCTGGTCGGAGTATAAGAAATATTTTGAGAAAGATGCTGCTCTGGCTCGCCGTTTTCAACCGGTAAAGCTGGATGAGCCGTCAGTGGAAACAGCGGCGCTGATCTTGCGCGGGCTGAAGGAAAAATACGAAACGGCCCACGGGGTGACGGTGCGGGACGATGCCATTGTCGCCGCGGCCGAGCTTTCCGGCCGCTACATCTCGGGCCGGCAGTTGCCAGACAAGGCGGTCGATCTCCTGGACACCAGTACGGCGCGGGTGAAGATTCTCCTTACGGCAAAACCCTCGCTGGTGGAAGATAAAGAACGGGCTATCCAGGCACTGGAGCGGGAGCAGAAAGCTCTGGAGCGGGACCGGTTGCACGGACATGAAATCGAAGAATATCGCTGTCTAGTGCTGGAGGAACGCCTGACTGCCCTGCGAAGTGAGCTGTCGGAAATAACCGGGCGCTGGAAAAAGGAGCAGGAACTTGCCCATCGACTGGTGGCGCTTCGCCGTAAGCTGGGTGCCATGCTCGCGGAGGATGAAACAGAAGAGCCGCAGATGGAAATCAGGAAAGAGATTGCCCATGTGACTGACGCACTGAACCGGTTGCAAGGCGAAGCTCCGCTGCTCCGGATCGAGGTGGATCCCGATGTGGTGGCCAAGGTGGTGTCCGATTGGACCGGTATCCCGCTTGGCAGGGTGCTGCGGGACCAGGCGCGCAACGTCATGCAGTTGGAGAATGATCTGCGTGGCAGAATCAAGGGCCAGGACGAAGCACTTCATATAATATGTCAGGCTGTCCGTGCCGCCAGGACCGGTTTGAATGACCCCTGCCGACCCCAGGGGATTTTCCTGCTGGTCGGTCCCTCCGGTGTCGGCAAGACCGAAACCGCCCTGGCGGTGGCTGACCTGCTGTTTGGCGGTGACCGCTTTCTCACCACGATAAATATGAGTGAGTTCCAGGAGGCGCACACCGTGAGCCGCTTGATCGGCTCGCCGCCCGGTTACGTGGGTTTCGGCGAAGGCGGCGTGTTGACCGAAGCGGTACGCCGCCAGCCTTATTCCGTGGTCCTCATGGACGAGGTGGAAAAGGCCCACCTCGACGTGGTCAATCTCTTCTACCAGGTGTTCGACAAGGGAACGCTGTCTGACGGTGAAGGGCGCGATATCGATTTCAAAAATACCGTCCTGTTCCTTACCAGCAATCTCGCCTCCGATATCATCAGTCAATTATGCAGCGGGACCGATCGACCCGAGCCACAAGACCTGGCGGCGGCTGTCAGACCGATTCTTTCACGCCATTTTAAACCGGCGCTCTTGGCTCGCATGACTATCGTTCCCTACTACCTGCTCGAATCGTCCTTCATGAAACAGATCGTTACCCTCCGCTTGGAAAAACTTGCCGCCCGGTTGCAGGAAAACAACAAAATGCGACTGTCGTATTCCAGGGGGGTCGTGGAGCGGTTGGCGGCCCGCTGCACCGAGGTGGAAACCGGGGCCCGCAACATCGAGCATATTATGCACGGTACGCTTCTGCCGCAACTCTCGGCGCAGATTTTGTCTCGCATGGGGGATGGGGCAATGCCTTCTTCGGTTTGCTTGGGTACAGCAAAGGACGGCGGGTTTTCAATGCGGTTTTTCGGATGAGCGGTTTGCCGTAAATGAATTGAAAAAATCTGCTGTTGAAAACTTCACCCAATTAATCTTTTGGATAAGCTTTGGTTGTTTTTCCCTGTCTGCTTCGATGTAGCGATGTGTTGACAGAAATCATTACACCATCCCTCGATTAATGATGCTTTGCAAGAGTATCTCTCGAAAGATTCAGGCAGTCTTGAAGAGACTTTGCGCAAGATTATTCGTGAAGACCAGGGGCGGGCAGTTTGAATCCCGTTGAGCGATTACCGATGGCAGAGGGTAGCGCCGTTGCTTATTGAATCGTCACAGGGAATATTATCTTCGAAGCGCCAAGTTTTGTCCACGCTGGGGAGCCATAATCCAAAAGTGGGACTTTTCTCAATGAAAAGTCCCACTATTATATAAAGTCCTGTCTATTTTAAAGTCCTTTTCTGTTCTTATCTGTTAAGCCTCTTGCTTTTACTTGTCCCTCGTAATTTGAAACGAAAAAGCATTGCCTTTGTCATTTGTCACTTGTCGACATACTTTTGGGTGGTGACATTTCCATGCTTTTTTGCGCAGGATGAAAATCTAAGTAGTCCATCATGCTCGGATATTTTTCCTGGAATATGATTTTTAGAAATTCATGTTTGGGAGTATTGAGCACTTGCGCGTATTCTTCCCATTTTTCAACGGGAAATACGGCTTTGCCGTTTTCAAGATAACCGATGAAATTTCCGTAACGATATCCGAGCGCTTTACCTAGCTCTGTTTGAGTCATTTTCAGTTCTTCCCGCCTTTTTTTGATAAATGCTCCGACAGAATATTCCATGACAGTGTCCTTTCTGTAACATGTAAGCATTTATATAAAAATAAACACTGTTGGGGGAAGCCGGTTCGTTTTGCCAGCACCCTCTAGCAACTAAAGAAACTCACACTATATGATAAAAGTAACGACTTAATTGGTTAAAGTCAAGACGTTTAAATTCTGTTTAGGTCAAGCTTTTTACGGGATCTTTGGACAATCTTCTTTTGGCTCATTTGGATTGGAGTCGATAGCGTTACGTATTGCATGCAAAAGACGTCCTTTGATATAAGGCTTCGCAACAAAGCCTTTGATTTTTGCCTTGATATCTTGATTCCGGATGAAATCGTCGGTCAAATAGGCACTAGCAACAAGAATGTTAATAAATGGATCGATTTGTAGCAATTCTTCAATACATTTTTCACCGCCCATGCCTGGCATGATTAGATCCATGATAACAACTTTAATGGCGTCCTGGTTTTGACAATAAATTTCGTAGGCTTCTTCTCCTGAGAGTGCTTCTAGAACAGTATAACCATAACTGTGCAGATATTCTTTCCCGCGGTGGAGAATATAGGGGTCGTCATCGACGAGCAGTAGGGTTTCGTATCCTCCAATAGGAAGTCTGATCAGTTGATTGGTGATCTGGGTGGCCGGAAGCATAACGGTAAAGCATGCGCCTTTCCCGGCTTCGTTACCACAGGTGATGTGACCTGAGTGGTTTTTTACAAAGTTATAGACGGTCGTTAAACCTAGGCCGGTTCCCTGTTCTGGTTGTTTACTGGTGTAAAAGGGTTCGAAAAGGTGTATCAGGTCCTCATTGGACAGGCCATGTCCTTCGTCCAGTACACGAACGCGCAAATACCGGCCTGGCTGAATGTTGGGATTCTGATCCATATCACTGCTGGTAGCAATAAAATCCTGAGTTTCAATGAAGATCTCTCCGCCGTCGGGCATGGCGTCTTTAGCATTGAGAATCAGGTTCATGAAGATTTGGAAGAGTTGTACCGGTTCGCCATTTTTTACTCTGCTTTCGGCATTCAGGTCTAGATTGAGTTCAATGGTCGAAGGAAGCAGGGCTTTCAGAGAGTGGATCACCTGTTCAATGAGTTGGTTGATGTCTACGGATTGACGCGGGCATTCCTGCGCATCGCGGAACATCAGGAGTCGTTGGGTCAACTCGCTGGTTTTGATTACCGCTAATTCGATTTCCTTCAGTTTGCAATAAATGGGGCTGCTTTTACTTTCGTTTGCAAGCAGTAGTTCCACATTGGTGCCGATGATCTGTGCAAAGTTGTTAAAATCGTGGGCCACTCCTGTAGCAAGATTGGCGATTGCTTCCATTTTCTGGGCATTAACCAATTCATGCTGTGCTTTTCTTACCGCCTGTTCTGCTTCTTTCCGGGAGGTTACGTCACTCATATATAACAGTAGCGCCCGCTCTCCCTGCCACTCCATTGCAACGGCGTTGGTTTGTACCCATTTTGTCCTCGTCGAGTCGATCATGATGCGCGTACTCTCCAAGGGATTCCTGGAAGTACCGTAGAAAGTTCGAACGAGAAAGCTTTTGAATGCGGTTTTATCTTCAGGATGAATGAAGGTGAAAATATTATTACCTTCCCCGATGACGTCAATCACTTTGTTGTTTGTGAAAACAATGGTGTCATTTTGGATCACCATAATTGCGCCTTCGGCATTTTCGACAACGAGGCGATAGCGCTGCTCGGAACTTCTAAGGTGCTCATTTGCTTGTAGCAGCCTGGTCTGGCTGAGACCCATTTCGCCGAGGACAACCGCAAGTTTGGAAAAATAATCGGTAACGGCTTTGACCTTGTGTTCGTTAAAGACCGGGACTTTTAAAAGGGCTTGAATGTATTCGGTTTCGTCAAAATCGAAATTACGAGCTTGCTGCATGAAGAAAGCTATATCGGGTGGTTGTAACAGAAACTGACCCATATAGAGGTTGGCGACATGCTCACCTTGGATTCTGATGGGAGCTGCAACTTCCATAAGTCCGTTCTGACAGCAATATATGACGGTGTCGCTATTTTCGAGATATTTGGGTGGTAAACAGGTGTCGCTCTCTTCACATCTCCTGCACGTCGCAGGATGTTTTCTGTGAAAGTTATCACATATATCCTGCCAATTGCATTTCACCCAGATGGTGCCATCCACGCCTATGATGGCCGAAGATATCCCCATGAGGTCGGAAAACCTTTGTGACATTTCGCGAATCTGTGGAATATCGTAAATATCTTCAAATTTGTACTGCATGGGGTTATCCTTGGAAAGGAGAACAACAGGCTATTCCTGGCGCGCTTAACATGTTGCTCTTTCCTGATAAATCGCAAATACCTACTTGAGCGGCAAAGGGAAAAGTTTTCGCAGCTTCAGCCTTAACTAGTTCGTATCTTCCGGCAAATCCTGCCTCAATTCATTCAAATAAGAATACGGTCAGATAATAAACTAATCAAGTAGTTTGAGTATGCCATGTTGCGCAGTTTTTGTCTCATTTTTAAATAATTACAAACCTGTTGTGGAATTAAGCTGAAAGAAAAATAGAAGGTATCTTACCGGTAGAGGGCCATGTGTAAGGGTAAAAAAGATTCTTGACAACCAAGTAATTAGTTTGTAGGATTTGCATTAAGTAAGTAATTAGTTGTTTAAATTTTTTTTCGAAAAGCTTTCCGGATGTAGCAGCGGCAGCAGATCCTCCAGGCATGAGAAGCAGCAAGGATAGCTTCAAATCGTGACGATGTTTTTGGAAAAGGCGGGATGCCGTGTCAAATAATGCTTAGGAATGAAGAGTATTAATTAGATCGGTATCCGAATGTATGGGCGTCTTCAACAGCAGAAGGAGGTAGCAAATGAGTCAAGCTGCAGAGTCGAAAAAATTGGGGAAAGTGGTGCTGGAAGGATATGATCCCTACGACAAGGACTATGGCACTGGTAGCTCAGGGCTTGAAGAGAACCCGTCGCCATTTCCGAGGATCAACGCCTGGCGCAAACAGTTTATTGAAACACCGTTGTCCATCTCTGCGGACCGTGCCGTACTGTGGACCGAGAAAATGAAGGAGAACAAAAACAAGCCTACTATTATTCGCAACGCTGAATGCTTCTCTTATGTTCTCAATAATATTCCGATAGAGATCGGCAAATATGAACTTATTGCTGGAAATATGGCCGCTCCGCCACGATGCGCCCCAATATTTCCGGAGTTTTCCTATGAGTGGCTGGTTGAAGAAATGGACAACAAACCATTTGAGAAGCGTTCCGGTGACCGTTTTATGATCACTGAGGAAACAAAGCAGCAGCTGCGCGATCTTCGGGAGTACTGGAAAGACAATACTGTACATGATTATGCAAAAGTAATCATGCCGGCAACGGCATTGAAAGGTGAAGGGACTTACGGAAAGGCAATTTATTTGCTCGGCAACTACTTTTTCGGTGGTGTGGGGCACACGTGCATTCGTTTCCAGTTACTTTTTGAAAAAGGGTGGCAAGGCCTGAGGGACTGGGTGGAAAGAAAACTCGCCGAGCTGGACGTATGCCTCCCTGATGAGCTTGCAAAAAAGGAATTTTATGAAGCACAGCTTATTTGCCTGGATGGAATCATGTCCTATTGTCGCCGCTATTCAGCTCTGGCCAAGAAAATGGCTTTCAGCGCCGACAGCGATCGGAAAAAAGAACTGTTGCAGATGGCTGAGAACCTGGATTGGATTGCCGAAAAACCACCCCGGTCTTTCTGGGAAGCTATGCAGCTGTGGTGGATTGCGAACGTTTCTGTCACGATCGAGGGCAATGGTCATTCAATCCATTGGGGTCGCTTTGACCAGCATATGTATCCCTTCTTCAAAAAAGACATGGAAGAAGGCCGTGTGACCAAGGCATTTATCCAGGAATTGATTGAAGGCGCTTGGATTAAAATCAGCGAACTGACGAAAATCCGGGACGAGGGTTCTACAAAGGCGTTCGGCGGCGTCGAGCTGGGCGGGGCTTCGCTGACTGTCGGAGGTCAGACAGCCGAAGGCGAGGATGCAACAAACGAATTATCCTTTATGTGTGTTGATGCAATGGCACATGTGCGTTTAAATGCCCCGTGGATGACAAGCCGCTGGCATGCCAACTCGCCGAAGGAATGGTGGGTAAAGGTTACCAAGGTGGCAAAGATCGGGCTCGGGATGCCGTCTTTTTTCAATGATGAGGTCATTATTCCAGCCATGGTCAATCGAGGCCACACGATAGAGCATGCACGCGATTACGGCCCACTGGGTTGCGTGGAGCCCAATTGTGAAGGTCGTGAGTACGGATGGCACGATGCGGCATTTTTTAATATGAACAAGGTACTGGAACTGGCCATCAACAATGGAAAATGTACAGGATGTGCAGAAGAATGCCCTCTCTACAGCGGTTGCGTCGGAGCTGGGAAGACCCTGGGCCTCGAGACCGGTTCACTGGCAGATTTCAAATCATTTGACGAAGTTAAGGATGCGTACGAAAAACAGATGAAATACTGGGTTGATCGTCTTGTTATGGCGGAAAATGCCATGGATATCGCCCACCAGACCCGCAAGCCGTTGCCTTACCTTTCTCTTATGATCGAAGATTGCATTGACAAAGGCAAGGACGTTACAGCAGGTGGGGCCCGCTACAACTATATTGGGCCGCAGGGGGTCGGCGTGTCCAACGTTGCAGACGGTATGAGTGCTATCAAAAAACTGGTTTTCGAAGACAACAAAATTTCCGGAGCCGATTTACTTGATGCTCTGGAAAAGAACTGGGAAAGTTACGAGCCCGTTTATGCCCTGATTAACAGCTCGAAGGTGCCCCATTACGGCAACGACGACGAAGAGGTCGATGAACTGGCCCGCTACGCCGCCAAGGTTTATTGCAAATACCTGGAACGTCGTCAGACCCCGCATGGTGGAGAATTCCAGGCCGGATTGTATCCTGTCTCTGCAAATGTGCCTTTTGGCGCCATTACCGCGGCGACTCCGGACGGCCGCAAAGCCGGCGAGCCAATTGCCGATGGCGTATCGCCGGTGCATACCAGCCGCGGTTCGCATGACATTTCAGGCCCTACGGCGGTAATCAAATCGGTTTCCACCCTTGACCATGGCATTGCTTCGAATGGGACCCTGTTGAACATGAAGTTCAGTCCTTCAACCCTGACCGGGGAAGTGGGTGATGAAAACTTTATTGGTATGATGAAGGTCTACTTTCAACGCAAGGGAATGCACAACCAGATAAATGTTATCAGCCGTTCAGTGCTTGAGGATGCAATGGCACGGCCGGAAAAGTACAAGGGGTTGATAGTCCGTGTAGCCGGATACAGTGCCTTCTTTACCGAACTGGATCCCAGCGTACAGCGGGACATCCTCGAAAGAACCGAGCTTGAATTCTGATCTTGTGATCAAATGCGCCGGGCCGAGTATTCGGCCCGGCGCGCAGTAAATGAACAACAAAAGTAAATCTACGGCATATTCAAAATTGATAATCGACAGGAGAAAACTCATGGCAATGAGTCTGAAAACAGCTCTGCGTATGATCTCCGCGGCTCAGAACAAGTCAGAAGAGATAGGTGTTCCCATGTGCGTCGCCGTTGTGGATGGTGGCGGGAATCTTATAGCACAGCACTGTATGGACGGTGCCATGCTTATCAGCCAGACTTTATCGCTGAACAAAGCCTATACTTCGGTTGCCACGACTATGGCGACGGGTGAGCTGGCTAAATATTCCCAACCTGGTCAACCTTTCTATGGCGTGCATACCTGCAATTTCGGCAGGATTACCATATTTGCCGGTGGGTTGCCGGTTCTTGACAAGGGTGGAATTGTCGGTGGAATTGGGGTGAGTGGCGGTTCTTCCGAACAGGACTTGGCAGTCGCTGACGCTGGACGAAACGCTTTTGGAAACTGAAAGACTCAGGAGTTCCTGCATTTTGGTGCAACGTGCCGGGTGGGTCGCAGGATGCCGGTATCGTCTCGTGCAGATACCGGCACATTCGAAATGATACAGGAGATTCTGGCAATGGAAGATAACGCAGTTGCTAAAACTGGCAGTGCCGAACTAGACCCGGCATCTTGCGGTATTGTTTTCAATTTTCAACGATATACGGTGCACGATGGACCTGGTACCAGGACCACGGTGTTCTTGAAAGGTTGCACAATGAATTGCCTCTGGTGTTGTAACCCGGAAAGCTGGTTTCAATGCCCGGAAGTCGGAGTTTACCCTCAACGATGTATCGGGGTCGATAAGTGCGGCTACTGTTTGGATGTTTGCCCCCTCAACAATAAAGACATCTTTCGTGTGAGCGAAGGGGGATTGGTCGAGAGTATCGACCGTAAACTCTGCACCTGTTGTCTCAAATGCGCAGAGGCATGCCCAGCCGATGCTCTAACATCCTGTGGCAAGGAGATGAGTGTAGAGCAGGTGCTCCGTGAGGTCTGCAAAGATGTTGAATTTTTCAATGAGACCGGCGGTGGGGTGACCATAAGTGGCGGAGAACCCTTTATGCAGGGACAATTTACCGTTGAACTATTGAAAGCTTTCAGGAAAGCCGGGGTGCATACCTGTGTCGAAACGGCGCTGGGTGTGAACTGGGACCTGGTAGAACAAGCACTTCCCTATATTGATTTCATACTAACCGATATCAAGCACATGGACCCCCTAAAGCATCTCAAGTATACCGGTTGCGATCTGCAGCCCGTTTTGGAGAATCTTCAGCGGTTGGGGAGATCAAGTATACAGACAGTAATTCGTATCCCTCTCATACCAAATCATAACGACAGCGAAGAGAACATTCATCAAACGGGTCGTTTCATTGCCGATGCATTCAATTCGCGACCCCAACAGGTTCAGGTTCTTCAATTTCATGAGCTGGGTAAATCCAAGTTTTCAACGCTTAGCAAGACTTATCCCTTAGAGAATATGGAAAAGCCGCCAAGAGAAAACTATGAGGCTAGCCTAAAGAGAGCTGTTACTATTCTCCGCAGTTACGGCTTGCCTGCCTATATCGGAACTAATGTAAAAATGACAAGGTAACGTAAGCACCTCTGAAATGAGACATGCTGAGAGTAGAGCGTTCGGCAAAATAATGATTTGAAAAAAGGGATTAGGCTTGATTGGCTAATCCTTTTTTGTTGCCTTCGTGCCCAGATTTCGTTGTTGACAGGGAATAGTGTATGATGAGACTTCTTCAGTGCCGACCTTGCGGTTTTTTTCGGCAATGCTTATAATGGCGATGAAGCGTGTCAAGAAAGCTTCGCCATGATTACGAGAAGTATGTGAGGTGCAACGATGAATACCCTGAAGACGACATTTTTACTTGGCTTGCTGACGGTGTTGCTGGTGATGGCCGGCGGCGCGATCGGCGGACAGAGCGGTATGCTGATGGCCCTGATTTTTGCCGGGGTGATGAATTTTGTTTCGTATTGGTTTTCCGATAAGATCGTCCTGGCCATGTACCGGGCGAAAGAGGTTTCCGAGGCGGAGAGCCCGGAGTTTTACGGCCTCGTCCGGCAACTGGCGGTGCAGGCCGGTCTGCCGATGCCGAAGGTGTATATCATCCCTTCGGAGACGCCGAACGCTTTTGCCACCGGCAGGAACCCGGAACATGCCGCGGTGGCGGCCACCAGCGGTATCATGCGCATCCTCAGCCGCGAGGAGCTGATGGGGGTCATGGCCCATGAGCTTTCCCACGTGAAGCATCGCGATATCCTGATTTCCACCGTTGCCGCGACCGTGGCCGGCGCTATTACCTACCTGGCGCACATGGCGCAGTGGGCCGCCATTTTCGGCGGCGGTCGGGACCGGGATGACGACGGCGGTGGCATGCTCGGACTGCTGGTGATGGCTATTGTCGCACCGTTGGCGGCTATGTTGATCCAGATGGCGATCTCCCGTTCGCGCGAGTACGAGGCGGACAAGGGTGGCGCTGCTGTTTCAGGCAACCCGCTGTACCTGGCGAACGCTTTGCGGAAGCTGGATTCGGCCAACCGTCAGCTGCCGATGCAGGAGGCGACCCCGGCTTCTGCCCACATGTTCATTGTCAATCCCCTGCGCGGCGGCGGACTTGCTTCGCTGTTCTCCACCCATCCCCCCATGGAAGAGCGGGTCAGGAGGCTGGAGGCAATGGCGTACGGCCCCCGGCCCTGACAGAACCGGTATCTGTTGAAGAACCTGCCCTGTTGCGCCCCGGATCCCTCTGTGAACGAGTGGTCCGGGGCGCATCTCGCTTATTATGACCTTTCCCCTGACCATTTTCCCCGACTACGGAGCCCCACGTGAATAAGAAAAATCCCCGGCAAGTCGCTTTTGAAATTCTGTTGCGCATTGAAAAGGAAAACTCCTATGCGGATATCCTGCTTGACCGGGAGTTGTCGTCCGGCATGATCCAGGGACCCGACCGGGGCCTGCTGACGGAGCTGGTTTTCGGTGTCCTGCGGCGGCGCGGAACACTCGACCATCTCATTGACTCCTTTTCCGACCGCAAGACGGCCAAGCTCGAGCGGGCAGTGGTGATGCTGCTGCGGCTCGGGCTATACCAGGCACTGTTCCTTGACCGGGTTCCCGTTTCCGCTGCGGTGAACGAGACGGTCAAGCTTGCCAAGGTCTTTGCGCCAAGGGCGTCCGGTTTTGTCAATGCCGTGCTGCGCAGGGCGGACCGAGAGCGGGATACGATCCCCTGGCCTGACCAGGCTGCCGATCCTGCGACCTTTCTCGCGGTCCGCTATTCCCAGCCACGCTGGCTTGTGGAGCAGTGGCTCGAGCAGTTGGGACCTGCCGAGGCCGAGAGCCTGGCGGCTGCCATGGTCGAGCCGCCGCCGCTGACCATTCGTGTCAATAGCCTGAAAATATCCCGGGAGGACTTTCTGGCGCGTCTTGCGGCCGAAGGGGTGGTGGCACGGTCCACTGACTATTCCCCGGTTGGGGTGCATATCCTGTCATCGGTCTATCCGGCAAGCCTGGCCGGGTTCCAGGAAGGTTTCTTTACCGTCCAGGATGAGTCTTCCCAGCTTGCCTCGTTGTTCCTTGATCCGCAACCGGGTAACCGGGTGCTCGACCTCTGTGCCGCACCCGGCGGCAAGGCCACCCATCTTGCCCAGTTGATGGAGAACCGAGGGTCTCTGCTGGCCGGTGACCTGGACGGCAGGAAGCTGCGGCGGATCGAAGAAACCGCTGCGCGGCTGAGTGTTTCCATTGTCGAGACCATGCGTCTCGATGCTTCCCGGCCACTGTCCGCGTTGGCCGGAAAGAAGTTCGACCGAATTCTGGTGGATGCTCCCTGCACCGGGCTGGGGGTTATTCGTCGCAATCCGGAGGCAAAATGGCGCCTGACCCCCGCTGATGTGTCCCGTTTGGCTCAGCTGCAGGGTTCGATCCTGCGCAATGCCGCGGACCATCTGGAGATTGGCGGTGTGCTGGTATACTCCACCTGTTCCACGTCGCGGGAGGAAAATGAAGGGGTGATAGATGTTTTCCTTTCGGAACGGCAGGATTTTGTGGTAGAAGACCTAAGGCAGGTGTTTCCCCACTTTGCGGCGCTCTGTACCGATCGCGGCATGTTTCGCGGCTGGCCTCACCGCTACGGGATGGATGGTTTCTGTGCCGTCCGACTGAAGAAAATATGCTGAGAAAAAGGCGGTTACGAGTTTTTGGTTTTTCGTTGAAATCCGGCGTGTCTTGCATATCCAGTACAATTAGATGGTTCTCGAGGTGTTGGGGAACCCTTCTGCGGGTTCAATTCAAAACTCAAAACCAGGAACGCAAAACTGTTTATCGGGGGAGGTTGTATGAAGAAAATTGCTCCATCTATCCTTTCGGCTGATTTTTCACGGCTGGGCGAAGAGATCCGGGCCGTCGAGGCGGGGGGGGCGGATTATATCCATGTGGACGTGATGGATGGCCATTTCGTGCCGAATATCACTATCGGCCCGCTTGTGGTGGAGGCAGCCAGAAAGGTTACGAACCTTCCCCTGGATGTTCACCTGATGATCGAGAACCCCGAGCTGTATATTCCTGACTTTGCCAAGGCCGGCGCCGATATCATCGTTATCCATGCCGAGGCGACCGTGCACCTGCATCGTGCTCTGCAGCTCATCAAGTCTTTCGGCAAAAAGGCCGGCGTTTCCCTGAATCCCGCCACCTCACTCTCTACCCTGGAGTATGTACTGGGCGATCTCGACCTGGTCTTGCTGATGACGGTCAATCCCGGTTTCGGCGGCCAGTCTTTCATTGATGCGTGCATTCCGAAGATCCAGAGCCTGCGGGGCATGCTGGACCGGTTGGGGCTGGAAACGGAACTTGAGGTTGACGGCGGTGTGAAGATCGACAATATCGACCGCATTTCCCACGCCGGGGCCGATGTTTTCGTGGCGGGCAGCGCCGTGTTCGGCAGCCGGGATTACGCCGCCACTATCGCGGAACTGAAGCGGAGAGCCCAGGAGCCGATACTCTGAGTGAGTGAACCAAATGTGTGAGATTATTTCACCAAAAGCTACGGTGCGACGTACATGATGGAAACAAATATCCTGGTAATCGAGGATTCGATAACGATCCGCAAGGAAATTATCGAAACCCTGCAGACCCATTCAATTGCTACCTGCTACCATGAGGCGGGAGATGGTCTCGAAGGGTTGAAGATCCTTCTCGGTAGCAAAATTGATCTGGTGGTGTGCGATGTCGAGATGCCGCGCCTGGATGGTTTCAGGTTTCTGGCCATGGTCCGCGCTCGTGAGGAATTGCGTGACATCCCGATCCTGCTGCTTACCGGCAAGGGTGATATGGATTCCAAGGTCCGGGGCCTGGAACAGGGCGCCAGCGATTATATAACCAAACCGTTCGATGCCAGTGAGCTTGTTGCACGGGTGAAGATTCACCTGAAGATAAAGAGGCTCCAGGATGAACTGCTGCGGGCAAATGAACTGCTGCTGGAGATTTCCCATACCGATCACCTGACGGGACTGTACAATCGCCGTTACCTGATGGATATTCTGGAGCGGGAATATCCCCGGACAAAGCGTACCGGTAGCTCCCTTTCCTTTCTGATTCTTGATATTGACCACTTCAAGGATATCAACGACAAATTCGGCCACCAGGAGGGTGACACGGTGCTGGCACACGCGGCCGCCGTCTTCCGCGAGCAATTGCGAGGCTATGATACGCCGGTCCGTTTTGGCGGGGACGAGTTTGTCGCTGTCCTTCCCGAAGCTTCCCTGTCAGATGCCATGGTGGTTGCCGAGCGTGTCCGGAAGGCGTTAGCGCAAATAGCGTTTTCGGGTAAACTGGAGAAAGTGCGGATATCCGCCAGCCTTGGTGTTGCTGTCTATCCGTCGGCCGAGGTGGCTACGGTGGAAGATCTTATTCGGGCGGCCGACAATGCACTTTACCGGGCCAAGGCCAGAGGTCGAAACTGTGCGGAAGGCCCTACTCTAGCGGCCTGATTGCCTGATCTGGCATTTCAAACAACGAAAAACTGAAAACGGCAGTTGAAGATCGCCTTCAACTGCCGTTTTTTATGTGCATGGTTTTTCTGCCGGAGCAGGTTCAATCCCGCCCTTGCCGATTCATTCCCCCTTATCGATTCATTCCCGATTAGAAGGGGTACCCCAAGCCGACAAAGACCGCTGGTCCGTCATTGCCGAAACCGATATCCACACGACCGACAATATTGGGCCTGACCACTGCCCGAAATCCGATTCCGGGGTTGAATTCAAAGTTGCGGGTGGATATGTCGTCAAGGGACTCCATTACCGCGCCCAAGTCGATGAACGGGGCAAGTTCCCAGTCAGTGTTTACATTGAAGACGCTCCAGCGGAACAGGCGAATCCGCTCTTCGAGGTTGAGCAGGAAATAACTGCTGTCGATGAAGCGGTTGCGGCCGTAGCCGCGCAGCGAATTCTCGCCACCGAGGATACTCCGTTCGAGGAACGGAACCCGGTTGCCGAGGGTCTGGTTGTAGACCAGGCGGCCCACGGTTATGTAGCGGGCTTCGTCCAGGGGCAGATAGCCTTTTGCTTCGGCTTCGTAGTGCCGGTAGTCACAGCTGCTGCCGAGAGCCTTCAGGCTGCTCTCGATGGACGCTTTCAGGTAGATGCCCTCTGTCGGCATGTCCCGAGAGTCCAGCGTGCTATAGATGAGCGCCAGTTTCTGGGCATGGGCGGTGAAGCCGTTGATTCCGGGAACCATCAAATCGTTGTAGCGGTCGCGAATGAAGGGCAGGGCGTCGATTGCTCCCCTGCCGACATTTACCTTTCTGATGCGTTCCCCGAACTGAATCTGCAGGTGTTCCGTAATGTCGTATCCTACCATTACGGTCAGGCCGAATTCTTCGTCGGCGTAGTTGGTTTCGTTTTCCGAACGGCTGTCCGACTGGAAGCCGAAAAATCGCGCCGAGCCGTCGGTAAAGATATAGGGAAAGACAAAAAATTCAAGTTTCTCGTCCATCAGCCGCTTGTCGCGGATCTTGAATTCGTAATCCTGGTTAACATTTGTCGATTTGGAAAGGTTGAATTCCCAGTTGGTCTGAGGTGACGGAAAAAAGGCGCTATAGAGCGAGAAAGTTGCGCCGAAATTGTTGTTGTAGTTAACCTGGGCAGCCGTAAGAGTACTGACTTCGTCCTTGGCGTTATGCAGCAGGAAGGCGCCAAGGGCACCGAGGGTTACCCCTTCATTGGGGCTGGAGGCGATGACCGGCAACGGAATTGATACCAGCTTGGCCGGATCGTCGAAGGTTTCATTGGTGATCGGGGGGGGGACATATTTACGCGGCACCATGGTGGTACAGGATGTCAGGGTGCCCACCAGCAACAGGACAAAAAACAAAGATTTCATTGGGATTCTCATTGGTTCGAATTTTTTTAACAACGGCAGACTGTACCCGTTTTTCCGGAATATTTCAAGTCCTAAGCCCGGACAAGCGGGAATCAGGCAGGAAAAGTAAATCTTGCTCTGTAGCTTCCTGCGGGAAGAAACGGCAGGGATTGGAGACTGATTTTGTGGGGGCCAGGTACCATGGAAAGACAGCAGGATCAGGATGGCAGACCATCTATTATGCCGGAAGGGATTCCCGGTTTTATCCCGTCCCGCCTGTCTGTCGGGGCACTAGACCCAGAGGATAAGCCCCGGTTCGTACACCGGACCTAAGCGGGGATGCTTCGGCATGACCTGGATGACGAAGGCCTGCCTGCCGCAGACGCGACATTCTATTTCGCCGCTGAATCGGTGCAGATCGGTTCCTACCTGTTCGACGGCATGAAGTGGCGCCAGTTCTCCATCGACAATTTCGTCCTGGGAGTTGAGAATGCCGACGTAGACTTTTACCGACAGTTCTTCCAGCGGAATTTCCCCCATACCGATCCGGGCCTGCACCTGCAGCCGGCTCCTGACAGGAATTTCGCCAGTAGCCGATGCCTCGATGCCTTCGACGCGTACCTTGTGCCAGAGACGGCGCATCTTTTCCTTCCAGAGGGCGAAGTCGCGTGCCAGTGCCTGGCCCTTTTCGTGGAACTCGTTCCACTGCTTGAACGAGGGGAGGTAGAATCTGTCGGTATATTCCTGCACCATTCGTTCGGTGCTGAAGATCGGGCAGAGCGTTTCTATGGAGGCTTTCATGCATGCCAGCCAGCCGCGGGGTATGCTATCGGGTCCCCGGTCATAGAAGAGCGGTACCACCTCTTTTTCAAGAAGATCATACATGGCCCTGCTCTCAACCTCGTTCTGGCATTCGATGTCTTCGTAGACTTCGCCCTTGCCGATCGCCCAGCCATTGTCGCCGCGGTATCCTTCCGGCCACCACCCGTCCAGCACGCTCATGTTCAGTCCGCCGTTGAAAGCCACCTTCATGCCGCTGGTTCCGCTCGCCTCAAGGGGGCGGCGTGGCGTGTTGAGCCAAACATCGACGCCCTGTACCATTTTCCGGGCCACGGCAAGATCATAATCCTCGATAAAGGCGATACGGTTGCGGAATCGATCATGGAGGGAAACCTGCTGGATCTGGCGGATCAATTCCTTTCCTTCGAAATCAGCTGGATGGGCCTTGCCGGCGAAAATGATCTGTACCGGACGTGTAGGGTGGTTCAGTATCCGGTCAAGCCGGTCCAGGTCGCGGAGCAGCAGCGTTCCCCGCTTGTAGGTGGCAAATCGCCGGGCGAACCCGATGGTTAGAATTTCCGGATCCAGGGCCTCGTCCGCTGCCACTATTTCCTTTGCTGTTGCCCCCACATGGCGGAGGTGCTCTTTAATCCGCTTCCGGGCAAAGGTCACGAGTCGCTCGCGACAGCGTTCGTGGGTGCGCCACAGTTCGGCGTCCGGCACCAGGTGGATTTTCTTCCAGATATCGTAGTCGGTGGGGTCGTCCAGCCAGCGGGTGCCGAGGTACCGGATAAGCAGGCTGGAGATATCGTGGGAGAGCCAGGACCGGGTATGGACGCCGTTGGTGATGGAGGTCAGGGGCAGATGCTCCTCGGGGAGTTCCGGCCAGATGTTCTTCCACATTTTCCGGGAGACCTGGCCATGAAGCTTGCTGACACCGTTGTAGTGTCCCGCCAGCCGAAGGGCCAGGACCGCCATGCAGAATGTCTCGTGATGGTTCTTCGGGTTTTGTCTTCCCAGGGCAAGGAACTCGTCCCGGTTCAGGCCGAGTTCGTGGTAGAAGCGTCCCAGGTGGCTATCCACCAGTGCCGGGTCAAAGTGGTCGATGCCTGCCGGAACCGGTGTGTGCGTGGTAAAGACGGTACCGGCGATGGTCAGTTCCCGCGCCTCTTTGAAGCTCAGGTTCTGCTCTTTCATCAGTACTCTGATCCGCTCGAGGGCGAGAAATGCCGCATGTCCTTCATTCATGTGACAGACCTCGGGTTCAATGCCGAGCGTCTTCAGGGCTCGCAGGCCGCCGATTCCCAGCAGAATTTCCTGCTTGATACGCATTTCCTGGTTACCGCCGTACAGCAGGGCGGTAATTTTTCGGTCTTCCCGGGAGTTTTCCTCAAGGCTGGTGTCGAGCAGGTAGAGGGGCACCCGGCCGACCTGGACATACCAGATACGTGATTTTACGATATGTTCGCCGATATCCAGGCTGACAGTGAGAGGCTTGCCGTCGGTGTCCTTTACCAGGCGGATCGGCATATTGTAAAAATCGTTTTCGGGATATATCTCCTGTTGCCAGCCTTCGATGTTCAGATACTGGCGAAAATACCCCTGGCGATAGAGCAGTCCGATTCCGATCAGCGGGATTCCCAGGTCGCTGGCTGATTTCAGGTGGTCACCGGAAAGCACCCCCAGGCCGCCGGAATAAATCGGGATCGATTCATGGAGGCCGAATTCCATGGAAAAATAAGCTATGTGGAGGGGGTTCGTTGCGCTACGAGCCTTGCTATACCAGGTTTTCCCTTCCATATACTCCCGGAGCATTTCTTCAACCCGGTGCAGATGAGCCATGAAGCCGTCATCCACCAAAAGTTCCTCAAGCCGTGATTGCTGCAGTTCTCCCAGCATTTTAACCGGATTGTGATGGGTTTCCCGCCATAGATCCAGGTCAATTCTCCGGAAAAGTTCTATTGCCTGCGGTTCCCAGGTCCACCAGAGATTATAGGCAATGGTATGCAGACCGGAAAGTTTCCTCGGCAAGGAAGGGACAACGGTAAACCGGTGAAGATTTTTCGAGAGATCCATGAAATCGTCTCCTTTTCTTCGTCAATCGGCGAAGAACGTGAAACCGGAAAGGGTTGCGGGGAAGAGCTTCGGCAGCTGACAGCAGTTGCTAGTCGTTGGATTCAAGGTGCGTCAACTTTTTTCCCCGGTTTTTCGATGGCGAATTTTTCCAGCCGGTACTGCAGGGTCTTGTATGTCATCCCCAGCAACGGCGCTGCCTTGCCGATGATCCAGCCGCTCCTTTGCATGGCCTTGATTATGAGGTCCCGTTCCAGGTCCTCGAAACATATTCCTTCCGCGGGTAAGTCAATGCCAAGACAGCTGCCCGGCATTCTTTCACGGTGAATCTCCACCGGCAGGTCCTCAGGTTGGATGAAGTCGCTTTCGGTCATGAGGACGCCGCGTTCGATGACTGATTCCAACTGTCGCACGTTTCCAGGCCAGGAATAGTCCATGAGGAGCTTCATGGCCGCTTTTGAAATTCCCTGCAGCGGGATGCCGTCGGCAGCAGCGTACTTCCTGACAAAGAATTCAGCCAGGGTGATGATATCGCTTCCCCTTTCCCTGAGGGGCGGCAGGTTGATACGGATGACGTTCAAACGGTAATAGAGATCTTCCCGGAAGTTACCTTTCCGGATTTCCTGTTCCAGGTCTTTGTTGGTGGCCGAGATGATCCGCACATCAACCGGAATGCTGACTTTGCCGCCGACGCGACGAATTTCCCGCTCCTGGATGGCCCGCAGCAGTTTTGCCTGCATGGCGCCATTCATTTCGCCGATTTCGTCGAGAAAGATAGTTCCGCTGTTCGCTGCTTCGAAGAGACCTATTTCCCGGGAGCTTGCCCCGGTAAAGGATCCTTTTTCATGTCCGAACAGCTCGCTTTCGATCAGGGCTTCCGGAATTGCGGCGCAGTTGATGGCCAGAAATGGCTTGTCCTTGCGGGAACTGCCGTTGTGAATGGCGTGCGCAACCAGTTCCTTGCCGGTCCCCGATTCGCCGAAAATGACTATTGTGGATGAGGTGTCAGCGATCTTGTTGACGATCCGGTAGACTTCTTTCATCTTCGGGTGGGTGCCGATGATCGTTGGAACCCCTTGGCTTTCCTCCAGCTGTTTCTGCAGCCTGCGGTTTTCCCGGAGCAGGTCAAGGCGTTCGAAGGCTCTCCGTAGCGTCAGGAGCAGCGTTTCCCTTTCCAGGGGTTTTTCCAGATAGTCAAAGGCGCCCT
This sequence comes from Geobacteraceae bacterium, assembly GCA_028683555.1. Classification (GTDB taxonomy): domain Bacteria; phylum Desulfobacterota; class Desulfuromonadia; order Geobacterales; family Geobacteraceae; genus RPRC01. The sequence continues at coordinate 39,361 of JAQUHN010000004.1, read as the reverse complement.
TCTTCATTGCCTCTACGGCCGAGTCGATGGTACCGTGTGCCGTCATTATAATGATGCACTGCTGCGGGTTTTCGTCAAGTACCTGTTGCAAAAGATCCATGCCCGAGATTCCCTGCATTTTCAGGTCGGTGAGGATGATGTCGTACTCATCCCCTTCGAGACGTTCCAGTGCTTCACGGGCACCGGCAACAGCCGTAACCTGATAGCCTTCCTTTTTCAGGATGATATCGAGAATCTCGCGCTGTCCCTTTTCATCGTCAACGATGAGAATGGCCCCTTTCATACTTCCTGCTCCTTCCGTTGGGCCGGCAGTTCAATGGTGAAAACCGTTCCCTTGCCAAAAGTGCTTGCCACCACCATTTTTCCGCCATGTTCCTTGACGATTCTTTCGGTTATGGCCAAACCGAGGCCGATTCCCGCTTCCTTGGTGGTGAAGTATGGTTGCAGGATTTTTGGTAGGTCTTCCGGCCTGATTCCGATTCCTTCATCGGCGAAGGAGAGGCGAAATACCGAATCAACGGCATCAAATCGGGCGCCGAGGGTAATTTTCCCGCCATCCGGCATGGCCTGGGCGGCGTTGGAGATGATATTGACCAGGCAGGTTCGCAGCAGCTCCGGATCCGCCTCCATGGCGGGCAGTTCGGCAGGAATGTCGGCAACAAGCGCTATTTTCTTTTCCGTCAAGCGGTCCTGCAGCAGGTGACGTGCTTTCTCTAACAGTTCAGCATAGCATATGGTGCTGATCCTCAGCTTGAGCGGTCTGCCGTAACTCATGAAATTGAGCACCATATAGTTCACCCGGCGCACTTCTTCCTTGATCTTGTCCAAAAGGTCTATCGACTCTGCCGCTGAGTCGGGACAGGTGTGGCTCATATCCTCTTTCAGGTGATCGACGGCCAGACTGATATAGTTGAGCGGATTGCGTATTTCGTGGGCGATTCCGGCTGCCAGTTGCCCTACTTTGGAAAGATGCTCCGCTTCATAGAGCCTTTTTTCCAGCTGTTCCCGTTCACGCAGTTTCTGAACCATCTCGTTGAAGTTTGCCGACAGGGTACCGATCTCGTCGCCCGATACCACCGGCAGGCTTTCTGTCAGGTCACCGGCTGCTACCCTGTTTACGCTCTCGACAATCCGCTGAATCGGTTTGGTGTATCGTCGGGCGAGGAAGATGGTAAGGGCGATTCCGAACATGAAGACAATGAAAGTCGCGGCAAGTCGGTTCATGAAATTATTGTGCTGGATGGTGCGGATATTGTCCAAGAGCAGGTTGATATGCACATAACCGAGCTGCTCATCGCCAACAATGACCGGAACCACCAGGTCGTACGGTCGGGACGAATCGCTTTCCTCGGTTTTTTTTCCGGAGGAAGGGTGTGATGCTTTCAGTCCCTTGCCGAGCTTTTTGATGTCACGCCGTTTGCCGACTTTGTCCGGATCGGAAGAGTCAATAATTTCTCCCTCGTTACTGATGATGCTGATCTCTTTGATCCCTTTCCGTTTGGCATCTTTCAGATATTCCTGCAGTTTCGAGGAATACTCGCTGCCGGAGGTCAGGTCGGCGATGCTGAGTTGAATTGCCTTCGATACCTCGGTGGAACTTTCCTGGATCTCATTCACCAGTTCGTTTTGGCTGTACTGGTTCAGACCGAAAAGGATGCACATGGCGATGATCAGCAGCGAAAGCATTATCATCACCAGTTTGGTATTGAGTTTCATGGAGAGGGCCGTCCTGTTGCTGGCGGGAGAGTGGTGGTGCAGGAAAAAAGTATACCGCAGCGGACTGAACGCAGGCAAGCAGTATCATTGACCAGGTGGCTGTGTGCTGCGGAAAAAGTGGAAAAAGCCGGTTTTTGGGCTGTGTGGGGGCTGGTTCGTGGTACGTCTGCACGAGGAGACGGCAGAGGAGGGGGCCGTAGCGGTGCTTGCTGTCGACACTTCCGGCACCCCCGTTGTCTCTTTATTGCCGCGGTTATTCCGGTTCGCTAATCATTTCCCAAAGGGTTATTTCAAGGGGCTCCGAGCAAATCTCTGCGGCTACTGCCGCAAGTTTTTTCAGGTAGGGCATCTGCAGGTGCTCGTCCAATAGCTTCTTGCTGACCCAGTTTTCATACAGCATGAAGACTCGCTTGTCATCCGCGGATTGATGGAGGTCATAATTGATGCAACCGGCTTCGGCGCGGGTCGGCTCAACGCAGACCATGATTTCCTGTCGTACCTTTTCTTCCATGCCTTCTTTTGCCTTGAACTTTGCCAGAACGGTAACCTTCTTGTCAGCCATGGTGAATCTCCTTTTCTGGTTGTTGTATGATCCGCGCAAACGGGGAGGTGTTGCGCCGGTTCATCTGCTGCACAGCAAAACGGGTGAAGATCCAAGCTTCAAGGGCATGGCGTGCCGCCCGAAAATCGCAAAGGTCATGTGGGTAATCCGACCGGCAAAAACCGCACATTGGTTGGATAGAAAGTTCTGTGCGGACTCTACCACAAGCCGTTCCATTAACAAAAGAAAAAGTTGACCGAAAAAGGGGGAAACGGGGGCTGCGGATGAACAACGGGAAAGGAGAGTGGCGAGAACAGAAAAAGGGGCATGAATATCCATACCCCTTTTTCTTTCTGTTACGTCTCGATTGGGTATCGAGGTTCGTTATTTTTTGTACGGTCCGAGCGGCAGAAGGGTCTTGCCGTATACCTCGTTGAGCACCTGGGCCAGGCCGGTGTAGATGGCGGAGAGGCCGGTCAGGATGCCTTCATAGCCGATAAAGGTTCCGATGGGTGCGCCGGTTGCGTCTTTATAGGCCAGGAGGAAGAAAAGAAGGGCCAGCAGGCCGAATACAACCTGCAGCGCGCGATTGAGACGGAAGGTGCCGATGAAAAGGATCAAAGTAAAGAGACCCCATATTCCCAGGTATGCGGCCATGGCGATCTCGGTCGGTTTTTCGGCCAGTCCTAGTTTCGGCATCACGATGAGTCCCACGAGGGTCAACCAGAAGAGGCCGTAAGAAGTGAAGGCCGTGGTGGCGAAGGTGTTTTTCTTTTTCCATTCCATGATACCGACGATCACCTGGGCAATACCGCCGTAAAAGATCCCCATGGCAAGAATCATAGCATCCAGCGGGAAGAACCCTGCGTTGTGCAGGTTCAGAAGAACCGTGGTAAGACCGAAGGCGCACAGACCCAGCGGAGCGGGGTTGGCGGTGGTGTCACAAATAGCCACTTCGTTTCTGGTGACGTTTTCGCCCATGTCGGCAAAAACAGCATGATCGCCATCCAGGTCGCTTACCTCGACGGTGCCTGCTTTGGCGAAGCGTTCGCGTGTTTCACTGATAAATTCGTTCAAATTGCCTCCCTGCTGTCCAGAATCATTCGACATTGTTACATCCTCCCATTCAATAAAGATTGTACTACTGCATGAAATTAATTCTGCCTGATAGCAGAAAAAAACCTTCTTGAATTCCTCCACCCATACGACTCCAGAGCGACGTTTTGTCGATGCTTCCGATGATGGCGTGTGCTGGAGTGCAGGCTGTCGAGACAGGTTGCCCATGGTGGAGTGCAAAAACGGAGCGGAAATGTGAAGTGACGATTTTTCCAACCGATACTTTTAATTGTAGAGGGCAATTCTGTCAACAAAAAACTGTATATGTAGGTATTCTTGGGGAAACTCTCAGGAATTGCCTTTGTCGGGAGTAGGGAGGCGATTGCCTGGCTATCGCGGCAGGATTTCGAGTACGGCGGCAACCAGTGCTCTGACGCCTGTCTGGATGCTCGGTTCCGGGGCCGGGGCAAAGCACGGATTATGAATTCCGGGGGGGGCAGTGGCTGTTGCGATGTCTTTGTCATCCTTCGGCTTCTCCGCAGTGCCGAGCAGGAAATAACAAAGGGGGATTTTCGGCTGTTGATTGCCGAACTGGGAGAAATCGTCACTGAAGGTGTACTTTTCTGTATGGATAACGTTTTCCGTGCCGAGGGCGCTGCCGAACGCCGAGAACATGCGTCGGGCCAGTTCCGGGTCGTTGTTGATGGGCGGCCCGGTGTACTGGTCGAAGAGAATCGGCAGGCGGTCTTCCGGAATTCCGGCTGCCATGGCGATACCCCGAACTGTCCGCTCGATGGCCTCGCGGAGGCGCCGGGCGGTTGCGTCGGTGAAGTAGCGGTAGTTGACCTGGAGAACCACTTCTTCGGGGATGATATTGCTCTTTGTCCCGCCATGAATCGAACCGACTGTCAGGACGGCCGGTTCGAGAGGGCTGATTTCCCTGCTGACGATGGTTTGCAGCAGCAGAATCGTTTCCGCGGCGAGGACGATCGGGTCTTTTGTTTCATGGGGCCTCGAGCCGTGTCCTCCGATACCACGAATGACGATATCGAGGGACGCGCAACCGGCCCAGAAAAGGCCTTCCCGCAGTCCTACCGTTCCTGCGGCCAGCGACGGGGTCACATGGAGCGCCAGGGCGTAATCCGGGCGGGGGAACTTCGTGAAAAGGCCGTCTTCCAACATTGCCCGGGCTCCGGCGCCGACTTCTTCCAGCGGCTGGCCAACCAGGACCAGGGTGCCCTGCCACTGCTTCCTGGTTGCCGCCAGGATGTGTGCCGCACCCACGAGTGCCGTCATGTGAATATCATGGCCGCAGGCATGCATGACTGCCACGTCGCCTTTGTCCGCAAGCCGGCCCCGGGCTTTGCTCGCATAGGGCAACCCGGTTTTTTCCTCGATGGGGAGTCCGTCCAGATCGGCCCGCAGCAGGACTGTCGGTCCTGTGCCATTTGCGAGCACGGCGACCACGCCGTGGCCGCCGACCCCTTCGGTGACCTGGTAACCGGCCGAGCGAAGCTCGTCGGCAATGCGTCGGGCTGTCAGGATTTCCTGGCCGGACAGCTCCGGGTTGGCATGGAGCTGGGTATACAGATGGAACAGGGATGGATAGAGATCGTTCACTCGTTCGGCAATGCGCTCTCTATCCTCCCTGCTCGGTATGCTTGCGGTGTCCTCGTGGGGTTCTGCTGGGGACATTGTTACTCCTTCGGCAGTGACGAGGTGTGTTGCGACAGGAAATTCTTCAGCTTGATGACTGCCGGCGAAGCGGAAGGTGCCGATGCAAAAATCTGGTTTGCACTGATTGTGGAACTGTTATAGAAGGTCTCATTGGCATTGGTGTCGATGGCCAGGACCGAACCGTCGAGGGAAATACCGGCGAAGAATCCCCGACTCCGCGCATAGGAATAGATTTCAGCCTTGAGTTGCCAGTCGGTGGATGCTTCTGCGCGGCGGCCGACCGGACCAGCGGCAACCGCCGCATCGGCGCCGAGGGTGAAGTTGCCCTTGGTGAGCCCCATGATGCTTTTCCTGGTTTTGAATACCAGAATGATGTCGCTGGAAAGAGCTCCGAACTGCAGGCCAAAACTGCCGCCGGCGAGATAGAGGAACGAGGGATTGCTCCAGGTGCCGTTCTCAGAACGCATCATGGCGATGCCGCTGCCGTAGCGTCCGCCGAAAAAGAAGCCCAGTTTGATGGTGCCGGGAATGATGACGATGCCGTAGGCATTGGCGAGCAAATCCGGGGAGATTCCCTCCGGGATGCCGGTTATTTCCTGAAGCACCTCGGTTGCGGCATTTATTTTGGTGATTTCATCAACAGCCATGGGATTGTAGGGAGTCTCCACGATCGAAGGGGGAGCAGCAGCCGAAGGTTCAACCTTTACCGTTTCTTCCGTGGCCGGAGCCATGTCGGAAGGAATATCCGGTGTCCGAATCTCTTCGACCACAATCTGTTCCTGGACCTGGACGGTTTCAATACCTTTTGCGCCTTCTCCGCCCATTGGTTGCGAGAGAGCCTCCGGTGAAACCGCGGCAACCGCGGGAAGTGCGAGGGCAAGAATTAGCACGACAAGCGTTGTATGCAGACCTGATCGTATCTTCATGGCATGATCTCCTTTCCTTCGTCGAAGTAGGCTCCACGTCTCCAGCATTCCGGAAACGCTGACATCTGGGGAAAAATAATAACCCATGAGCAGAAAAAATCCAAGAACAACTAGCGAAACGGCTGTCAACAAGCTCCCGGGGCCTGCCGGGAGCGGAGCAGAGCAAGCTGCGCGTCGGGGTCGACCAGCGACTCGAGCCCTGCCCATGCCAGCAGTGATGGCATTGATTCTTCAGCGGATTTTCGGGAAAAGATGGAATCGGAGAGATGGTGGATAAGCTTCATGGTCCGCAGGCCGTCGAACCAGGAGTGAAAGGCGGTCAGCAGCGCAGGCTGGTTACGACTGTTGTCGCGAAGTTTTTCCCAGGCATCGACGAAGCCGGCCTGGTCCAGGTATTCTCTGAGTCCTGGTGATATTTCCGCAGCCTGCTGGCGGATTTCCGGTCCGTCAGCGTCAAGGCGGTTTGTGACCAGCGCAAGCCAGCTTGCCAGGATGGTAAAGCACTCGTGGCTATGGAACAGCACGGCCCGCTTTTCCCCGTCCAGTAGGCGGGAGATACTTCTGCCGGTACCGAACGGCACCCGGTGCGAAGAGCGTGCGGATGGATGGACCAGCGTTCCGGTCACAGAAGAGATGCCGGAGGTTTTCTTGAGGTGCTGGAGGAAATAGAAGTCTTCCGCGGCTACCCGGGTGTTCATGCCTCCTGCCCCGACATAGGCCGTGGCGGTGCAGGCCATTGCGCTGCCGACAGTGTGGAAGGCGTAGGGAGAGCCGGCAGTGGCAAGACCCAGAACGTACGAACGTAAAAAAAGTTCATAGCGGTGGATCGCTTCCTGCTGTTGTGGCGAATTACCCTGCTGGTGGCGGAAGTCAAGCACTGCCCCGCCGGCGGTGGTTGACCGGAAGTGATCGACCAGGGCCGAAAGGTAGTCAGGCTGCACCAGGGTATCCGCGTCCAGGGCGACAAGGATTGGCGTCGATCCACTGAAGTCCAGCAGCGGAAGGGCCAAGTCGAAGCCGATCTTCCGCGCCAGGCCGACACCACCCTTTTTGGGGGGGAGTTCTCGACCCGGGGAGGCCGCATCAACCCAGCAGAGGCGAAGGGCGCCAAGGGCAGGGTCGCCAGCGGCAAGCAGGTCCAGGGTTTTGTGGTTATCGGCCTTGTCCGCTCGACAAGCATCCTGCCGGTTGTTTACCACCACCACAACCAGAAACCGTGCCGTTAACTCAGGACGGTTCTGTGCCAGGGAGCGGAGGGTGGCGAAGAGCGTTGCGCTTTCCGCCAGGGCGGGGATGACCACGGCGCCGGCAAAACTGCCCTGCTGACTATCGCTGAGCTGCCAGGGTCCGCTAACGGCACGGCACGAGAGATACTTGGTAATTGCTATAGGAATCATTGCGCGTCAGTATACCTGAAACAGGGTGTGATTGGCAAACGGAAGGAAAGGCTTAAAAGCGTGACAGCATGTTGACACTGGCAGCAGTTCCTGTTAAATTTTCAGTTAGTTACATTGTCTCATGAAAAAAATAATCATCCGGCGTAAAGGATCTTTTTTACCGGATACTGTTGTCCGGAAAATTGTTCCCGATTGCCTGGTTCTGTAACGCGTTCGGGTCGGGTTGCCGGGTGACGGCCCGACGCGGAATTTCCAACGGAATGTGCGAAAATGGTTCCCAGGTGTGCAACTGTTCGTGTGGGGAGATGCCGTGAAAAAGAAACCGGATGGGGACTTGCTGTTTCAGGCTTTGCAGAGAATTTCCGTGCCAACCTTTGTCATCGACCGTGACCATATTGTAACCCATTGGAATCTTGCCCTGGAAGACCTCACCGGTTATACGGCTGCCGACATGGTTGGGACTCGTGACCACTGGCGGGCCTTCTATGCCGCTGAGAAACCGTTACTGGCCGACCATGTGCTCGACAATGTCCGGGAACATGTGATAGACGGTTTCTATGATGGCAAACACCGGAAATCGTCGCTTATTGAGGGCGCCTATGAGGTCGAGGATTTTTTCCCTGGCCTGGGTGACGATGGGCGCTGGCTGTTTTTTACTGCGACCCCGATTCCGGATGCCGACGGCGGCATGTTGGGAGCGGTGCAGACCCTGGAGGATGTAACCGAACGCAAGAAGGTGGAAGAGGAGCTCCGCGAGAGCGAAACGCGGTACCGGCAGATGAGCATTACCGATTCCCTTACCAAGTTGTACAACTCCCGTCATTTTTTCCGCCAGTTGCGGCAGGAGATCGAGCGCGCAAAGCGCTACGATGAACCGCTTTCCCTCATTCTGCTCGATATCGACAATTTCAAGGGCTACAATGACAGTTACGGGCACCTGGAAGGTGACCGGGTGCTGGCGGTACTGGCGGAGGTAATCAGACTGAACCTGCGTATTGCCGACACGGCTTTCAGGTATGGTGGCGAGGAATTTACCGTAATCCTTCCCGAGACCGAAGGCGAAAACGCCATTCTTGTGGCGGAAAGGCTCAGAAAGGGCTTTGAAGAGACAGCCTTGTCGCCACTGCCCCGTTCGGAAGTGCATATGACGATAAGCGTCGGGGTCGCGCAATATGTTGCCGACGAACAGGAAACCGTGTTCATCAAACGGGCCGACAGTGCCATGTACACGGCCAAGACCAGCGGCAAGAACCGGGTTTTCCTGGCTCGCTAACGGCAGCACTTCGATACGAAGCATCCGGCCGCGGGATTGGCTCGGTCGATAGTTACACAAAAAGCCGCTCATTCAGCTCCATGCTGAGGGAGCGGCTTTTCTATTGGATGTCAGAGTACCGTTTCATTGGGCGCCTCCTGATGTTAGAGATTGGTCTCTGTAACAGCATATCAGGAAGCCTTTGTTCTTCTCGCTATGCCAGGAGGTGCCTGTTAGATGATTATCAGGCTTGAAATGGGCCGACGCTTTGTTGTGCGCCGTCTGGCCTTCATCCCTTCGGATAAAAGAGAAAGAACGACAGCGAAATAAGAGCCAATATCCAGGCGCCGGCCGGCACTTCCCGCGCTCTGCCCGCCAGTGTCTTGAAAAGCGGCCAGGCCAGGAGTCCGGCGGTAATCCCCACGCCGATGTTGAAGGTGAAGCTGATCAGCACGATGGTGAGGAACGCCGGCAGCAGTTCGGTGGGGTCGTCGAAGACGATCTGGGTCAGAGGGCTGATCATGAAGCTGCCGATAACGATGAGCGCCACGCCGTAGGCGTGGGACGGGACCACCGTGCACAGAGGGGCGAAAAACAGTGCCAGCAAAAACAGGCCCGCTGTCACCAGGGAGGCGAAGCCGGTTCTGCCCCCTTCCTCAATGCCGGCGGCCGATTCCACGTAGGCGCCGGTGGTCGTGGTGCCCAGGAGCGGCGCCACCGTGGTGGCCAGGGCGTCCGCCAGCATCGGTTTCTCGATTTCCGGCAGGTTGCCGTTCTCGTCCAGCAATTCGGCCCTGGCTGACAGTCCGATAAGGGTGCCGATCGTGTCGGCGAAGGCCATGACGAAGATGGTGAGCACCACCGGCAGGAATTTCGGGGTCAATGCGCCGGAAATGTCAAGCTGGAGAAAGATCGGCGCGGGACTGGGAGGAAGGCCGATAACAGCGTCCGGTACTTTGGTGATGCCGAACAGGAAGGAAAGCAGGGTAGTCATCAGGATACCGATGACGAGAGCGCCACGAACCTTGCGCAACATCAATAGAACGGTCAGCAACAGTCCGCACAGGGCGAGAATGACCGATGGCTGGGACAGATTGCCGAGCCGGACCGGCGCCCCGGGCACGCCGAGGGTGACGATCCCGGTTTCGTTCAGTCCGATAAAGGTAATGAACAGACCGATGCCCACGGCAAAGCTGTATTTCAGCGAGCAGGGGATAGCTTCGGCCAGCCAGCTGCGGATCTTCAGCACGGTAAGGACGGTGAAGGCGATGCCGGCGATGAAAACCGCACCCAGCGCTTCCTGCCAGGTAAAGCCGAGTGCCTTGACCACGGTGAAGGAGACGAAGGCGTTTTCTCCCATGTACGGGGCGATGGCGAACGGTCGTTTGGCATAGAGTCCCATGATGAGGGTGCCGAATGCCGCTGCCAGGATGGTCGCGGTAGTGGAGGGGCCGCGAGGAATGCCGGCCACTTCGAGTATCGCCGGGTTGACAATAATGATGTAGGCCATGGTGACGAAGGTGGTGAATCCCGCCAGGGTCTCACGGCGATACGTTGTCCGGTGCCGGTCAAAGGCGAAATATTTTCTCATTATTTCTTCATCTTTCCCTGGTGTCCCATACGGAACACCAGCGGCAGGCTCTTCTTGCCCACCCTTGTTCGTTGCTGCTTCACGATATTGTGTTCGGCGGTTGGGGCGATACCTGTAGCGTGAAAGAGGCTGCGGCGAGCAGTTCCGCTACAATCCGGTATACGCTATCGTCATAACGGTAATGTCATCCGATTGCGGGGCGTCTGCCGCGAAAGTGCTCACGTTTTCCAGTACGGTTCCATTTATCTCCCGCGGTGTGTGCCCGGCGAGGGATTGCAGGCAGAGTTGCAGTCTTTCGTCGCTGAAGAGCTCTTCTCCTGGGTTCATTGCCTCGGTGACTCCGTCGGTATAGAGAAACAGCGTATCTCCTTGTCCGAGGGTGAGGGTTTCCCGCCGATAGGCGGCTCCTTCCATGACGCCGAGCGCCAGGCCGTTGACCGTTTTCAGCCATGCCACTTCGCCTGATTGTTTCATTACCAGCGGGTGATTGTGGCCGGCATTGGCAAAAACAACTTCTCCGGTGTCCCGGTCCAGTATGCCGCAGAACACGGTGACGAACATGTTTACGTCATTATCGCGGCTCAACTCTTCGTTGACCCGGGAGAGGATTTTTTCGGGCGAAAGCCCCTGCCGGGCGGTTGCCTTCAGCAGGGTCATGGACATGGCCATGAACAGTGCGGCAGGGACTCCTTTGCCGGAGACGTCGGCAATCACGAAGCAGAGGCGATTGTCGTCGATCGGAAAGAAATCGTAGAAATCTCCCCCCACTTCCCGTGCCGGTTCGATCTGCGCATGGAGGTCATAGCCTGCTTGCTCGGAAACATCGGGCATGGCGCGCGGCAGGATGTTCATCTGGATCTCGCGGGCGATGTTAAGTTCACTGGTGATCCTCTCACGTTCGGCAGCCGACTCGGCCACTTTGCGGATATAGTCCTTCAATGCCGTTTTCATGGCGCGGAACGACTCAGTGAGTTTCCCGACTTCGTCATGGCTGCGGACTGCCGGAAGTTCGATATCCAGGTTGCCGGAGGCGATGGCCTCGCTGGCTTCGGCCATGGCCCGCAGCGGCCTGGTAATGGAGCGGGCGATGAGGATCACGGCCAGGCAGAGCAGGAGAAGCCCGGCACAACCGAGAAAAATAACCACGCGGTGGAGCGTTGCAAGGTCTTTAGCCAACTCGTTTTCCGGGAAAATAACGGCAAGGGACCAGTTGCTCGAGGGAATAGGAGAGTAATAGACCCATGAGGGTTTGCCGGCTGCCAGGACAGGGTAGGGCGCAAAACCGGATTTCCCGGCGATCATCTGTCGGCCGACTTCCGTGATGCGGGGATCACCCCGTTTCTCGGCAAGGCTGAAAATGGTTTCCTTGAGGATGAGATTCCGGTCTGGGTGGGTGACGATTGTGCCGCTCTTCGAAATGAGGATGCCGAAACCGCTGTCGAGGATTTTGATGGAGGAGACGATTTTGCTGAGCTGGTCAAGGGAAATGTCCGCCGTCACAACTCCCCTGAACCGTTCTTTCCCTTTCTCCAACCGGTAGAAGGGGACCGAATAGGTGGCCATGACGATATTGCCGAAGCCTGTATCGAAATAGGGCTCGCTCCATTCCGGCCGTCCGGACTGCTTCGGGTCTTGGTACCAGCTCCAGTCGAAATGTACCCGGGTATAGGGGGCGGTGGCCTTTATTGTGCCGTTGCCACGGTAAAAGTAAGGGGCGAAATAGCGGGTCTTGCCGTCCAGCGCATAGGGCTCGAAAGCCAGCATCGCTCCGTACACTTCCGGATTTTCAAGTACCGAGGCACGCAGCAAGCGGAGCATTTCCTGCCGGTTCAGGGTGCAGTTTTCCAGCACTGATGCCATTCCTTCCGGAATGTTTTCCACCGAGCGGAGAATGGTTTCGATTCTGTTGACCGCGTTCTGGGCCAGGCTTATGGCCCGCTCTCTCGTATCCTTTTCGATGGTGTCACGGGAGAACCGGTAGGTGTAACCGAAAATGACGAGAAAGATGAAGGCGCTGCTGGCACAGCACAGCAGAATGAGCTTGAACGCTATTCCCCTGTTTTTCAGCATGGCTGAAGAACCTTTCCCTGAACGAAATGAAACTGGTACGGCCATCGAATTCGATTACCCTCCGTCGGCATGGTCAGCTTTTTTCTTTCCGGGCAGGAATGTCAGTTCCAGAACATTTTGGTTCCCTTCTCTGCGACAGGTCACGTCGTCGGCAAGGGTGCGGATGAGGAAGCAGCCGAGCCCGCCAATCTGCCGCTCCTCGACGTCGGCGTTCATGTCGGGATCGGCCACCGAAAGGAGATCGAAGGGTTGGCCGGTGTCCGTGATGCGGATGCGGAGGCCGTTCTGGTCCCCGTGGCAGGATACTTCGATGGCACCGTCCCCCTCAGGATAGGCGTACTTGCAGACATTGACCACCGCTTCCTCGATAACCAGTTCGATATTAGCGAGCCTGTTTTTTGCCCAACTGAGCCGGTCGGCGCAGTCCACCGCAAAACGGAGGATTGCTGGAAGATTCTCTATCCTTGCCTCCATCTGTAAGTTTCGTCGGGTCATTGATTTAGCCGATACTTTTGAGAGCGGAATCAAGGGTGTCGTGAAGCTGAAAGAGGGAGCCGAAACCGGAGATCTCGAATACGTCTTTTACCGGACCCTTGATGCCGGCGAACAAAAGAGCTCCGTCCTGGGACTTGAGCGCCTTTGCGGTTGCCAGAATACTGCGCAGTCCGGCACTGCTGATGTAAACGAGGTTGCTGAAATCGTTGACGAAGGTCTTTGCTCCCTGGTCGAGAAGTTCACGCAGGCGCTGCTCGTAATCCGGGGCGGTCACTGCATCCATTTTGCCGCTGACAGCTACAATTGTTGCCGAGCCTTCTTTCCGTACCTGTATTTCCATCTGTTCCTCCTGGTATTAATGGGAATCGGTTTTCTTCAGAACTTGAAAAAATCCTGCAAGCGTGCAATGAGGGTGGTATTCGAGCTGCCGCTGCCGCTATTCCGGGTCGCCTGTTTCGGGGAAGGCAGATCTTCCCAGAAGACCGGTTCGCCGGCCTCGATCCCGGAGACGGAGCGTACTGCCGGGAACAGCGCGCCGAGGATAAACGAGCGTGAGGGAACGGTGTCCTCTTGAACGTAAATGTCTATTTCCTGGAAAAAATTGCCGGTGAACTCCTGCAGGGTGAACGGAATGGAGAGCACGCTTTCGAATTCCGGCAGGCATTGCTGCAGGGTGTCCCAGCGGATTGTCGAGAACCAGCCGTCCACATCCCGCCAGGTCTTTTCATCGGGTGTTTCGATGATGAACAGCAGGGAGAAGTAGCGCATGTCCGATTTTCCCTCTTTCGGTTTGGACACCTTGCAGAGGCCGGAAGCGGTGCCACCCGTTCCGGTGTCGGCTGTAAAATCGAAAAAAGCCAGCATTTCTTCCCTGGTAAAGACGTCAATGAACTGCTGGTGCAGGTCAATGCCGGAATGTTTTCCCGTCATGGTCTGTTGCCCCCTTGAGTAATGGCATTGCTTTGATCAGAATGAGAACTCGCCGGTCCGGAAGAGGCGGATACAGATGTCGGTTACTTCCGAATCAAAGGCTATTCCCTTGGCAGCAGTGAGCTCCTCCAGCGCCCTGTCGATGCCCAATGCCGGGCGGTAGGGGCGATGGGAGGACATGGCTTCGACTACATCGGCGACACCCAGGATTCTTGCTTCAAGAGGGATCTCTCCTGCGTCGTTTGTCACCGGATAGCCGGATCCGTCTATTCTCCGGTGGTGCTGGAGTACGAATTGGGCAACCGGCCAGGGAAAATCGATCGATGCCAGGATGTCATGGCCGGTCTGCGAGTGGGTCTTGATAAGGTTGAATTCGTGTTCCGATATCGGCCCCGGTTTGCTGAGAATTTCCAGGGGAACGGCGATCTTGCCGATATCATGGAGCAGCGCTGCGATCCTCAGTCCTTCCATGCGGTCGCTGTCGAAGCCCATCTGGCCGGCAATGGCGCATGACAGTTCGGTAACGCGACGACCATGACCGGCCGTATAGGGATCCCGGTGTTCCAGTGTCGATGCCAGGGAGAGGACCATCCCGTCGAGCATCGTGCTGGTGCGCATATAGCTTTTTTGCAACTCTTCGAGCTTCTGCTCCAGTTGGAATTCCCGGGTTTCCACCTTCACCAGCATCATGCCGAAGGATTCGGCCAGGCCGGTGATGTGGGCTGGGTAGGACCCTTCACGGGTAAGCTCGAAAAAACGGTCCTTCTCCCAGTTCTTGCCATTGGCAATTTTGGTGCAGACCCGGGTCAGTTCGTCGAGAAGACCTTGCGCTTGCTCGTCAATCATGGCTGGTTCCACGCTCTGCCTTATCCAGTTCCCGTCCGTGGTCCCGACCCAGTTTTGCACCGGAAAACGCATCATTTTCGGGAAGCGCAAGGCGCAGTTCGAGCGCCCTGTCCAGGGACAGGCTGGCCTGGTCGATCCGGCAGTCGAGGAGATGGCCGCCGGACTTCCGGTCTGCGGAAATGAAATGAAAGTGGTAGCCGGGAAGATTGATACCCTTGGCAAAGTCCGGCGTCCTGAAACCGATAATGGTCCCGGAGATAGAGCTGAATTGGAAGACCGCCTGCCGGCTGGCGGCTTGTGCCAGTCCCGGGTAAGGTTTCTGTTGTGCCGGTACGCTGCGGACTGTAATGGCGGGAAAGGTGCCGTCGATTCTGATGGCGTAAAAATAGTTGGGCGTGGGGAGCATCCTGTCCAAATGTTTCGTCAGGCCGCTCAGGTTCCATGAACCAGAGAGACGGGTTTTTGTTTCGGGGACGAAGAATTTCACCACGGCAAACGGTGTCGTGGATGTGTCTGCGACAGGGAGAACCGTTCCGTCTGCCTTTGCCTGGTAAAAAGAGCCGTCAACAGCGATCATTTCTCCATCCAGGGCGTCGAAGGTGCCGATGCCGAAATCGCCGTTTTTTTTCAGAGCGGCAAAGGTGGTGCTGCCGTCGTAAATGCCGACGAGAAGCGCATCGATGGTGGATGCCTGGTAAAGCGTGTCGGTGTTGCGTCCGCAATGGCTGCAGCCGGCCATGAAGACAAGAATCAAGAGTGGAAAGAAGGCAAGCAAGTGGTTCTGTCTCATTTTCTCCTTCCTGTTTCCGTTGCGTATTTATTCTGGTGCTGCTATCCGGACTATCTGAAGGTTTTTTTCAGGTAGTCCGGATTTGCGAAGATTTTTCAGACCAGCAGCCAAGCCTGGTTGGCAACATCTCCTTTTTATTACCACAGTTCGTTAATAATGGTATGCCTTTTTGTTATAAATTATAATTTCTTTACTGGTTTTTGAGGTTTGCCGAAAACTTCGGCGTTGATCTTTTGTCGCGGGGAAGGTATGTAAGAAAGATTGCAGAGGGCCATGCCGCAAGGCTGATGGCGCAGATGTGAAGCCGTATTTCTTCGGCGCCCTTAGTGGTCAGGGTTGTATCGCTGCACCGGGTGCCTGTTGTTACGGTTGCATCAAACAATTCCGTGAGGAGGCAGCATGGCAATCTGGTTTCGTGAGTATACCCCGCAGGAGCTGAACAGTATCGTAGAGAATACCCTTATTTCCCATGTGGGGATCGAGTTTGTCGAGATAGGTGATGATTTCCTCAAAGCGCGCATGCCGGTAGACGAAAAAACCCGGCAGCCCATGGGAATTCTCCATGGTGGTGCGTCGGTCGTTCTGGCTGAAACTCTCGGCAGCGGGGCCTCCAATCTGGTAATCAACCGCGATGAATATTATGCCGTAGGCCTGGAGATCAATGCTAACCATGTCCGGCCGGCAACCAGTGGCTACGTATTCGGCACGGCCCGCCCCCTTCATCTCGGCAAGATGACCCAGGTCTGGGAAATTAAAGTTCACGATGAAGCGGGGAATCTGGTGTGTGTGTCGCGGATGACCAACGTGGTGCTGAAGAAGGAGTCATAGCAGCAGGTCAGAAAAAGCCCTTGCGTTTTGACCTCTGCCGGCCGCCGAGCAGGAAGAGCAGGCTGATCCCGGCAACGAATCCGCCGATATGGGCAAAGTAGGCAACGCCTCCCCGTGCCGGCTCGCCGGAGTTGATCCAGGTGGCACTGATAAACTGCAGCAGGGCCCAGTAACCGATGATTATGTAGGCCGGCACCTCGATAAAGGTGAAGAAGAAAAAGATCGGTAAAAGAGTAAGTATCCTGGCATGCGGGTACAGGACCAGGTATGCTCCCATAACCCCTGCCACGGCACCGCTGGCGCCGATCATGGGAATACTCGACTGGGGGGAACTGAGAACCTGGGCTGCGGTTGCGACCAGCCCGCAGGCGAAATAGAAGATGATGAATCGGAACCTGCCGAGGGTGTCCTCGATATTGTTGCCGAAGATCCAGAGATAGAGCATGTTTGAGGCGATGTGCAGCCAGTTGCCGTGAAGAAACATGGCGGTGAAAACCCGATACCATGAATTCCACGGTTCTGCAATCAGTCTGGCCGGAACCAGGGCATAGTTGGCGGTAAGTCCGCCAATGTACTGGTTTACCTTTATCGTGCCCCGCGCCGTTTCCACCAGCATCGGTTCATAGTGGCCGGTCATCATGTCCTGGAGAAAAATCAGCACGTTGAGCGCAATCAAGACGACCGTAATGATGGGGAAATGTCTGGTTGGATTATAGTCCTTGATAGGGATCATGGTTGTAGTATAGGAGAGGAAACGAAACCTGTCGAGATGGTATGCACTTTTTCGCACAGGATGCGCAGCCGTTGGCGGTGTACTGCATTGGCGAAAAGGGGGTGCTAGCGGGATGACCGTTCCGGACATGCAGGCACAAAGGGAACATGACCTGGCCCAACGTCTCTATCGGGCGCTCACGGCAAGCCGGGAGGAAATCCTGCGGCTGCAGGAAGACCCGTCAATGGAGGTTGTCAAAGCGCTGCTGAAAAATCCCTGCTACGACGAGTCATGTCTCCTGCTGCTGCTGAAACGGGCAGACCTGACAGAAGACGTCCTGACAGCGGTCTACAAGATGCCGATGGTGGGGGAAAGTCATCGGCTGAAGGTTGCCCTCGTCCATCATCGGGCAACGCCGGATCACCTTGTCCTGGCCCTCATTCCCCATCTGTACCTCTTTGAGCTGGTAACGGTCTGCTTCCTGCCGGGTGTTGCCCCGGACCGGAAGCTTAGCGCGGAGCGCGCCATCATCAAACGTCTTCCTTTAACCCCTCTTGGCAGCAAGATTACCCTTGCCCGGCGGGCGACCACCGATGTGGTGGAGGCCCTGCTCCATGAAGGCCTGCCGCAACTCACCGATGCCTGCCTCAATAACCCGCGCCTCAGGCAGTCTGCCCTGTTCAAATTCCTCAACGGGCCGGGAGCCAATCCGGAAACGATTTCGGCCGTGGCCCGCCATCCCCGCTGGAAGTCCCGTCAAGACCTGAAGCTGGCCATTTTGAAAAACCCGCGAACACCGCTGATCTGGTTTACCGTATTCCTGCCGGGCCTTCCGTTGCCGGAGGTGAAGAACCACAGTGCCTCCAACCGGATTTCCGCGGCACAGAAATCATGTGTTACGGAGGAACTTCGACGGAGAGGGGGTGGTCGATAACGCGGGAAAAATGCTGCCGGTCGGGAATTGGACAAAAAAAGGCGGGCGAAGACGCCCGCAAAGATGGAAACGCTTGTTGCTGACCCGAATGGAGGCGTTTCCCGGCAGAAAGCTTTGGGAAAGGAGGGGCAAGTTCCTTTTCTGCTGAAGCACTGGGGGGAAGAACAGTTAAAGATTTTACGTTATATAATTAAATAAACAGCGCATGTCAAGCAAAATAATGCAATCTTGTGCATACATGGGAAAACCGATACTCCGGAGAAACGTATGATTACTGTTCAGAACGGTTGCGGCGGTGCGGCGGGAGTGTGGGGTGAGGTGAGGTGAGGGGCTTTTGCCCCTCATTGTTCAGCCAGTTTTTCCTGCAGTGCCTGGTCTTTCTCTTCAACTTCACGAGCCATGCTTTCCTTGTACTCTTGCAACTGCTGGGCAAGGGCGGCATCGGACAGGGCAAGCATCTGTACCGCCAGGATCCCGGCATTTTTGGCGCCGGCCTTGCCGATCGCAACGGTGGCAACCGGGATTCCACCGGGCATCTGGACGGTGGAGTAGAGCGCGTCGACGCCATTGATGGCGCCGCCGGCAATGGGAACGCCGATCACCGGGAGAATCGTTCCGGCGGCCATCACTCCTGCCAGATGAGCTGCCACTCCGGCACCGGCGATAATGACCTTGATGCCGCGACCTTCGGCCTCGGCGGATAGCTGTGCGGTCCGGTCGGGACAGCGGTGAGCCGAGGAAATCCTCATTTCGAAAGGGACGCCGAACTGTCGCAGGATTTTCGCGGCCTCTTCCATGACCGGGACATCCGAATCGCTCCCCATGACTATCAATACCCTTGCTGTATTCATATATGCTCCGTAATATTCTTTCTTTCGTAGTCTTCCTGCCAGAAAAGGGCGCGGCACGCAGCGCCCTTCCCAATCCTCAATACAATGCTCAAGCGAGATATCTCATCAAATAACTAAAAACCAATAACTCACAACTAAGAACTCATTTTACCTGCCCAGTGCCTTGTTACCGATGTCTGTCCGGTACTGAACCCCTGTCCAGGTAATGGCGGCAACGCCATCGTAGGCCCGGGCAATGGCTTCCCGGACTGTTGCGCCGAGGGCCGTCACGCCGAGTACGCGGCCGCCGTTGGTGGTGTAGGTGCCGTCTTTGCTGGCGGTTCCCGCATGGAAAACGAACAGGTCTTCAATGGCCGCAGCTTTGTTGAGACCGCTGATCACATCTCCCTTGCGATACTCGCCCGGGTAGCCGCCAGCGGCCATGACAACACAGACAGCCGCCTTGTCATGCCATTCCAATTCGATGGAACTGATATCGCCCTCCGCCGTTGCCAGCAGAACCGGCACGATGTCGGATTTCATGCGCATAAGGAGCGGTTGGCATTCCGGGTCGCCGAAACGGGCATTGAATTCCAGGGTTTTGATTTCGCCCTGGTCGATCATCAGTCCGGCATAGAGGACACCCTTGTAGGGACGCCCTTCGGCTGCCATGCCATCTACCGTGCGCCGCATTACTTCCTCCATCACCTTCTGGTGAATGGCGGGAGTCACTACCGGAGCCGGCGAGTAGGCGCCCATGCCGCCGGTGTTCGGTCCCTTGTCGCCGTCAAAGACCGCCTTGTGGTCTTGGGCGCTGGCCAGGGGAATGATGTTTTTGCCGTCGGTGAAGGCCAGGAACGATGCTTCTTCGCCGCGGAGAAATTCCTCGATAACCACCCGGGAGCCTGCGTTGCCGAAAGCGTTGCCGGAGAGCATGTCGGTAACGGTTTCGATCGCTTCCTCCCTGGTCTGGGCAATGATGACCCCCTTGCCGGCAGCAAGGCCGTCCGCTTTTACCACGACCGGCAGTCCGAGCGTGTCGAGAAAGGCGATGGCCGGTTCGATTTCAGTAAAAACTTCGTAGGCGGCTGTCGGGACATGGTACTTTTTCATCAGGTCCTTGGAGAACGCTTTGCTCGCTTCGATGATGGCGGCGTTCTGCCGGGCGCCGAAAACCTTGAGGCCGTTTTCCTCGAACAGGTCGACAATGCCGAGGGACAGGGGCAGTTCCGGCCCGACTACGGTCAGGCCGATCTGCTCCTGCTTGGCAAAGTCCAACAGACCGGTCAGATCATCGACCTTGATGGCGACATTTTCCGCCAGTTCCCCGATGCCCGGGTTTCCCGGGGCACAGTAGACCTTCGTTACCAGGGGGGATTGGGCTATCTTCCATACCAGGGCGTGTTCGCGCCCGCCACTGCCGATTACCAAAACTTTCATCTATATTCTCCAGAACTCTTTTCTTTATGTAGGGCAGACCGGTGTGTCTGCCTTCGGATCTGCTGCCTTTGCCCGAAATAGGGGCGAACACACGGGTTCGCCCCTATTTCGGGCAATTGGTGACGGTGGTCATTCAGTGCCGGAAATGCCGCATGCCGGTGAATACCATGGCCATGCCGTGCTCGTCGGCCGCGGCAATCACTTCACTGTCGCGCATGCTGCCGCCGGGTTGGATTACTGCCGTGATGCCGACTGCTGCGGCATTGTCGATGCCGTCGCGGAACGGGAAGAAGGCGTCGGATGCCATGACTGCCCCGGCCACCGGAAGCCCGGCGTGCTCGGCCTTGATGGCGGCGATTCGCGCCGAGTTGACCCGGCTCATCTGGCCGGCGCCGACACCTACTGTCATGTTGTCCTTGGCGTAGACGATGGCATTGGACTTGACGAATTTCGCCACCCGCCAGGCAAAAAGCAGATCGGCCATTTCCTGCTCGGTGGGGGTGCGCTTGGTCACTACCTTCAGTTCGTTGTAGAGGGCAAGATCGGCATCCTGGAGAAGCAGGCCGCCGGTAACCCGTTTCATGTCGAGGCGCGGAACGGGTTGGCTGGTGAGCGGGCCGCACTGCAGGAGGCGCACATTCTTTTTCGCCGCCACGATGGCCGAGGCTTCCGCTGAAACAGTCGGGGCGATGATCACCTCGACGAACTGCCGCTCGACAATTGCTGTTGCGGTTGCCGCGTCCAGTTCCCGGCTGCAGGCGATGATGCCGCCGAAAGCCGACTCCGGATCGGTCTTGTAGGCGCGGTCGTACGCATCGAACAGCGAGTCGCCGACGGCAACTCCGCAGGGGTTGGCATGCTTGACGATGACGCAGGCCGGCGTGTCGCTGAACTGTTTCACGCACTCGAGGGCGGCGTCCGTATCAGCGATATTGTTGTAGGAGAGTTCTTTGCCCTGGAGCTGGACAGCGGTTGCGGTCGAGGCTTCGGATGAGCCGGCTTCGACGAAAAAGGCAGCCTTCTGGTGGGGATTTTCGCCGTAGCGCATCTCCTGGGACTTCCTGAACTGCACGGTGAAAGTGTCGGGGAACAGGGCAACGCCTTCTCCGGTCCGACAGCCGAGCCAGTTGGAGATGGCCGCGTCATAAGCGGCGGTGCGCTGGTAGACTTTTACCGCGAGGCCGAAATTGGTTTCCCTGGCGACGGTGCCGTCGTGTGCCTGCATCTCGGCCAACACCCTTGCATAGTCGGCAGGGTCGGTGATGACGGTCACATCGGGCCAGTTCTTGGCGGCGGAGCGGAGCATGGTCGGGCCGCCGATATCGATGTTTTCGATGGCGTCTTCCAGGGTACAGCCTTCCTTGGCCACGGTTGCTTCGAACGGATAAAGGTTGACGACCACCATATCGATGTTTTCGATGCCGTGTTCCTTCATCTTTGCCACATGCTCCGGGTTGCTCCGCATGCCGAGCAGTCCGCCGTGGACTTTCGGGTGCAGGGTTTTTACCCGGCCGTCCAGCATCTCGGGAAATCCGGTGAATTCGGAAACGTCCTTCACGGCAAGTCCCGCTTCGCGGAGCATCTTCGCTGTTCCGCCGGTGGAAAGGATTTCAACATCGTACCGGGCAAGCTCCCGGGCGAATTCAAGAACACCTGTCTTGTCGGACACGCTGATAAGCGCGCGAGTTATTTTGGCCATTTCATTCTCCTTGAAAACCGCTGCTTCACCTGTTAATGGTTCTGTTTCGTCTGATAGCGACCACCAGGCCGGCAACGGGGTATGTGAAAGATGGGTATCGAAATAAGGGAAGTATCCTGAACCAGGCTGGAACCGGATGTTTTCAGGGTCACATCTTCGGAAAGTTCATCTGTTCGAGAAAATGTCTTTCGAAGGCGGGAGTGCCCGAGAGTGGTACGACCCGGATGCGTTTGGCGAGGTTGTCGGCCGCGGTAAAACCTTCCGGGGTGCAGAGTGCCCGCTCCACTCCGGCCAGCGCTCCTTCACGGATAAAATCAGCAATTTTTACCATGTTTTCAGGGAAAATTCCAACGTTTTTTAGCTTCTCCGGGGAGAGAACGGCACCGAAAGAGCCGGTTAAAACCACCTTTTCAATGTCATCGACGCGGAGTCCGGCACGCTGGAGGAGGATCTCCATTCCGGCCCTGACAGCTGCTTTAGCCAGCTGCACCTGGCGGATATCATGCTGGGAGAGAAACACCGTCCGGGTGGCGTCCCGATAGAGGACAAAGGCAGAGGTGCCGCCGATTTCCACGACCCTCGTTCCCAGGTTCGAGGCAATTTCGTCGGGCGCCAGCAATCGTCCGCTGGCATCGATGAGCCCTTCCCGAAGCAGTGCGGAAACGGTATCGATCACCGCAGAGCCGCAGATGCCACAGGGCGGTTGCCCGCCGATGGTTGCCAGGGCAAGACGCTCCCCGGTTATCTCGACCTTTTCGATGGCGCCCGGCAGGGCCGGCATGCCGCAGGCAAGGTTGCCCCCCTCGAAGGCCGGGCCGGCCGCCGCCGATGTGGCGAAAATCTTTTCTGCCGTGACCAGCGCGATTTCGCCGTTCGTCCCCAGGTCAAGGTACAGGGCGGCCAAGGGGCGGTGTGCCGGGCGTTGAGGTGTTTCCGCCAGGGTACCGAAGAGAAATGCTACCAGGTCGCCGCCGACGAAACCGCCGGGCAGGGGGAAAAGGTAGCCATTGAGTTCCAGCTTCCATCCGAGACTCGTACTCTGCAGCAGCTTTCCCGAGGTAAAGAGCGGGCGGAACGGGGGATAGGCGAGGGACGCTACCGGAAGGCCGAGCAGGAAGTGTTCCATGGCAGGGTTGCCGGCCAGGGCGATAGTGTCGACATCTTTGCGGGCGGTGCCAGCCATGCGCAGCAGTTCTTCGACCATTTCTTCCACTGTGCTGGTGAGGGATCTCTGCAGCAGTTGGAGATTGTCCGGAGCGGCACAGGCTGCCTGGAGTCGTGCGACCACGTCGGCACCGAAGCTTCCCTGCGGATTCCTCCTGCCGACAAAGGCGCGCCGTTCGCAGCTTTCCCTGTCGACCAGGGAGGCGGCGATGGTGGTGGTGCCGATATCAACGGCTATGGCGAGCTTTTTTTCGGACATCATTGTTACCACGATATGGAAACCGGTTGGGTTCAGTGCCTGGACAATGCCGTCGGTCAGCGTGAGGCGTTCAGGTAGATTCGCGGCACCCTCTTGCTGATCCCGCAGAAGATTTCATAGGGAATCGTCCCGGCTTGTTCGGCAAGTTCTTCGGCCCGGATGCACTCTTGCGAGTCGCTGCAGCCGAGCAGTATCACCTCGTCACCCTCGGCCACGTCCGGGATATCCGTGAGGTCCAGCATGATCCAGTCCATGCAGACCGTGCCTGCCACCGGTGCCCGCATGCCACGGACCAGGGCGACTCCCCGGTTGCTGAGCGATCGGCAGTAGCCGTCCGCATAGCCAACCGGAACGCTGGCCACCAGGGTTTTTCGGCCGGAAACGAAGGTGCGGGAATAGCTGAGGCTCATGCCCGGGTCGATCCACTTCAGCATGGCGATGCGGCTTTTGAGGCGCATCACCGGCCGCAGGTCCAGCTTACCTTTGAAGTCAATCGAGGGAATAGCCCCATAGAGAGCAATTCCAGGACGTACCAGGTTGCAGAACGAGAGATCGAGGCTGAAGGCTGCGGCACTGTTGGCAAGATGGATATAGCGCGGCGTGAAGCCTTCGCCGAGAGCGGTTTTCACTACGCCGGCGAAGATTTCGCTCTGCTTTTCGGTGAAATTGCGGCCGTCCTCGTCCAGTTCGTCGGCCGAGGCAAAATGGGAAATGATGCCTTCAAGCTCGATATTTCGGAGTCTTTTCAGTTCCTTGAGGAACTGGGGTGCCTGCTGGTGATGGATGCCGAGGCGTCCCATGCCGGTGTCCACCTTCAGGTGGATGCGGGCTTTGCGAAACATCCGGGATGCCACGTTGTCGAGGACCCGAGCCTGATCCAGGGTAAAAACAACGGTTGAGAGGTTAAAGCCGATACACTTTTTCTCTTGCCCCGGATAGATGCCGCCGAGCAGCAGGATCGGTCGGTCGATGCCCGATTTGCGCAGTTGGATTCCTTCGGCGAGGAACGCGACACCGAAGGCGTCGATGTTCATCAGTTCCAGTTCACGCGATATGTCCATGAAACCGTGGCCGTAAGCATCCGCCTTGACAACGGCGAGAATTCCGGAGTTGGCGGGGATGCTGCGCCGGAGTTGCATATAGTTGTGCCGCAACGCGGCGAGGTCGATTTCCGCAAGGGTGGGACGGCTGTCCATGTCTGGCTCCGAACGATAAAACTTTACTGCTCCGATTTGTAGCATGTATCTCCGGGACTGTAAAGATGAAAGCCTTAAAAGCCATTGACTTTCCAACTGATTTCCTTTAGGCTGAGAAATGAAAAAGCCTGCTGGGGGAGTTCGGAAGAACTGAGATTCGCTAATGCGGAGACCCTTGGAACCTGATCCGGTTTGCACCGGCGTAGGAAAGCGGCACCAGCGCGCCAAAGGATGCGATTCCGGGAAGCCGTGGCCATGTGTCGCGGCTTTTTTGTTTCTAAAACCGGAACGAAAACTCTCCTGGTTAATTCACTGATGCTTCTCCGTAAACGGGTGATGCCGCCGGTAGCATGTGACCTGCCGTTGCAGGGGGAAATTGGAGCTGCAGATGCTGAACGGCCTCTATCTTATAACTGACCACAGTGATCACCTTCTCGAGCGGGTGGAGCGGGCATTTGCCGGTGGCGTGACCTGCCTCCAGTATCGGAACAAGGTGAAGAGTTACTCTTCGCGCCTTGCCGAGGCACGGGAGTTACGGCAACTTTGCTCGCGCTGCGGGGTTACTTTCGTTGTCAACGACGACCTGACCCTGGCCAGCGAAGTTGGGGCGGACGGTGTGCACTTCGGGCAGGATGACGGCAGCGTTGCGGAGGCGCGCCGCGTGCTGGGAAAAGACGCCCTGGTCGGCATCTCCACCCATTCCGTGGAGGAAGCGCTGCGGGCCGAGGCGCAGGGCGCAGACTACATCGGTTTCGGTGCCATGTACCCCACGGAGAGCAAAGATGTCCAGTATCTGCCCGGCCCCGGCGCTCTTGCCGAAGCCCGGTTGCGGGTGAGTATCCCCATGGTAGCGATCGGCGGCATCAATCGGGACAATGCTGCGGCGGTTATCGACGCCGGCGCCGATGCGATTGCCGTCATCTCGGCGGTTCTGGCTAACCCGGACCAGGAGCTTGCCGCCACAGAGCTGGCGCTGCTTTTCAATCGGAAAAAGCCTGCGCCACGCGGTTCGGTGCTCACCGTTGCCGGCAGCGATTCGGGCGGCGGCGCCGGGATCCAGGCGGATATCAAGACCGTGACCCTGCTCGGCGGTTACGCGGCTTCGGTCATCACGGCGCTCACTGCCCAGAACACCCGGGGAGTTGCCGCCATCCATGGGGTGCCGGCAGTTTTCGTTGCCGAGCAGCTGCAGGCGGTATTCAACGATATACCGGTGGACGTGGTGAAGACCGGGATGCTGTTTTCGGCCGAGATCATCGAGGCTCTGGCGGAGCAACTGACGTCGTTTGGCAAGCGGATGCTGGTGCTCGATCCGGTGATGATTGCCAAAGGGGGGAGCAGCCTGATGGATAAAGCCGCAGTTGCGACATTCGTCGAGAAACTGCTGCCCCGTGCCTATCTCGTCACGCCGAATGTGCCGGAAGCCGAAACTCTTACCGGCCTCACCATCCGCGACGAAGACGATATGGAACTCGTTGCCCGGGAGTTGCATCACATGGGTGCGCGAAATGTGCTTCTCAAAGGGGGGCACATGGCGGGAGCGGAAGCGACGGATATCCTGTTTGACGGTATCGTCGCCCGCCGGTATACATCGCCGAGATTTGCTACGGCCAATACTCATGGCACCGGCTGTACCTATGCCTCTGCCGTTGCCGCTTTTCTGGCGCAGGGCGAGCCGCTGCCGGTGGCCGTGGCGCGGGCCAAACAGTTTGTCACCGAGGCCATCAGGCTTGCCGTTTCCCTTGGCAGCGGGCACGGCCCGGTCAATCATTTTTCTGCCGCACACCGACTGATGAACAACAATGAAAATCGCTAGCTCAGTATACAATCTTAATATTTATTCCATGAAGCTCAGGTTTTTGCAAAACTCCACTAATCGATAGTGAAAGTCCCCTCCGGTCAAGGGATCGGGAACGTGTTAGGAGAGGTTTGCAAGAGTCTCGGCTTATACTATCGAGCACCCACGCTTGATGAGAAATCTGAGAGGTAGAAGTATGACGCAGCTTGAAATGGCCCGCCAAGGCATCGTTTCCGACAAGATGAAGCTGGCAGCAGCAGCAGCCGGCATCGATGCGGAAATCCTGCGGCAGCGTATTGCCGAAGGCACGGCCATCGTCTGTCATAATAACAAGCACAGCAACGGTCGCCCGCTGGCCGTCGGCAAAGGCCTGCCGACCCGGGTCAACGCCAATATCGGCACCAGCAAGGACGACACCAGCATCGACAAGGAACTGGAAAAGGCCCGGGTGGCGGTTGCCGCCGGCGCCGATGCCATCATGGACCTTTCCACCGGCGGGCCCATCGACGAAATCCGCCGCGCCATAATTGCCGAGACCGATGCCTGCATCGGCAGTGTGCCGCTCTACCAGGCGGCCTGCGATACGGTGGTGAAAAAGGGTAAGGCGATCGTCGACATGACTGCTGACGAGATCTTCGACGGCATCAAGAAACACCTTGACGATGGCGTCGACTTCATTACCGTCCACTGCGGCGTGACCCGCGCCACTGTCGAGCGCATGGATCGCGAGGGGCGCATCATGGAGGTCGTTTCCCGCGGTGGTTCCTTCACCGTTGCCTGGATGACCCGCAATAATGCGGAAAATCCGCTCTATGAGCACTATGACCGGTTGTTGGAGCTGGTCAGGCCCTATGATGCCACCCTGTCGCTGGGCGACGGTTTTCGCCCCGGTTGTCTGGCCGACGCCACCGATCGTGCCCAGATTCACGAACTGATTATCCTTGGCGAGTTGACCCAGCGTGCCTGGGACGCCGGTATTCAGGTCATGATCGAAGGCCCGGGGCACGTGCCCCTTAACCAGATCGAGGCTAATATCCAGCTGCAGAAACGGCTTTGCCACGGTGCCCCGTTTTACGTGCTTGGTCCGCTGGTGACCGATATCGCCCCCGGCTACGACCACATTACCTGCGCCATCGGCGGCGCCATTGCCGCCAGCGCCGGCGCCGACTTTCTCTGTTACGTCACTCCCAGCGAGCATTTGTGCCTGCCTACCGTACAGGACGTGCATGACGGCGTCATGGCGACCCGCATCGCCGCCCACGCTGCCGACATCGTCAAGGGCCTGCCTGGCGCCCTGGAAAAAGATATCGCCATGAGCAGGGCGCGCAAGGCGCTCGACTGGGAAACCCAGTACTGCCTGGCCATCGACCCCGCTCTGGCCCGTAAGCGCCGCGGCGAATCCGGCGTCGACGAAGAGCACGGCGCCTGCACCATGTGCGGCGAGTTCTGCGCCTACAAGGTCATGGAAGAGCGCAAGAAGTAGGCATAAAATTAAATTTCGTTCCTAACGGACACGAGCCCCCTGGTCCAGAAGACCCGGGGGCTCTTTTTTTGCCCGGCTACTTAGTCTGGTGTCCTTCATGGAAAGTATCTTCGGCCGCTCTCCCTTGAACAGCATTCCTGCATTGAAGCCTTACAAGAGGCTCCGTGAAAGCCCCAACCCAGCCCAGCCCAGCAGTTTTCAGGGTTTCTCTTGTTTCGTGCATCTACTATTCGCTTGTTTTTGCAGTCGTTCCCTCTGATCTTCAGCGATTTTCCCGGTACTCCCCCTGTCATCGAACCGCAGTAGTTCAACTTTGCTGTCACCCCGTTCGATATACGAAAGATTCGGATCATCCAGTGCCGGGAAATAACCGCCGGCAATATCTTCGTACAGGGCAACCCGGTACAAGGGGCGGCCTGGGAAAGTCCGATGATCCGGGCTCAGTTTCAGCAGTCCCTTTTGTCTGTATACCTCGTAGGTGCCCTCGTTGTTTCGGTAGCCGACAAAAAATCTCCCTTCCTTTTTATGAAACAGGTCGGCATCCAGGGGATAGCATCTGTCTCCGACCACCTCCTGGAACCTGCCTGCTGCAAGCCGGTAGGTTTTCCCCGCATTGCATAGCGGCCATTCGGAGGTAAACCTGTCAGGACAGTGCGCCAGCAGAGTCCGGTCTTTCCGCAGGGTCGTATTCTCCAAATTTTCGTAACTCGTATGGACAACGCTGGGGCCGGCTGTTATGTCATGTATCACTGCGGCATTTGCAAAAGCGGTCATGGCTTCGGCATAACGAGCCTCGCTCCAGATGCGCTCAAGGTAGTCATTGATGTCTCCATAGATAACCGGAGCAGAATCGAATTCCCTTTTGGACATTTGTAGCCGCTGTGGTCTTTTTTTCGAGCAGAGTCGCTTCCAGAGTCTCTTGTCATGAACGGTATCAGAGCTGAGTATCAGCGTTTCTGCGCCATTTCTTATCTTCACACCCGTGCACGCGACTCCATGCCATACCGGGGCATTCAGCGCCTCAATCGTAAAACCGTCACCTACATAAAAATTTTTGTCTTCCTCGTAGAAGTGTGCTGCCGAGAAGGGGTAAAAACTTGCTGGTTCGACCCATTCGCCACAGTCGGGATCTTTGAAGAGCATTCGCGGCCTTCCCGTAGCAGGGTTGACGACTACTTTCGCGGCATCCGGCGGCAGGAGATTCCCCTGTCCGTCGACGACTGCGGGAGTAGGTATTCCGTTGCCTGCTTCTCTCGTTATTAGTCTGTATCGCGCCTTTGGTCCAATCATTCGATAGTCGATGAAGTCTTCGAACGCCACATCAGTGACCGTCATGGCATCGTCCGAAAGGCCCGTTCCCAGCACCGGCATAGAAGCCGCCTTGAGATCATGGTAGACGGCCTCGGTCGTAAACAGCCGGAGCTTTCTGCGCATATCCGGGGCATAGCGGAAAAACAGGGCAAGATCCGTGAACCATCGCTTGTGGTCGTCGTGGCAGTGGGTGAGTATCAGTCCCTCGATATCCTGCAACCCGTGGCCGCCGATCTGCTGGAACAGCGGCGCTCCGCAGTCGAGAAGGAAGGTGGATGGACCGATTTGCAGCCTATACCCCACGCTCTTTCCGACCCTGGAAAAGGGCCCATGGTCTCCAAGCACCTGCACCGTTATTCCATGCATTGCATTCTCCACGGAAATCCTCAGTTTTTGCATTTTTCAAGAGAATCCAGCTCCTGCCTGATTTTCTCGGCAATATACAGTTCCGAGGTCTCGGCAATTTGAAGCGCTTCTTCAAGATATGAGCGCGCCACGTCGTCCTTCTTTTTCTTGTGTGATAAAACTCCAAGGCCATACAGGGCCTTTGCCAGAAGTCCGGGCATGTTGTGTGTTCTGGTGTTATGCACAACCTCTTCGAAATGACGGCGCGCCATGCGGCAGGCGATAGGCCGGGTTCGTGCAAGAAACCACAGGTTTCGCGGAGTCATGTCGAGCGGTAGCTTCAGTGACCCCATTACTATCCACAGATAGATATCTCCGAGGATAAGGTGTCCCCACATCGGTACTGGGAAATTACCAAGCGACGTCCAGTACTTGATTGCATCATGCAGGTGACGTATCCCTTTTTCCGGATATCCTCCCAGCACCAGCGCTGCACCATAGTGCATATCGATCCCTCCAAGAAGGGGCAGGAAGCCGGTTTTAATGATGTCCTGCCTCACTTTGCTCACTATCTCCAGTCCCTCGGAAGCTCTGCCCATGAAGGAAAGCGTGGCACCTTTCACACCTGAAGCGCATAATTCATCGAGGAGGTCCGGTGACAACTGAAGAGACTGCTCGGCGTTCTCCAGTGCTTCTTGATACCGTTCTTCGTAGAAATTGATAAAACCCAGGGTCCATTGGGCATAACTCAGGCTGCGGGTATCATGAAATCTTCGACCGATCTCTACAAGCTTTGCGGAAAAAGAACGCGCTTCGGGAAACCGACCCCGCAATCTTGTATGGTGATTCCTGGCAGCTATTGCCCCCGTCATGGCAATAATATCGTTCGCTTTTTCAGCATACTCCATCGTCAGAGTGTAATAGTGATTTACCAAGGCTTCGGATTGTATGTTGTCAGGTTCCCAACAAGTATAAAGCCACACAAGTGACCGGGCCGCCATGCCGATACATTTGGCATCGCCGCATTCTTCGCCAAGAGCAAGGGCTCTCTCCAGCAGCGGTTTGGCGATGATGCCGTTACCAATAAAAACGTGCGACAAGGCCATCCAGGAAAGGATCAGGGATAGTCTCCTCTTGTCGCCAAGGGCTTCCATTCTCGGCAGGTACGGTTCCAGCAGAATATTGAGACCCCTGAAATCGGTTCGATACAGAAAAACCCGTGCCCACTTATTGAGAACATCCGCCAAGAATAGATCATCGACACATCCCGGTTCGGCTTCAATGAGTTCAACTGCCTGGCTGAACCGTTGGTGGGCCTCTTCCAGCGCGCACACCCAGTAGCTCTTGTCCCCTGCCATGGCCAGGTAGTGCACCGCTTTGCGGTTATTCCGCGTGTTGCCCCAATGATGGGCGAGGGTATGGGCCCACTCATTTAACCGGTCTGAATACACCCGCTCCATGGTTTCCGCTACCGATTGGTGGAGTTCCTCCCGCCGCTCCAGCAGCAGGCTGTTGTAAACGGCGTCCTGCAGCAGGGTATGTTTGAACCGGTACATGACCTTTTCCTCGAGCTGTTCCCGGAAGATCAGTCCCAGTTTTTCAAGCTGACACAGATGCCGGTCGAATGAATCGCCCAATCCCGAGACCCGGCGGGCCAGTACCGGGGAAAACCGCTGACCAATGACCGCCGCTATTTGCAGGACTTCCTTCGGCCCTTCCTGCAGCCGGTCGATCCTGGTCTGGAGCAGGTCCAGAATCGTTGAGGGGACCTTGATTTCTCCGGCGGGGAACTCGCAGGTCGCCGTTCGCCCCATCCGTTGTATGGCCCCGCTTTCGAGCAGATAGCGGGTGATCTCCTCGGTGTAGAGGGGGTTGCACCCCGTTTCTTCGAAAATCACCCGTGCCAGGCTTTCATCGATGGTGTCGCAGTCGAGAAGCGAGCGGACCATGTTAAGGGTACTCTCGCGGGAGAGCGGTGCGAGCTGCATCTCCCTGGCACTCTCCAGCTGTGACCAGGGTGAGGTGAAGGAGGGGCGGGCGGTGCAGAGGATGAGCAGCGGCATCTGTTCTTTTTCCCCGGCAATCTGGCCGAGCAGTTTCTCCGAGGCCGGGTCGATCCAGTGCAGGTCCTCTATGGCCAGGATCGTGGGGGTCAGCCGGGACCGGTTGCGCAGCAGATCGACCAGGATTTCCCGGGTGCGCTCGCCGACGATCTTGGCGTCGAGCCCCCTGAGCGCATTACCGTTTTCATGAAGTCCGAGCAAGGCCATGAGGAACGGTGTTGCGACAACGGAATCCATGCCGAAAAGTTCCAGGCCCTGCCTTACTTTTCGTTGCACTACCAGTTGGTCGTCGTCATCATTGATGCGAAAGAGGTTTTTCACCAGGAGGATGAACGGCATGAGGGAAATGGAGCTGCCGTACGAGGTACAGTTGCTCTGTAGAAAAAGGACTCTTCTGCTTTCCATGCGCTCTTTAAATTCGTGGACCAGTCGGGATTTGCCAACCCCTGCCTCACCGATGACCAGGACCAGGCTCGTGGCATTCCTGCCGGCCTTTTCCTGGTATTGCTGCAGCAGGTCAAGTTCCTCGGACCTGCCCGCCAGCGGGGTGAGCCCGCGTTGAAGAGCGGCATCGAAACGCACGGTATGTTCTTTTATGCCTTCCAGCCGGTAAACCTTTTGCGGTTCCTTCTTTCCCTTGATCTGTCGCTCACCGACACAAGAGCTGACGATAAAGGGCCCGGCAAGGCAGTGGGTCGTTTCGCTGATGAAAACGCAACCGGGTTCGGCAATAGATTCCAGCCGGGATGCCAGGTTTACCGTGTCACCCACGGCCTTGAACTCCATGCGCAGGTTGGTGCCGAGCGTGCCGACAATGACCGGCCCGGTATGGATGCCGATGCGGGCCAGGGGGCGGATACCGAATTCGCTTTCCAGTTGGTCGCCGAGGACTTTCAACTTGTTCTGCATGTCCAGGGCCGCGCGGCAGGCGCGAACCGGCGCGTCCTCCAGGGCGATCGGCGCACCGAACAGCGCGAAGATGCCGTCGCCGGTCAATTCCTGCACGCTTCCTTCCTCACCGATGACGGTGGTGATCATGCATTCATAGATGCGCTCCATGATCTTGAAGGTTGCCTCTTCGCCGAGCACCTCGGAAAGTGGGGTGTAGCCCTGGATGTCTGCGAAGAGTGCCGTAACCTGCCGGCGCTCGCCTTCGATCCTGCCGCGGGCGGCAAGGATCTTGTCCGTAAGCTGAGGGGTTAGGAACCGCCTGATGATGGACATGTCGTCGAAGTGGTGTGAAGGTTCCGTCGTTCTTTGTTGCCCAACGGTAACCGGTGCTGTTTCCGGCACATGGCCGCAAACAGTGCAGGGAAGTCGGGTCGATTGGCCTTCAGTGCCACAGGAAGGACAGGCGGCACGAAGTCGTTCGCCGCATTGACTGCAGAAATTCATGCAATCAGTTGTATCGAAACCGCATTTGGGGCACTTCATTTCCACCTCCTCGACCGGGGCGGGCGGTCATGTGGGAGCTGCGTCGGGAGTTGGACTGCAGGTGTCGGTATGGATGGTAACCAGTTTCGGTATGGGTAGTGGGGTCGATGCGCCAGGGAGCACGATGCCATTAAAAATAGAAAATAAAGTATTGTTTTATTCGGAAAGTATAACAAACTTATGGGTAGGAGAAAGGTCGGAGATCGGCTTTTTGCATAGAAGGCCGGAAAACCAATTCTGTATTCGGGCAGTTTCTGCGCCGCAGGAGTGCTCGCGATTCCGGGACAGCCGGCGTGTGGAGGATTTCTTGGATGGGTTTGCGGCAGGTGGTAAGAACTTTTGATGAGCTGAGTGACCTGGATTTGCAGGAGGTGTATGAACAGGGCAAGCAGGAGTTCCTGCGGGAATACGCCTTCAGGATCAGGTTGGACGAGGCCGAAAGTCTCGAGTTGCTCACATCGTTGGTTTTCGAAGACGTTGCCCGTCTTGATCGGTGGACGGTTGCCGAACTCCTTGAAATATCCAATCGCTTCCGCCTGTTAAGTGCGCCGCACAGTGAAATTCGGCTCTTCGAGGAATCGGGCAACGCCGGGTTTCGAGCAATTCCCCGGGCCCGGGAGTTCTATCTGCTTGCCTTGAACAAGGTTGGCAGATCCTCTGAAGCTATCGCCGAATGCGGAAAGGTCATTGCCGAAGGTGGTGAAAATGGCCTGGTATGGGGCATCCTGGGTGACGCTTGCTCCATCAGGATGCTGGCCGCGGAGAATTTTGCCCGTGAGATGGAGAGTGCCGAAGGTGATAGTGCCGGTGTGCCCGCAGAGGTCAAAAGGGCCTTTGCCGGAAGCTTTCCCGATGTCGATCTTGATGGCATAACTACCGAGCATCTTCACATTCTGCGTCGGAAGTGGTTGAACGGTGCATGGGTGGCGTACCGTCGTGGTTTCGAACGGTTTGGGTCTTCCTTTCCCGGGTTCTGCTGGATGCTGCGTACCATTGATCGGGAGGTGGATCTTCAGCGGGAGCGTGCTGAACAGCTTGGCAATCAGCCTGCCGAAACCATGGATGAGACGCTTTGTCGACTCGACACAGAGATCCGTAATTTGGGCAACTGCCGTGCGGTGCGGTCAGCGTTGCTCCGTGTGGCCTTGGAGATGAGAGGCGGCAGGGAATCCCTGGACTTCTGGACCCATGCCGGTTGCCTGCAACTGCTTTTCGTCGAGAGATGCCTCCCGGAGGAAATCTCTCAAGTTCTGGCCCGCCTGTTTGCCTCTCTTGATGCCGATTTCAAGCTGGAAATTCTGCTGAATGACTTGAAGCGCATCCGTGATCACGCCGAAACATTGCCGGATGCCATCGGTGGGCAGTCGCCTGCGACCAACGGTCAGAATGGAGTTCTGAGGCTGATGCAGGCAGTGCTGGACGAACTTGAGGCAGGGCGCGCACGCTTTGCCGATGGCGGCAAAAGGGTTGGCGCGGCGCTCAACGAGGCATACAGGGAACTGCTCGAGGCGGAAAGCAACGACCCGGTGAAGTTGTTCCTGGAGCGGACGATAAACTTCAGGGTGTTGACCGATAATCTCGTCCCGTACCACGTACAGGGGGGTATCGGCAGGGTTGGTGCCCGCATGCCCGACCTGGCGATCAACCGCCAGGTTCAGGATGATCTCCGCTTCCTTATCAGGGAAAGGGTGCTGCCGGGTTTGTCTCCTGCGGAGCGGATGAGACCGAAGGCCGTGCTCGATGAAATCCGCCGCCTGGTCGGTTCCCGGCTCGGCGTGGCCGATCTGCAGGATCTCCAGTCTCCCGCCCACCGGGAGTTCGACTTGCGCTCCGACGGTCTGATTCTGCTTTCGGGGATCGATCCTGTCATGCGGATCGGTTCTCGTTCCATCACGGATCTGACTGCCGCGATGCTCCTGCATACCGGGGATTGCCGGGAAACGATGTACCTGGAGGGGGCGCTCTTTGCCCTGTACCAGCAGATGCAGGTGAAGGACAGGCTGGCAGCTGCGATGGCGTGCCTGGAGCGCGGTGCAATCGAGGCGATGCAGCGGATTGTCGGCAGGGAGATTCCCGCCATTCTGCGCTACCAGCTCCGTGGCGGGCATGTGGCGGTATACGTCGAGGCGATTTCGATGAAGGAGAAATATAAGGTTGAACGGGTATCCGTGGATGACTATACCGCCAGGGAGCGTAGCTACGGGCTCGAAGCATTCAAGGCCGGCAGCCCCCTTACCCGGTATGAGCTGGAGAACGCGAAGTTGTTGGTCGCTTATAGCGACGGTACGACAAGGATCGTTGAACCGCGTGACCGGTTAAGCGGAAAATGGCGGCCCATTGAACACAGTTCCGTTGCCGGCGGCGGTATCCCCCGTATCCCGGAAAACGGCGTCCAGGGCGGGACTGTAGAGGATATCCGGTTGCTGAATCTCGTGGAGGAGCATTCCCTTTCGTTCCTTTACGACAGCGAATCCGGAGGGGTACAGCTGTGCGACGGTTTCTACAATGAAGTGCTGTACGACAGTCCGTACCGGTTCGGCTCCGGCTGCATCGATACCTCCGACATGCTTTCTTGCCATGGGCTGATCCGTGCAGGAACACGGCGTGTGCGGGGCGCTGACGGAAAAGTCCGGAACCGCCAAGTTTTTCTGGAGTTTTTACCCCATTCGACAACGGACTGCACGCCTTGCCTGGGAGAAGGGGATATTCCTCACACCTTTCATCTCTTGGGACGGCTCTACCGGGGCGATTTCCGGGAGGAACTGCAACGTCTCGAAGAAGGCACGTCGGCTATACCGTTACTCCTGGAAAAGATACTCGCCTGGCAGATAAGGCAGCGTACCGACCAGTTGCGGAACCAGGTGCTCGACCAGCGCTTTGTCAGGGTGCTGCTGGAACTGGCCCGGGACCGGCCGGAACTCGTGGTGCTGGAGGACATCGTCCGCAAGTCTCGACTCATCACCCAGGGCGTGACGTGCGACAACGTGTATGTCGTTCTCTGCGGTGAGTTCCTGGTATACCAGGACGGGGAACTGTTACTGCAAGACGGGCGGCCGGTTCCGGTCCGTCCCGGTACCGTCCTCGGAGAAATCTCGGTTCTTCAAGGGTGTCTTCCGACTGCCACGGTTGTTGGCGACGGCGTGGTTCTGCGCATCGCCCAGGAGGAGTTCGTCAGGCAGATGGACCTGAATCCGGTTTTCCGGGAGAGCGTGGAAGAATTGGTCCGCACGCGCCTTGAAAGCGATCGGTTGCGGCGTGGTTAGCGGGCTCGCGGGTGATTGTGAATAAATTGATCTGGGAAAATTTGAGAAACGGGAACGGGTTTTTTGATCCCTTTTTATAAAGTGCTCTTATTTCGCGGATGACATTGCTGGTCTTGAGGATGAGAGGTTAGGCAGCTGTTTGATGAGAACAAGGATATTTCAACAAAAAAAGGGGGGGACACCATGATCGGAGCAATAATTGCGAGAAAAAAATCGCCAATGTTTTCAATGTTATGAATCGGCACGACCTGGCAATATTCATGGCAGATTAGCGGGATGAAGGGGTATATATTTATCCCGGCGAGATTGCGGAAAGCGGTACTTTTATAGGTAAAGGTGCCGTAGAGGAATCATTCCGGCATTTTTTCGAGCAGTTTCCGAGCATTCAGTTTGATGTCAGGGACATTTGTGTCAAAAACATTTTTGATCTTACGGGAACCAATGTCATTGCCGTACACTGGGATGTGCGACTCACGAACAGGGAAGGGTATACTGGAGAGAACGCAGGTATTACCATGATTACTATCGAAAGCGGCAAAGTCGTCATGGCGAAGAATTATGTGTTCGAGTTGGGCAGCACCTTCAAGAGCTATTGGAGTGTCGCATAGACGTTCCCGGTTTCTTCTGGAATGATGGAATACAACGAGACCTGGTTTATGAAAAGGCCGGCATGCTAAAGGGAAGAACTCAGGCGTGCCCGGTCTTTTTTTGTGCCGGGACGTGCATATTCCAGAATGCGGCCGAAAAACGAAAGCACATGGATGCTTCGACAGGAAACTGATATGTTTTTGCTGAAAGTCTTGTATGATGGAAAACAGAATAATCATTTTCATGGTTGCATCTTCTCGTCCAATACGGAATTTTTGAACGATATGGCTTTAACGTTTGACATAGGAGGCAATGGCATGAAGATCCGCTTTGCAGTGGCGCAAACTTCATATCTTGGCTGGCTGCTGGTGGCTGCTACCGATCGGGGTGTCTGTTTCCTGATCATGGGAGACGATCCTGAAACCTTGCAGGGACTAGTGCGGAAGAAGTTTCCCCGGGCGGAAATCCAGACGCATGACGCGGCGCTTGCGGAAATCGTCGCCCGGGTTGTCTCATTCGTGGAGTCGCCCCGGCTCGGACTCGAGCTGCCTCTCGATATCCAGGGCACTCCATTTCAGAAGCGGGTCTGGATCGCCTTGCAGGAGATACCACAGGGAGCGACCGTCAGCTATAGTCAGATTGCCGCCCGGATCGGCCGGCCGAAAGCCGTTCGCGCGGTGGCGGCAGCCTGTGCGGCAAATCCTGTGGCGCTTGTTGTCCCATGCCATCGGGTGATCCGGCGCGATGGAAACCTGGCCGGGTATTACTGGGGAATCGACAGGAAGCGGGCGCTGCTGAAGAGGGAAGCAGAAGAAGTGTTCGGAGAGTGAGACCATGCGTTTCGGCCTCTGCTGTATTTTTATGAATGAACCGATCAAATTCCGGACCACCACGGCCCGTGCCCTTGCCGGACTGTCGCGATCGGAGCAATGTGCACGCCTGTCCGCTATCTGCCTCGAAAACGCGAAAAGTCTCCACGCTGCCGTTCTGGCAGCGCATCGATTGGGAATCGGTGCCTTCCGGGTTACCACCCCTTTTTTTCCACGCTATACCCATCCCGAGGTTGGGTATACTCTGGATGACCTCCCTGCTGGCGACGAGATACGTGCCTTGCTTTTGGATGTCAATAAACTGCGGAGTGGCCTGGATATCCGCCTCAGCTTTCATCCGGACCAGTTTGTCTCGATCTCTTCCCTGCGTGACGATGTTGTACGAAAATCCGTCGCGGAACTGGAATACCAGGGGCTCCTTGCCGAAATGATCGGCGCGGATGTTATCAACATCCATGCCGGCGGCAGGCAGGGGGGCAAGGAAGAGGCTTTGCAGCGGTTCAGCGCGAACTTTTCCCGGCTGTCGGAGCGGGTAAGAATGCGTCTCACCCTTGAGAACGACGACATCAGCTTCACGGTGAGGGATCTTCTGCCGCTTTGTCGCGAACTCGGCATTCCGCTCGTCTATGACGTACATCACCATCGCTGCAACTCCGATGGGTTCTCGGTGGAGGAGGCAACACGACTCGCCGTGGCTACTTGGCAGCAGCAGGGACGCGAACCGTGGGTTCATCTTTCCTCCCCCAAGGACGGCTGGCAAGGAGGTCGCCCCAGGCTTCACGCCGATTATATCGACCCTGACGACTTTCCCGATTGTTGGCGTGGCCTGGAGATAACTGTTGATGTGGAAGCCAAGGCCAAGGAACTGGCAGTGTTGCGATTGATGGCCGATCTGCGGCTGAAGTGAAAATCGTGGCACACTTCGGTTGGCAGTCCCTTTTCCGGGGGGAGGTTTTACGGTCGAATACGTTGTGATGTGCTTGCGCTTGAACCTTGGTGTAACGCGACGCTATAACTCGCCGCGCAATGATGCCATAACTCGCCGCGCGAAAATGTTTGATACGTTCAATTCTGTTTTGATTTCTACCAACTCATAACAATCAGCTCCTGCCGATTTTTGCCTTTTTCACTTCCCCCTACCGTGTAGTTAATTTTAACGATATCAGTCCGGAAACCAGCAAATACTTTCCGCATGTCCGGATGGTCATTAATGGTCAAAATAACCTTCCCTTTGGTCACTCGCATTTGCTCAGCGAGCTTGTGATATTGCTCGATCCCAAACTCAACTCCATAACCCACAGTCTGCCAGTACGGCGGATCGCAAAAGAACAGCGTTGACGGTCGATCATATCTTTCTATGCACCGCTGCCAGTCCAGGTTCTCAATATAGCACCGTGACAATCTTAAATGTGCCTGGCTGAGATCTTCCTCGATGCGCAATAGATTTAATCGAGGCGGACTGCTTGGAGCGATTCCGAATGTCCTGCCGGAAACCTTGCCACCGAATGACATCTTCTGTAGGTAAAAAAACCTAGCAGCGCGCTGAATGTCGGTGAGCGTCTCTGGTGGCGTGCGGTCCAACCATTCGAACATTTGCCGCGACACCAGTGACCACTTAAATTGCCGGATAAACTCTTCAAGATGGTGTCTGATAACTCTATATAGGGCAATCAGATCGCTATTATAATCATTCAATACCTCGACTTCAGATGGTTCCTTCAGGAAAAACAGTGCAGCCGCGCCGGCGAAGGGTTCCACGTAGCATGTATGTTTAGGAAATAATGGGAGGATATGCTTGGCCAGGCGACGTTTGCCGCCAATCCACGGGACAATCGGTTGGAAAGTCATAATGTGAGCCCCTTTCTTTTTCAAAGAATGTTTGATAGACTTCCCGTGC
>JAQUHN010000258.1 GCA_028683555.1 Geobacteraceae bacterium | reverse complement strand
CGGCCCGGTCACCGTCAACGCTACAACCAGGTTATTGGGAAGAACCTCATCCTCGTCATCCGGATCTTCCTGGGTACAGAGGGCGTAGGCTTTGCTGCTGTTGGAGTCGAACACAATCGACTGGCAGGCCCGCGCCTGGTTGGCAACGGTCAGATAACCGTTCAGTGCCACCACTCCCGGAGCGGTGATTTCCAGCACCGGAAACCGCATGCTGGCGGCATCTGCTGCCACCGCCGCAACAATAGCGGTTGTTCCGTCCGGCGATATGGAGACGTTTACCGGCAAGATGGTGGAGCCATTCGAGACGTCGATGGTTTCCACGAAGGTCAAATGGCCCGCGTCATCAATGGTCAAGACGTTCAGATTTCC
Organism: Geobacteraceae bacterium; assembly: GCA_028683555.1. GTDB lineage: Bacteria > Desulfobacterota > Desulfuromonadia > Geobacterales > Geobacteraceae > RPRC01. Next base: position 3,923 of record JAQUHN010000258.1, on the reverse strand, counting down.
GCTGAAGTAATCGACCGTGAGTACCGTTGCCCCGTCCGCGGCAACCGCTACGGCACAGAAATAATTATCGTATTCTTCGATGTCGGGGTCGGGATTGGTGTCAGGAGAGGTATATTCCTCGACCAGCGTGCGATTCTCGATGTCAAGCACCGCGATTCTAGGCGAAACCCCTCCATCTGTCACCAGCGCGAACTTCCCATCGGGAGTCAATGCGATATCCTCTGCAAAGAAGCTCAACGTAACGCTTCCCAGCAAGGAGCGACCGCGCATGTCGATGAAAGACACCGTAGCGTCATCGAAAGACGATACCAGGGCTGTCTTGCGGTCAGGGGTGATCACCACGTCAAGCAATTCACTACCAGCGGCACCCAGTTCGCCGACCAGAAACGGGGTGGATACGGTCTTCGTCAGCGTGTTTATGAAACCGACCCAGCCGTTTGAAAAGGCAACGAGACCGACACCACCGGACGGCAGGACAGCGTAATTGTCATCGCTGCCACAGCCTGAAGAAAACAACATGAAACTAGACAGTAAAAGTGCCCCTATCAGACGTGCAATTCTTCCCTTGCTACTCATCGGCATACCTCCATAATCTATCTATTATTAAACTTATCTTCAAAAAATATAGTAACCGCCCCTTTCAGTCAATCTATTTTGCTTACCTTTACTCATTTTTTTTGGCAATTCATTGCACAGCTTTACCAAACTTTACCTTGCAGACCCGGAAGACGGCCGCGTCAAGCACTGCACCTAGCAGAAAAGACCGATATTGTTACCAAAACGGTTATTATTTCAGTCGGCACTACCGACAACGTACAACCGGACGCAAGGCTGGTTTCCTTGACGGAATAGCCCGGATTCGAGGACAGCAACAGGCTCTGTTGCTACCTGGAGAGGGCTGATTCGCAACAGCGACTCAATAGGCATACTGTACCGAAAGATTGGCTTGTTCGGTGGCATGTGTCGACTTTTCCGCCTGAACCTCGAGGGTATAGATATAGGGGAAATGCTGCGGTGTAATGACTGCCGAAGTTTCCGCCACACCGGCCCCTTCCAGCTGGAGGCCGCTCGTATCGGAATTGCCGTTTATGGTGTCGACGATTTTGGTATACACTTTATAGGGTGCTGCCACGGCACTATCGGCTTTGAGGGTGAATTGCATGTCGGGGAAAGTTTTCGGGTCCAGCGTCTGGCTACAGGAAGCTGACCATTGATCGGTCGGCTTGTTCAGTTTTTCACTGAGGCATGCGGTGCCCGACGAAAGCTGCAGATTTACATCGCCAGGAAAAGCCGCTTGAATCTTTGTCGAGGACAGCCCCTGGAAGACAAGCGGAACAACGTCCTTAAGTGAAATATCAGCGCCGCCATAGGAAGCTTCCAGGGCGGTGCGGTAGCGCTTCTCGCTTGCCGAAACCTGGACACCCTGCCCGATAAGATAAAACATTGCCATGACCACCGTCAGGGAAATAAGGGTCAGGATCAACGCCGTTATCAAGGCAATCCCTCGTTGATTCGCCAGTATTTTCATGTTGCGGGCCCACCTTATTTCAACAGGAGATTTTTCGGATTCACCACAATCCGATAGATTTTCCAACGATAATTCAGCCAGCCATTGGTGTCCAGTTTGCTGACATCGTATACCTTGGTCATTGATTTCTCGTCCGTGTTGCCGACGATGATGGTTTTGTCGTTGGTGAAATTCGGATCCCGGCGACCATCCTGCACCATGAGATAGACCTTGACCACCTTGAGCCGGGTCCGTAGCTGCGCGGCATTTTGCATGGTATTCTGCACAGCCGCGGCATTGCCGCCAGTTACCGTATCACCGTTGGCATTCGACAGGGCGTCGATTACGCCGTCTTCATTCATGTCCCAGCCGAAGACAACCTGCATGTCGGCAACGCAATCCATGATCGGGATTTTGTGCAAATTGCCATCCCCATGCTGAACATCCGCCTTGTACAGCACGCCGGTATTCTTGGCACAATACTGTGCGATACCGGCAGGCCTGTCGATGAAATAGTCCGACCTGTTGAAGGGCATTCTCGGATCCAGACCTTCGGGTGTTACTCCGTAGAGGAAAAATGTTTCCTGGGGGTAGCTCGGCGAAAAAGCCTGTTGCGTTTCACTGAAACCGTCTTTCGAATAGGTGGTAAAGAATGTGTTGGGATCGCTATTGTCGTATACCAATTGATTCTGATAGCCGGAATCGGTGAACCCTCGCCGCAGCACTATCACCCGATCATTATCGGCAAGGTTACCGGAAGACCAGATCCTCGGTTTCAAGCTGCCAACACTGGAATAGTTGACATAGGTCCAGCGCTGGGAAGCATTGTTGGCGGCGAGAGACGTGCCTTTCAGGACGAGATAGTCCGTACCGTTCAACACTCCGGATACCGTCAGGTTGTCGGCGGCGGCAAAAGCGCGCGGTATGCCATTAGGACTGTCGTTACAGCTATTGCCGGGAGCCTTGTCGGCCTCTTGGTACTGGGCCGGACTGGAGCCGCTGAACCCCCAGGGCAGACCGAACCCTGCCTGGTTCAGGTCGTGGCGGAACATCTCGAGGCCGACGACGCCTTCGATATTGCTTTCGGCACTGCGTGAGAGAAGGCCCGAATATTTAAGTATCCTGATAAAGGAGTCACCTGCGATCATGATGACAATGATAAACACGCCCATCACCACCAGCATCTCCACCAGGGTGAAGCCCGCCTGGCTGCAGGAGCGGTGCTGTTGCGTGCCGTTTTTTCCGCTTTTGGCCATGGGAGGTAGTGCGCATCGAGCCTGTTCACCACTCGTACTGACCTGACGGCCATGGCTTTGGAGGTATTTCATAAAACTCCCACTCTGTCAGTAGACGCTTTTCGAAACGAGGGTGGATATCACATGACTGGATCTTTGCCCTTTGTATCGCCAGAAAACATCTATTTGCACGGTTTTCGTATTCGAGGTAATGGATGTTCCCTTTTTGACAACTGAATAGTTTTTGAAGGCCTTGGAGATCGTTACCTGGACGTTTTCCCGCTTGGTCGTGGTGGATATCGCGTCGAATGTCTTGGACTTTTCCACCGCCATCTTATCATCCGCGAGACGGACCGCCTCATCCCGAAGCTGCGTCGTCATGTTGTGTCCGATGGCACTGTTAACTGCCTGCATCATACCAAGCAGACCGACCGAAAGGATGACAATCGCCACCAGAAATTCCAGCAGGGTAAAACCGTCGCTGTTATTTGGCATAACAGGTTCCTTCTTTCATCTTGCCCATATTTGTCCGGGCATCGGAAATGATAATGCAGTCGAACGGCGCATCGTTCGCCTTGGAAGAAACTCGAATGGTCATGCCAATGCCATTGTTGAGGAATCCCCTGGAATTGAAGTCGACTTTTTCTCCCGCCAGAGAATCGCCGTTGCCCTTGGTGATGGTGTACTGTAACTGTTTGTTCAAGACCTTGCTCCCAGCAGCGAGCGCTTCATCTTCGGGGCTATAGCTCTCGCAGGAAATGCTGTGCGGTGCGAAGCTGAGCCTGTGCAACCGTTTGCCGTGAATCGCCTTGAGGCGCAGGTCTGAAATATCGGCAAAAAGTTCCTTCGTCTGTTTTTCCACGGCATATCGTATCTGCCAGCTACTGAAGTTGATGGTCCCTATCGCCAGCAGCGTGGCAAGAATGGCAAGAATCGTGACCAGTTCCAGCAGTGAAAAGCCTCGTTTATTCATGTCATTTTTCCTGAATCTGGAGAATCTTCTTTCTCGGCCGCGGATTGGTCAGCAGGGACAATCCCTGGGCCTTGGGCGGCACGCCTTTTATGGCGGAACTTTTTCGCGAAGCGGTGAATGCATCGGAAAGCTTGATCTGCTCGAAGCTGCCGGTGGAAACCTGCAGCAGCGCCAAACCTTTCAATGTCGCCGATGGCGGTGCCGCGCC
>JAQUHN010000059.1 GCA_028683555.1 Geobacteraceae bacterium | reverse complement strand
TGGAATATGTTCTGCGGGCGATAGAGAACGGCAAGCATGTAGTCACAGCCAACAAGGCGCTGCTGGCCTTACATGGAGAAGCAATATACGCCGCCGCGTTTCGCAAAAGGGTGGAGGTCCGTTACGAAGCGGCGGTCGCCGGTGGCATCCCGGTGTTGTCGGCCATCAAGGGAAACATGGCCGCTAACAGGTTTGGCACGGTACTCGGCATCCTCAATGGAACCTGCAACTACATCCTTACCAGAATGACCCGGGAAGGGGCCGATTTTGCCGCAGTTCTGAAAAACGCCCAGGAATTGGGCTACGCCGAGTCCGACCCGACCTTCGACATCGAAGGGATTGACACCGCGCACAAGCTTTCGCTGCTGATCACCCTCTGTTTCGGCACCAGGGTTGATTTCAAGGATATTTACACCGAGGGCATCAGCTCCCTTTCCGCACTGGATTTCGAGTATGCACGAAGATTCGGCTACCGGATCAAGCTGCTTGCCATCGGCAAGCGGGACGGCGATCGGGTTGAGGCGCGGGTGCAACCGACCATGGTTCCGGCTGACGATCCACTGGCCGGTATCGACGGTGTTTTCAATGCCGTCCGAATCACCGGCGATCAGGTGGGGACGGTGATGTTTTCCGGCCGTGGCGCAGGAATGGAGCCGACCGCGAGTGCCGTGGTGGGCGATATCATGGCGATTGCCCGGAATATACTGGTGGGCGTCGGCAGGAGAAGCGCTCCGCTCGGGTTTCTCGACGAAAAGATCATCAGTCTGCCGATAAAGCCGGTTGGTGAGACGGTGAGCACATACTATCTGCGTTTCAGCGTGGTGGACAAGCCGGGCATGCTGGCGAAGCTTGCTGGCGCCCTGGGTGAAAACGGGGTCAGCATCAGGTCCGTTATTCAGACCGCGAGAAAAGAAGGTGGACCGGTGCCGGTGGTCATCGTGACCCATGAGGCTCCGGAAATGGCCGTGAGAAAATCGTTGCAAGAGATCGATGCCCTGCAGATTACTTCTGAACCAGTCACGTTGCTGCGTATTGAAGATGACCTGCAATAGGGTTGTGCGTCATGATGCTGTGCCCTGCTGTACGGGGTTGGTCGAGGGATAGTCTTGGAGGGTGCTTTCCCTTCGCAGCAGGAGAATGATCGCGAGAAATGGGCTGCTCCAGAAGGAAGCCGTTATCAGTAAACTGATGAGGCAGTCAAGCAGGAATATCAGTGACGGCGAACCGGATGAAATCAGAATCCGGTTGATGATACTGATGGTTTCCTTGGTCAGGACCAGAGCGATGCCGCCCCAGGACAACCAGGCCAGGATGGTCGGTGCGTGGCGCCGCAGGGCAAGGAAGCCGCTTGCGGTGCCGATGAAGCAGATGCTGAAGAGCAGCTGCAGCCAGGGAGAAAAGCCGAATTTGAAAAAGATCTCCACCTTTGATGCCGGTTCCAGAAGGGGCGATGACAGAATCGTCTGCCAGTCTTTTCCGTAATAGTTCATCAGTCCGGCAACGGCGATGCAGAGAAATATTGCTCCGGTAATGAGTGCAGTCCAACCTGTCACCCTGATGGGGCCGGAAAACGGGGATTTCGGCGTTTTTTCCCGGTCCGGTTCTTCATCCTCGAAATCAGGGTTGCGTAGTGAACGCGTCAACAGTTCGTATTCGCGCATCATCTGTTCCTGGTCCGGTTCGGTTGGCGGCGGTTCCTGGCTGTTGCCCGTGCTTTCCTGTCGTTGTTGATTCTGTTCCGACTTTTTCAGGAGCATTATCCGGTAGTCGCTTCCCGTGGTGCCGCATTTCGGGCAGACCGAAAACATTTCGTCGGTAAAGGTTGAATACTGGCAGATCGGGCACATGCTCATCAGGTTGCGACCGGCGCTGCCGGGGGAGGGCATGTCGACGTGAAAGCCTGTCTTGCACCGGGGGCAGTCGAAACGTCTTCCTTTGCTGGAAAGATCTTCTTCGTTGACGTTTCCCGTCAAGTGACAGTTGGGGCATTCAATTCTCATGTTCGTATCAGTTCCTTCCTTGCAAAATCACGCAGCTGCCGTGGCGGATGTCTGCAGCTGCTCGCCCCGGTAATTCCCCGTTACGGTAGCCATAATCTGATCCTGCCGAAAAGATACTACGAAAATTATGAGAAAAAAACAATATTGTTGCGCTGGCGTTGATGGTTTTTGTCGTTTTTGCCGAGAGTTGGCTTTCATTCGTAAACTGTCGACAAGGGACTGGGTTGGGATTTTCTGGGTCTTCGGTCAGGCTCCCGTTAGAAAAATGCCGGTGTCGGCGATAGCCAATCTGTCGGTCAAGAGAAGTTTTATTAGAGCGATATTAGTACTTCTCTGTCATTAGTGTGGTATGCTATTTTAGCCTTGAAACCTTGATAGTTTCTGTCCGAAAACGGTCCTTTTTCGACCCGGCGGTGTCAAAGTCGAATCCGACCGCCTCCATGCGTCTTGTGCGGATAGTATGTCGCGCAAGCTTCCTTTCCTGTAAAGGAGGAAATTCCGATGCATTACTTCTCCCGGTTCATGCATGCCAGCCTGTGCTTGCTGACGGCAGTGACAGTTCTGCTGGCACCTGTCGCTGTTCCTGCCTTCCCCCAACCGTCCCTTGCCATCAGTTCCGGCAACACCACTGGCGCTAACTATGCCGTGTCAAGCGCCATAGCCAAGATATTCAATCGCAAAGCCGCCGACTACGGGGTACGATTAGCCACCGTTGCGTCACAGGGATCGCTGGCCAATATCGACAATGTGTTTGAGGGAAAAATCGCCTTCGGCATCGCCCAGTCGGAAATTCTGCTGCATGCGGTGACCGGCGTCGGCCCCTGGCAGGGAAACGCCCGGGAAGGGTTGCGCGCCGTGCTCGGCCTCCATTTGGAAACAGTAACGATCGTTGCGGCCGCCGACCGCAACATCAGGCAGTTCAGCGACCTCAAGGGCAAGCGGGTGAATATCGAGGCGCCCGGCTCGAGCGATAACGAGTATGGCGCGCTCCTTTTTGAGCTGTCCGGTATAAACCCGAAAGACGTTATCCTCTCGGAGCATCCTGTCGCGCTTGCTTCGGAGTTTCTGCAAAACGACCAGATCGACGCGTACCTGTACACGGTGGGGCATCCGAACCTTTCCGTGCTGGAAGCAAGCTCCGGCACGCGCAAGGTGCTGCTGGTTCCACTCGACACGGCATTCATCGCACGAGTAACCGCCGAATATCCGCTGCTTATCGCCACGGTGGTTCCCACCAGCTATTATCCGGCCCTGGAGTGCCAGGACGAGGTGGCGACCATTGGCGTCAGGGCGGTTCTGTTTACGCGCGCCGACCTGGCGGAAGAAGCCGTCTACCGTGTAGTACGGGAAGTTATGACCAATTTCGATCTGTTCCGGCGCCAGCATCCGGTCCTGCAGGGGCTGACACCCCGTGAGGCAGCCGGCGTCACGGCCATTCCTCTTCATCCGGGCGCAGCGCGCTATTTCCGCGAGGCCGGCCTTTCCCCGTAGCAGGCGGTGCATAAACCATTTCCCCGGAGGAAACAATGCCGCGACTCTTCACCCTGGTGTTTCTGGTCGGTTGTCTGTGCTGGCCGCGGAACGCGACGGCCGCGCCACAAGCCTATTTCTACCCATTTGTCAATCCCTACGAGGCAACCGTCATGGAGTTGCCGCAATTCTTCGAGGTCAAGCTGCCGGAGGCAGTTCCCTCCAGGAGATTTACCCTGCCGGCCTTGCCCTCTCGGGAGATTCCCGGGGTCTTCTGGTACGAGGACGGACTGGTTTGCACCCTGACCTACCAGGATCACCAGGCGCCACTGGTGTTCCTCATTGCCGGAACCGGCTCGAGCCATAACTCGCCGCGCATGGTCAAGCTGCAGAAGGTGCTCTACCAGGGAGGCTTTCACGTCATCTCCATCACCTCGCCGAGCCACATGGATTTCGTGGTGAACGCATCGGCGGGGTTGCCGGGGGATTCCTACGACGATGCCCGGGATCTCTACCGGGTCATGGAACTAGCCTATGAAAAGGTGCGCGGCACGATCGACGTGTCGGATTTTCTGCTGTCCGGTTACAGTCTCGGCGCTTTCAATGCGGCGTTCGTTGCCAAGCTTGACGAGCAGCAGAAACGGTTCAATTTTCGCCGGGTGCTGCTGCTCAATCCGCCGGTAAGTCTCTATGACTCGGTGTCAACACTGGACCTGCTGCTGGTGGAAAATATCCCCGGCGGCATGGAGAAGTTCGACCAGTGGTTTCGGGACGCCCTGGTGAAACTTGCTTCCGTGACCGAGGAAATGGGCCATACCGAACTGAGTGGAGATTTCCTCTACAAGGCCTACAAGCGCCTCTCGCCGAGCGAGGAGAACCTGGCCGCGCTGATCGGCCTTTCGTTTCGCATGAGCTCGGCAAACATGATCTTTTCCGCCGATGTGATGAATGGCGGCGGTTATATTGTGCCGAAAAACCTGCGCCTCACCGCCTCGTCTCCGCTCACCCGCTACGCCGTGGTTTCCTATCGGACCCGCTTTGAAGATTACTTCAACGAATACCTGTTTCCCTACTGCCAAAAACGGGAGCCGCACCTGACCCGGCAAGACCTCCTGGATCGCCTGGATCTTCACGCCATCGAGTCCTATCTCAGCAACAGCGGCAAAATCGGGCTGATTCACAACGAGGACGACATTATCCTGCTGCCCGGCCAAATCGACTACCTGCAGGGGCTGTTCGGCGACCGGGCGCGAATATTTCCCACCGGCGGCCACATGGGCAATATGCTTCATCCTGAAGTTGTCTCGTTCATGATCGGATTTCTGACCGGGAAGGAGAACTGATAATGGGATATGCACGTGAAAGAATGTCGCTGCTGATGTTTATCGCTGCTGCCCTGTTGCTGGTGGGCGGTTGCAGCTCTCTTTCCAAGAACGGCCAGGACTTCGTGCCGCCGCTGCGCAGCTATGAGACGGTGGTGAAGGATGAAAAGCCCTCTATGCTCGAAGTGAGCGATTCCCTCGAGGGGTTCAACCGCGGCGTATACCGCTTCAACTACTATTTTGACGAGTATCTCATGCTGCCGGTAGTCCGCAGCTATGAATTCATCCTGCCGGACTATGTCGAAGACCGGGTTTCCAATGCCATCGACAACATAAACGAATTCGGCAACCTCACCAACAACCTCTTGCAACTCAAGTTCGCGGCCGTCGGCATAACCCTCGGGCGCTTGATCATCAATTCCACGGTCGGCGTTGCCGGTCTCTGGGACCCTGCCGGCAGCTGGGGGCTGGTGCGCCAGACCGAGGACTTCGGCCAGACCCTCGCCCATTACGGGGTGGGCAACGGCTCCTATGTTGTCCTGCCGATTCTCGGCCCCTCCAATGTCCGCGATACGGTCGGTTTTGCCGCCGATACGGCAGCCTTCAGCCTGGCCGGTCCCGCCGCCTGGGTCGACGATACCGGCATCACCCTGGCATTCACCGGCACCTCGGTCGTGGACAAGCGGCACCGGATCCCGTTCCGCTACCGCCAGACCGGTTCTCCTTTCGAGTACGAACTGCTGCGGATGCTGTACACCATGAAACGCGACTACGACGTAAACAACTGAGCAGGCGTGAAACTGTTGCACTGCACTCGGTTGTGCAATCCTCATAAATGTTTCAAAAGCTCAGGGTAAAAAGGCATTGGCGGAGATGATTGCCGGGTTTGCCTGACAGCTGAATTCCCATGTTTGCATGTGAGCAAATCGGATATACACTTGTTGTATCAGATTTGTTGGGTAATTGTTGTGCTGGAGAGGTGTAGCTTTGCTTTGACGGGAGCAAGAGCACCTTTTCCGGAAGCATTCTGGCATATTTTTCAAGCTGGATGATGGTGCACTGGCCATGCCATGAAAAAAGGGGGTGGAATTATGCCAACCTACGTCATCCTGATGAATCTTACCGATCAGGGCGCCAGGAATATCAAGGATGCCCCCGCTCGGATTCAAGCGGTTGCCAAGTCCCTCGAAGCAGCCGGGGGCAGGATGCTCGCCTTTTACCACGTTATGGGTCCCTACGACTATGTTGCCATCACCGAAGGGCCCAGTGACGAACTTGCCCTGGCGCAATTGCTTGCCTTGGGTATGGCCGGCAACGTGAGGACGACGACAAGGAAAGCTTTCTCGATGGAGGCCTTCGAAGATATCCTGAAGAAATTGCCGTAATTCACGAGTTGAAGATTGTAAAGAGATGGTACATTTACCGGAAACAGCAGTGCACCGCACCAGAAGTCGTATCCCGCCACGAGAAATTCCTCTTGCCCAAGCCTGCTTCGAGCACTCGAAAGATTGACATGTTCCCTGATATTGGCGGAACTCTTGATCATAAGCCTGGGAACGTGGATTGCTCTTTTGCCTTTCGTTAGCCCCCGACCTTCGACATGTCAAACGGCTTGCGGTTGGAACCCTTCTCGGCAATGAAGCCTTTCCCCGGCTTCCTGTCGACTATGGCACGCAGCGCTTTTTCCAGAGCGGCCCGGTTTCCGTTGCTCAGAATAGTCTTCAGATCGTATTCAGTGTTGTCGAAGAGACAACCCTTCGCCTTGCCCGCTGAGGTTACCCTGATCCGGTTGCATTCGCTGCAGAAATGGCTGGAGACAGGAGTTATGATGCCGATTGCTCCGGCTGCCCCGTCTATCCGGTAGTTTTTGGCAGGACCGGAAAGGCTGTCGTCCCGGTCGAGCGGCAGGATTCGGTATGCGCCGGCAATGCGCCGGAGGATTTCATCTCCAGGAACGGCCAGCGATTGCCAGTTCGGTTCTTTCCTGGTCGGCATGTACTCGATGAAACGCATGGTATATGGCTTGACCATGGTGAGTCCGGCAAAGTCCAACACCTCATCGTCGTTTGTCCCGCGCATCACGACCATATTAAGTTTGATTGGAAACCCCTCTTTTTCCGCGATGGCAATTCCGCAAAGAACTCTCTCCAAGTCTCCTCCTCTGGTAATACGGGCAAAGGTTTCAGGTTGCAGGGAATCAAGGCTTATGTTAAGACGCTGAACCCCGGCTTTCCTGAGACCTTCCGCCATTTCCGGCAGAAGCATGCCGTTTGTCGTCAGCACCAGTTGCCGGAGTCCGGAAATTTGTGACAGTGTGCCGAGAAACGCCACGATCCCTTTCCTGACCAGCGGTTCGCCGCCGGTGATGCGGATCTTTTCGATACCGATGGCAACGGCGGTCTCGGCCAGCAGCAACAGTTCTTCATAATTGAGGATCTCGTCGTGTGCCAGTTTCCGGACACCTTCGGCCGGCATGCAGTAGACGCACCGCAGGTTGCAGCGGTCGGTGACGGAGAGGCGGAGATAATTGATATTTCTGCCAAAGGAATCGATCAGGGTCATTGTTGGTATCCTTTCCTTGTTGCTTTGGGGGGCGCGAGGTGAAAATGTGATGGGTGAGGCAACGGTCAGAAGCCGCTGGTAATCGGTTGTCATCCTTTACATGGGGCAGACAACGTGTAATGCGGCGTTTCCCCGCGAACTGCATTTCTGCCTTGAAACCGGACAAGAGGCTCCGTAAAAGCCCCAACCCAGCCCTGAACAGTGATTTTAAGGGGTTTCAGGATAGGCATTAGCCTTTCAGATTTGTTTCGATCAGCTGAGCGCACTTGTTTGCGCTCAGCTGACAGTATTTCTAAATTTTGCTATGTAGGCAATTATATAACGAAATAAATAAAATTCATTGCTATGAGATTTTTTTGTTGTTAAAAGGCGGTGCAGGGGAGGTATAGTAGCTTTTGTGATGGAATCTGTGATACTTAAGTCAATGACTGTTCGAAGGTGGAAACGTATAAGGGATTTCCGTTGATGATACCGCTTAGGGTTCTGTTCAGCAAAGCCGCAACAATTCAGTGCAACTTAGCGGCAAAACCGCCAGATTCGACAGAAAAGTCTTGGCATGGGGTTTCTGCTCCGGTCAGGAGAGGCAAAAAAACATGAAAACTGAAAAACCGAGCCTCAATAACTTTCCCTATGATGTCATTGTAATAAAGTCCCAGTGGGAGCGTTTTGTCCGGGGCGAGTCCGTTGATCAGAAAATTGTTCGCCAACTGATTCTCGCATCATGGAAAAGAAGCAAGATTGCCGGCGTTGAACCGTACAATACTTTTGGCATAAAGATCATCTCGGAAGAAGATGCCGAGAAACAGAAGCTTTCTCATGACGAACTGTTGAAGGCCTTTGGCAGCGTAATTCCCATCATTGAAGAAATAATAATCAAGAATCATTTGAACCTCCAGCTGTTCGACAAATCTGCCCAAAGCATACATCTTGCCATGTTTCCCGACGCAAGCTCCGATAAACCGTACGACGAAGTCGAATCGAAAATGCTCGGTAATCTATCGGAAAAGGTGCTCGGTACCAATGCCGTTTGCCTGGCGCTGAGTGAAAACAAACCGGTGCAGATCATCGGCGCGGAGCACTACAACTATTACCTGCACGACTATTTCTGCTGTTCGGCGCCGATTCATGATACCAAGGGGCAAACTGTCGGAGCGCTGAATATCTTCTCTCACCTTGACAATTACTTTGTTGGCGCTCTGGGTCTCGTTTCCTGCCTGGCGAGTATTTTCGACAACCGTGCGTTGATACAGACCGCCCTCGAAGAATTGGATATCTATGAATTGGCGGCAAACAATATCATGGAGCAATCTTCCAAGGGCGTCATCTATATCAACAAGGATAACCAGATAAAATATTACAACACCGCATTGGTCAATCTGCTGAACATTCAGCCCGGGCAGAAAGACAAGGAAGCCCTGGATGCCTTTCTGGCGACATCACGTTGCCTCATCGGAACGGAAACGCTTGACAACAAGGAAGTAATCTTTGCCAGGAACGGAAGAAAGAAGTCATTCCTCGTGTCGACCCAGAACCTGGTAAATACGAAAAATGAACCGAAGGGAAAAATAGTCTTTGTGGAAGACACCGACACTGTCTACAAGTCATTTCAAAAGATCCGGGGCAACAAGGCTCTCTATACTTTTGATGATATTGTCGGCGAAAACAAGGACCTTGTTGCCGCGAAGAACCTTGCCAGAAAAGTGTCCGGAACCCGAGCCGCGATCCTGATTTACGGCGAAAGCGGCACCGGCAAGGAATTGTTTGCCCAGGCCATCCACAATGCAAGTCCCAGGAATGCCGCTCCCTTTGTTTCCATAAACTGTGGTGCAATTCCTCCCGAGTTGATCGAGAGTGAACTGTTCGGCTACGAAGCCGGTGCCTTTACCGGTGCCCTCAAAGGCGGGAAGCCCGGCAAGCTTGAACTGGCTACAGGCGGAACCCTTTTTCTGGATGAGATCGAAAGCATGCCGCTCAATGCGCAGATCAAGTTGCTCCGTGCGCTTTCCACCCAGAAAATTTCGCGCATCGGCAGCATCGAAGAAATACCTGTTGATGTCAGAATTGTCTCGGCCACCAAAACGGACCTGCTGAAGGATGCGGATGACGGCAACTTCCGCGAGGATCTCTATTATCGAATTAGTACCATCGTCATTAAACTGCCTCCCCTGAGAGACCGGGTTGAGGATATTCCGCTGCTGACGGATCATCTGCTCCGGTTGCAGACCAGAGAGTCGTCCCTGTGCATCTACGAAGTATGTCCGGAGTTCATCAAAGCTCTTGCCTTGCTGCCCTGGCGGGGCAATGTCAGGGAGCTGAGCAACGTGATCGAGCGGGCAGTCGCCTTGTCGGACGCTGACAACAAGCTGACCACCGTTCTTCTGCCAGAACAGGACGTCAGCGCCAGGAGCACCGAAAATCCGGTGGTGAAGCTGGAGGAACAGTTGAAAAATGAGCTGTGCTGCGGGGACTGCACGGATCTGCTGAAAACATCTGAAGCAATCGCAATACGGATCGCGTTGCAGATGGACGCCGGAAATGTCGCAAAAGCAGCAAAACGCCTTGGCATCAGCAAACCGACCCTCTATGCCAAACTCAAGCAAAATGAAAATCTGCGAACGGCCATCCCGTAGTTTTAGGCAGGCTTTGTGGACATGCCCGCCTCGGAGCGTAATACCGGGGTAGCGGGCAGCGCGGTTTTTCGTCCTGCCGCATCAATCCGGACAAAGGTAACCTTGGTCGAAAATACTCTCTTTTCCTCTGTTGCTCCTGGTGCATCCGCAAAAACATCAACGGAGTATGCAATCGAACTTGTACCCCGTTGAACCGGAAGTATGCTGAAGCGCAGAATTGATCCGCTTTCAATCTGCTTCCTGAAGCTCGCCTGGTCCATGCCCACGGTTACCAGGGTGCAGCCCGGGAAGTCCAGTGAAGCAAAAATCCAGGCGAACTCATCCACCCAGCGGAGCAGCGTTCCTCCGAACAGGTAGCCATAGTGGTTCAGGTGTTCCGTGCGTACAATCGTGTAATTGTCCATTATTCCCTCCTCTTTTCATTGTCTGAAAACACAGCTGTCTTCACCGCCGCAGGCGGCAATACCTTGTGTGGCAAAAAGCATCATTTCTTGACAGTATTGCAGGGCATGTTTATTGCTCTTGCCACTTTCATCACGCAGCAACATTCAGGCCATGGCATATGATGCCGGAAAAGGAACCCTGTGAAGCGATACTTGCCGGGCAGTTCCGGCTCGCTGGTCTCGCGTGCGATGGATCTTGGTTGTTTCATTGTTGCGGCGGATGTGGAAATTATACCGGGTACGCTGTCTGGTTTCGACAAGGCTCTCGACCGGGAAATTATCCTCGCCAGTCAAGGATCAGTTGTTTGAAAACCCCCGTATGTATTACCCGCCGCAGTTCTCTTCTGCGTCCATTCCTACATGCTTTGTGAGTTAAATAATTTAACAACTCGTATAAAAATTTAATCCATAGTTAAATAATTTAACTGCGCGTCATGCGGATACCACACTCCGGATCCAGTCTTTCATGAAAAAATGAAAGGCCGAAGCCTCTTGGCTGCATCGCTAACATACCAACTTCTAACGTGAAATGCTCCCGCCACAATTGATCGGTACAAATATCTCTCTCCACCGCACCGTATTCTCCCTGAAGGTGGTATCACCTTTGCTCATGTTGTTTACTGTCAGTAAAAATAAATTTCATAAAACGAATTTGAAAACTAGTGCGAAAGGGGGTTCAAAAGTATTTCATTTTGCTGACATGGGTGAATCGAGTCAGAGCAACAATCAAACAATACGAAAAGGAGAATGGTATGGAATTCATGTTTGGCATCCCTAGTTTTGTGCATTTCGGTGAAGGTGTTTCCAAGAAACTGGGTGAAATGGCGGCAGGCATGGGGGCGAAAAAGGCCTTCGTGGTGTATGACAAAGGGGTAAAAGCGGCGGGTATCGTGGATGGCTTGATTGCCTCTCTAAAAGATGCCGGCGTTGAAGCACTTGAATATGACGGTGTTCTCCCCAACCCCCCCGACACCCAGGTCGAAGAGGCTGCAGTCATTGCCCGTTCTGCCAATGTGGACATCGTCGTGGCAGTCGGTGGCGGAAGTTCCATCGACTCAGCGAAAGCCATCAACATCCTCCTGAGCAATCCGTCTCCCATCAATCAATACGAGGGCATCAATACGGTTAAAGTGCCCGGCAAGCCCCTGATTGCGATTCCGACGACCGCCGGTACCGCTAGTGAAGTTACGGCTTTCAGCATTGTAACGGACACCGCCCGTACCAAGAAAATGATCATCGGCGGCCAGTTTGTCGGCCCGACCATCGCTTTGGCAGACCCCCTTTTGACCGTCGGAATGCCGCCGAAGATAACCTCTTCAACGGGCATGGACGCCTTGACCCATGCCATCGAAGCCTATGTTTCCAAGGCAGCCATGATCCCCACGGACGTAATTGCCCTGAAGGCCATAGAGTTGATCTCCAATAATATCGTGAAAGCAACAAAAAACGGTTCATGCCTCGAAGCCCGTGCGGGAATGCTGCTGGCAGCATGATGGCCGGCTTTGCCTTTACCAACGCGGTGCTTGGCCTGGTTCATTCCATCGCTCATCCGCTGAGCGCACATTTCCACTTGCCGCACGGCGTGGCAAATGCCATCGGGCTGCCGTACGTAATGGAGTACAACGCGCTGACGGTTCCCGCCCGGTTCAAGGACATCGCGGTGGCGATGGGCATCGACGTAACCGGCATGAGCGATGCGGCGGCCGCGCAGGCTGCCGTTGATCTGGTGAAAAGTCTCAATAAAGAGCTGGAAATACCAACTCTGAAAGGGTGCGGCGTTACCAAGGACATGTTCGACCGCCTTGCGGAAGATGCCTTGGTTGAAGGCTCCACTTTCTTCAATCCCCGCGATCCTTCCAAGGAGGATATCCTGGCAATCCTGGAGAAGGCATACTGACAGTAACCATTCGAGACGAAAGGGGCAGGCGGCAGCTGTCTGCTCCTTTTTCATAAAAATACCGGAGAGGATGGAAAGACTATGGATAGGATTGTTCGAATTGATATGACGGGCAAAAGCTTCAAAACGGAGCCCGTTACGGAGAAATACACGCTGTTTGGCGGCAGGGGTCTGATTGCGAAAATCCTCTGCGAGGAAGTGAATCCGACCTGCGACCCCTTGGGACCGGAGAATAAACTGATCTTCTGTCCGGGATTGCTGGGCGATACACCGGCCCCTTGTTCCGGAAGGCTGTCAATTGGCGGCAAGAGTCCGCTAACCGGCGGCATCAAGGAAGCAAATGCTGGCGGGACCTTTGCCCAAAAGCTGGTCGGTCTGGGGTTGAAGGCGCTCGTTGTCGAAGGCCAGCCGCAAGATGACGCGTGGTCGCTGGTGTTCCTTGGTGAGAATACCGTTGAACTGCTGCCTGCTGACAAATACCTGGGAATGAACAATTACGAGCTTACCGACAAACTGCGGCAGGACTTCGGCGACAAAATCAGCATTGCATCGATCGGCTGTGCCGGTGAGCGCGGCTACCGCAATTCAACCGTCCAGATTACCGATCTGGAGGGGCATCCAAGCCGCGCGGCGGCACGCGGAGGCCTCGGTTCAGTGATGGGCTCGAAGAAGATAAAGGCTATCATCATCAAGGATTCCGGCTCCTATGAGGCGAAGTACCATGACAAGGCGAAGTTCGTCGAGAAAAACAGGCAGTTTGTGAAGGAAATCATCCAGCATCCATTTACCGGCCAGGGGTTGCCTGCCCTGGGAACGGCGATGCTGGTCAATCCCATGAACGGCCTGGGGATCCTGCCGACAAACAACTTCAGTTCCGGTACTTTTGAACATGCCGAGGATATCAGCGGTGAGAAGATTGCCGAATTGCAGGCCACCCGTGGCGGCATCATGAAACATACCTGCCATCGTGGCTGTATCGTGCAGTGTTCGCAGATCTACCATGACGCAAAAGGCGAGTATCTGACCTCCGGGTTCGAATACGAAACCATCGGGCTGGTGGGAGCGAACTGCGGCATCCGCGACATCGACGTCATCGCGCAGATTGACCGGATGTGCGACGACTTGGGTGTCGATACTATGGATACCGGCTGCACCATCGGCGTGGCAATGGAAGCGGGAAAAATACCTTTCGGCGACGGTGCCGGAGCGCTGATGCTGGTGCAGGAGATGAAGGACGGTACCACCTTCGGCAGATTGCTGGGCGATGGCACGGAGCGGGCCGGTAAAGCTCTCGGCGTCAAACGGATCCCAACGGTAAAAGGCCAGTCAATGGCCGCCTACGACCCACGGGGCCTCAAGGGAACCGGCATCACCTATGCCACGTCGACCATGGGTGCCGATCATACTGCCGGCAACACCATCTCCATGCCGGGAGACCCGGCGGACAAGGAAGGCAAGGTGGAGGCCTCGCGCAATTGCCAGGTGGGTTTTACGCTGCTTGACAACCTGGGACTGTGCATCTTTGTCGGCGTTGTCTTCGAGAACCCGGACAATATCCAGTGCGTGGCGGATATGGTGGGTGCCAAGTTCGGTGACGAATGGGACATCAACAAGCTGATGGGCATTGCGGTGCAGAATCTATCCCTGGAAAAACAGTTCAACAGGGATGCTGGCTTTACTGCGAAGGATGATCGTCTGCCCGAGTTCTTCTATCAGGAGGCACTGCCCAACTCTGGCCATGTGTTCGACCTTACGGATGAAGAACTGGACCAGACATTGCCCTTTTGATGGCCTGTGAGTGATACCCGTTACTGAAGTCGGGGAGGTGCCGTCCTCCCCGCCTTCACCGGGGTGTTCACGGAATATGTCGAGTTTTCGTTATCGTATGAGGAGGTTTTATGAAACAACGGCTTCGAAGTATTCAACTTGCCCTGGTTTGCGTGCTGATATGGACGGGGGCGGCACTTGCAGGACCAACCGGCAACGAATTCACCAATGGCGGGGAAGGCATCAAGGTGGCAACCGTTGGCCCGCCGGGATTTTACTACCGGATATACAATTTCTTTTATAAAACCGACACGTTGACAGACCGTGACGGGAAAAAAATCTCGGCTGCCGATCTGGACGTATTTGTCTTCGCGCAGGCCCATAGGCCGATATGGGTGACCAATATCAAAATCCTGGGTGGGGATTGGTTGCCGAATGTGGTCATTCCGGTTGTCTACAACGATTTCAGGGCCGGCAGCACGACCGACTCACGTGTTTCTCTGGGGGATTGTGTCGTCGAGCCTATTGCAATTGCCTGGCATGGGCAACAATGGGATGCGGTTATCGGTCTGATGGCGTGGGTGCCGGTCGGACATTATGACCCCAATCATCCGGGCGGGGCGGGTAAAGGCTACTGGACCGGACAGTTTGATGCCGGCGCTACCTATTATCCCGATAAGGAGAAGACCTGGAGTCTTTCGTGGCTCGGCCGCTATGAAACGCACGGCAAGCAGCGCGGTCATGATGTGCGGCTCGGCGACGATTTCCATTTCGAGTGGGGCATAGGAAAGGCGCTTCCCGCTACCATGGGAGTCGGACCCCTCAAGGCTTTTGAAGTGGGCGTGGTGGGGTATGCCCAGTTCCAGGTCACTGATGACCGGGGACAAGACGTTACCTGGGATAAAGTCCATGACCGGGTTTTTGCTGTTGGACCGGAAATACGGTTTGCCATTCCACAGTGGAAAACCTTGATCGAAATGCGGACCAACATTGAATTCGGCGCCGTAGATCGCACCGAAGGGATAATGAGCAGCCTTAACATCACCAGGGCATTCTGACGCGATGCAGCGCCTCGGACGGGGAGATGGTTGCGCTGCCTGATTGTGCGAAGGATGGTTTGAGGACTGTTTTCGTCGGCCAACTGATAAATCTACTAAACCATATCGGAGAGTTTCGTGAAAAAAAATGATTTTGTTTTCCTCTGTTGTATAGCAGCCGCAATTGCACCGTTCGCACTGTTTCAGAACGTACTTGATTTCTATCTGGAAGCGCTGCATTCACACAAGATAGCCATGAGTTTTCTTCAGTTTGCCCTGTTGGCCACCCTGGGAGAATCCATCGCCCTGCGCATAACCCAAGGGGTTTACAACCGCCCCGGCTTCGGGTTGTTGCCGCGGGCGCTGGTGTGGGGATGCCTCGGCGTGGTGATCAAGACGGCATTTACCATTTTTTCCGTCGGGGCCCCGGAATTCGTCGGGCACTACGTCTATCCGCTGCCGGAAAAGGTCATGGCGGGTCCCTTTTCCCTCGCCAAGCTGATCGGGTCTTTTTCTATCAGCGTGACGTTGAATCTCCTGTTTGCCCCGGTCTTCATGACCTTCCACAAAATCACCGATATGCACATCCTGCGCAATGGCGGAACCCTGAAGGGGTTTTTTCAGCCCATCGACTTCGCTCGCAGCCTGCAGGAACTGGATTGGTCGGTGATGTGGGGCTTTGTTTTCAAGAAAACTCTGCCGCTGTTCTGGATACCGGCCCACACCATCACCTTTCTCCTGCCGCCGAGCTTCCAGATTCTCTTTGCCGCGATGCTCGGTATCGTGCTCGGGGTACTGTTGGGAGTGGCGGGTCGTAAAGCGGTCCAGAAAACGGCCGCAGCCTGTTGTTAAACGTCAGCGGCCGGCAGGATGCTTACGTGCCGTTTTATTGCTCAATAAACAGTTTTGTAGCGACAACAAACCTGATTCAAGATTGTAACCCTGACCATCTCTTCCGTAACTGCCCTTCCGGAAGAGACGTCTTCCTCCAACCTGGTGATTTCCCTCTTCCGTGACTTCAGTTGCGGAAGAGGGAGCTTTTTCCGTAACTTTCCATGCAGAGTTCAGATGTAGTGGTTTTGATAGCAGGTGAACCAGCATTGCAATAATTATGCGGAGGTAGGTAATGGAAGAAAAATCGATGTATTCCAACCATAGATGGCTTATTCTCCTGGCCGGCAGTGTGGCAATCATGTCTCTCTATGTCAACATGATTGTCTTTGCCCCGATCCTCGGTGACGTTGCCGCCACGCTGCAGGTGGATATGGGGATGGCCACGAACCTTATGATGTGTTTTGTTCTTTCCGTGGCAGTCGTGCTGACCTTTGGCGGTATTGTCTGCGACAAGTACGGAATTACCACGGCCCTTGTTCTCGGCCTGCTCTGCACCTCGTTACCTGCGGTGCTCATGCCGTGGATCGGGCACAACTATACCGCGCTGTTCGTCGGCCGATTGGTCCAGGGGGCTTCGGTCGGTTTCGTGTTCGCGACCATCGGGCCCATCCTGTGCCTATGGTTTCCGCCGAAAGAACAAGGGCTCGCTTCCGGTATTTTGTTTGGAGCATTGTCAATCGGATCAACCGTAGGGGTTATTGCGTCACCGTTCCTGTTTGCTGCTTTAGGAAGTTGGCAACACATGGTAGCGGTAATGTCGATACCGGGTTGGGTTGCCATAGTGCTGGTGCTGCTTTTTACCAGGAAAGCGCCTTCCGCTGAAATTCTTCAAGGCCTTCATGCGGCCATGTCGGCCGGCGCAGGAAGCCTGACTTTCGGTAAAGCCATTACCCTTCCCAAGACCTGGCTCATTACTGCAGTGATAATCTGTAACTCATGGGGTTTGTACTGTCTGTATAACCTCGTCCCGGCATACCTGGGCGCCCCGGCCCCGATGGGGGTGGGGCTGCCGCCGGTAACCGCCGGCAACCTTTCGCTTGCGCTGACCTCGGTGGGGATATTCGCGCCGTTTATCGGTGGCTTGTTTTTTGACAGGATTGCCAAGGGTAACCCCAAGCCGGCTGTCATCATCGGGTTTCTGCTTTCCGGACTGTTCACCTATCTGATCCTGCAGTCGCCGGTGTTCGGCAATTCCTCCCTGCTTACGGTGTGTCTTATGCTTGCCGGGTGGGGCATCCCCTTTATGAATGCCTCGCTGAGCGCAACCATTGCCGTTACCTATCCGCCGAGCATAATCGGCAGAATGATGGGCTTCTGCTTTGGTATTGGTACCTTTGGCGGGGCGCTTGGGCTCTTTCTCGGCGGCATGTCAATCGGCAAGACCGGCAGTTTTTTTACCGCGCTTGCCCTGATTTCCGTAGCTGCCGTGGTCGGGATTGTGCTCATCGCATGCTTCAGGAAAAACCAGCCTGCTGAAACTGGGCAGGTAACGGTGAATGTGACTCCAGGTTAAACGCCGCGGAAAAATTCTGCCATTCTCTGAATGGCCCCCAGTTTAACTTTTTTCCTCCATACAATGAAATGTGCCCTCTGCCAAATACTCCCTCTTTGGCGGAGGGTTTTTTTTTGAATCTTGTGGGTTAGCTGTTTGCCCCGAGCCTGGCATGGTACAGGGTCTGCCATTGGCTGGTATCCCGCCATCCCAGTTCCCGGTTGCGGGGTGTGACGATCTTCACTTCGTCACAGTGAATTTTTGACCTGTCCAGAACCCGCCTTTTAGCCAGCGCCTGCTTGTGGCGCAGCGGCATCTCACTGTAAAGGAGGCTCAGGTGGGGGAGGAATTCATCGGCTGGTTCGACTTCGAGTCCGGACAGCAACCTGGCCCGGATTTCCCGCAGCGGCTGAGCTCCTTCGAATTCAATGAACAGGCTCCTGAAATACGCTTCGCTGTAGCCGATTTTTCGGACCTCCAGGGAAAATGGCTGGATGCCGGCTACCGCGGCGGAAACCACTCGTTGCAGCCTGGCCAGATCGGTCAGATCTCCCGAAAGCACGGTAATATGAGGTTCGAAGGGCTGCCCGTCATACTTGTCGCACAGTTCCCGGATGAGAGAGCCGGTATACTCGAAGTCGGCGTCGGAAG
>JAQUHN010000058.1 GCA_028683555.1 Geobacteraceae bacterium | reverse complement strand
CTACCTCGGTTTGATTCATGAGCCGGGAGATCCGATCTGGCGACAGTGTGTGCCTGATTTGCACGAACTTGATGAAGATGGCCTGCACTCCGATCCCCTGGATGAAGAGAATCTGAGCCCGACCCCCGCTGTCATCCACCGCTATCCTGATCGGGTTGTTTTTTTGGCCACCACGCGCTGCGCCGTTTATTGCCGCTTCTGTCTGCGCAAAAGAAAGGTCGGTTGCGCCACTGCCGAGGTCGGCGAGCAAACCCTCGATGCTGGCATTAGCTACATAGAGAAAACACCCGCGATTCGGGATGTGATTCTGTCGGGAGGCGATCCGCTACTGCTGCCCGACGATCAGTTGGAGTGGCTGCTCACGCGCCTTCGGCGAATTCACCATGTGGAAATTATCAGGATCGGCACCCGGGTACCCGTTACCTTGCCCGAGCGAATCAGCCCGAAGCTCTGCCGAATGCTCAAGACGTTTCATCCGCTTTACATAAATACCCACTTCAATCATCCGCTGGAAGTGACGGCGGAATCTTCGGCAGCCTGTTCTCTGTTGTCGGATGCCGGCATTCCGCTCGGCAACCAGACCGTTTTATTGCGGGGGGTGAACGACGATCCTCAAACGATGAAACGCTTGATGCAAAAGCTTCTGACCATCAGGGTTCGCCCCTATTACATCCATCAACTGGACCTGGTAAAGGGTGCCGGGCACTTTCGTGCGGAGGTTAAGCAGGGGCTGGAAATAATGGCAGGCCTTCGCGGCTATACCTCAGGCATGGCCAATCCCTACTATGTTATCGATGCACCGGGGGGCAAGGGTAAAATCCCGCTTCTGCCGGATGTGGCCCGTTTTCAGGGCAACAGCCTGATACTGCAAAACTATCTGGGTGAACAAATCGATTATCCGCTCTAACAATCTGTCTGACGTGGAAAGTCGATGCGAAAACTCGACTGGTTGAGAACAGGTTTTGCTGTCTGTTGCCCAATAGAGCGGCGAAATATTTACCGTCCAGACAGTTTTACCGCAGATTCACCCTGCGTCCGACAGGCTCCTGGCCATGCTGGTAAGGAGAAAAGGCTTGATTGTTTGTAGCAGGTTCGCCGAAGCGGATGTGGTGCCATGGATGGAAAGAGTGCAGGGGGAGGGGAGGATGCCGCACAATGCGCCGGGCCCGGCACATGTCACTACAGTTCTTCCGGTGTAAAGGCAACTACTTCATCGATACTATCGACATCGAGCAGCAGCATTATCAGACGGTCTATGCCGAAAGCTATTCCTGCCGAAGGGGGGATTGCCTGCAGGTCATCGAGAAATTTTTCCGGCAGCGGGTAGCACGTCTTATTCGTGGCGGCACGAATAGTCTGTTCCTCAATAAACCGCGCTCTTTGCTCCTTGGTATCAACAAGCTCGGAAAAAGCATTAGCAAGTTCGAGGCCACCGATGTAAAGCTCAAACCGTTCAGCGACACCTTCCCCACCGATTTTCTTCCTCGCCAAAGAGCCACGTTCCAGAGGATATTCCATTAAAATTGTCGGTGTTTCCAGACCCAGCTGCGGCTCTATTGCGCAGACCATGATTTCGTCGAACAGGTCTTTTTGCAGGGCTTCCTGCATGGAAATACCCCCATAGCGCAGAAAAGCTTCCCGCACCGTGAGTTTTTCCCATGCGCCGAACAGGTTGACTGTCTTGCCCTGTCGGCGAATTTTTCCCTTGAGAGCAACGGCGTCAGCCGCACATCTGACCAGCGCCTCGCAATCGTCCATGATCGACAGGTAGTCGGCATGGGTCCGGTACCATTCCAGCATGGTGAATTCGGGCAGGTGAAGTGAACCGCGCTCACCGTCCCGCCAACAGCGACAGATCTGGAAGATTTGGTCGAAACCGGCCGCCATTAACCGTTTCATGCAGATTTCCGGAGACGGATGCAGAACCCACGAGCCGGAAGCGGTTACGTCGATATGGGCTTCCGGGATAGGAACAGGAATTCTGTGGGGCGTCTCGACTTCGAGAAAGCCCCTTTGTACGAAGAAGTTTCGAATCGCTGCAAGGATTTTGGCCCTGTTCCTGAGGTTTTCGTGGCGACCGGATAGGTGGGAGCCGGCAATCACGCTGTTACCCTTTCACCCTCGTGGAATATTCACCGGTACGGGTATCGACGGTGATGAGTTCCCCTTCTTCGATGAAGGGCGGGACTCTCAGGACATAACCGGTTTCCAGGGTGGCCGGCTTCGAATCGCTGCCGGAAGTGTCTCCCTTGACCCACGGGTCGGTCTGGGTAACCCGCAGGTTAACGAAGTTGGGCAGACTTACGCCAATCGGTTTTTCTTTGAACATCAGAATATCGGCTTCAATATTGTCGATCAGGAAGTTCTTGGTGTCGCCGATTGCGTCTTCGCTTATGGCGATCTGCTCAAAACTTTCATTGTCCATAAAATTGTACATCTCATCTTCTTTGTAGAGATATTGCATCTTTCTTTCTTCGAGATTGGCCGGCTCGAAGGATTCTCCTGAGCGGTAGGTCCTGTCCAGGATCGTGCCGTTGATCATATTGCGCATCTTGGTACGATAGAGGGCTTGACCTTTCCCCGGCTTGGCAAATTCAAAGGCAATCACTATGTATGGATCGCCATCGAGGGTAATCTTTAGTCCCTTCCGCAAATCTGCAACAGTATACATATTCAGTCGTTCCTTTTTTATGAAATTTCACGAATCATGGTTCGATCGCGATGTTGAGAATTTCGATTCATTTAGTGTGTCTGTCTACAGTTTGTTCGGCCTGATGGGGTGGCAGGCGGCAGCAATTTTCGTTAACTACCGCTGACAACAGAATCCACTCCGTTTGTCACGACCGGTACAGACACCAATATTTCCATGACAACCAGCAGAATCCGATACCGGATATTCTTCCGGCACCCATTTGTCGCATTCAGAATCCATGGCGTTCCGGGCGGTTCCGGTGAGAAGAATCGTCACGTCGCAGATTCAGGTATGAAAAGGCACCCGATATTTCTGAAATATTCTGTGATGGGATGGGATGACGAATGATCCCGGATATGAAAGACGGGACTATTTGGAACGGTAGGTAATACGTCCGCGTGTCAGGTCATAGGGGGAAAGTTCCACCGTCACCTTGTCTCCGGGAAGTATCTTAATGAAAAACTTCCTCATTTTACCGGAAATATGTGCAAGAACAACATGGTCATTTTCCAGTTTTACCCGGAACATTGCATTGGGAAGCGGTTCAATAACCGTTCCTTCTACTTCAATCGCTTCTTCTTTCTTCATGAAAACTCCTTGCTGGTAGTTTTTCTTTCATTCTGATGACGAGCATACGTAAGCTTATATTTTATAGTCGGAATTGGTAAAAATTGCAAGGATGAAATACCTTTCAGGCCCTGAATTTCGCTGTTCTTGCACGCTACCAGACGTCTGGTAGTATTAAAAACAGGTGTTTTCTTTAGGAGGTGACCCATGGCTCTTGTAGTGCGTAATTTCATTGCTGGAAAATGGATTGATTCTCTGAGCGGAAAACGTCACGACACGACAAATCCGGCCGATGTTCGTGAGGTAGTGGCCTCTGTGCCGGTCTCCAGCCGAGAAGATGTTGATCTTGCCGTGGCTGCCGCACGAAAAGCGTATCAAGGATGGAAATTGATGCCCGCGCCAAAGCGGGGAGAAATCCTCTTCAGGGCAGGTGAAATCCTGCAACGAAAAAAACAGGAATTGGGCCCCCTGGTAACCCGTGAAATGGGAAAAGTCCTTGCAGAGGGTTTGGGTGATGTCCAGGAAGCCATCGATATGGCCTATTACATGGCTGGTGAGGGCCGGCGACTGGCCGGTGAAACGGTGCCATCGGAACTTCCGGACAAGGACTGTAAAAGTATCCGTGAACCCCATGGCGTGACGGCCTTGATTACTCCCTGGAACTTTCCCGTTGCGATACCGGGCTGGAAACTCTTTCCGGCGCTCATTTGCGGCAACACCGTAGTGCTGAAGCCTTCTTCGTCGACACCGGCATGTGCTGCCGCCCTGGTTGCGGCGCTCGAGGAGGCCGGAATGCCGGAGGGTGTGGTCAATTTGCTGATAGGGCCCGGCGAAGAGGTGGGAGAGCACCTTGCGACTCATGCAGGTGTCGATGCTGTTTCTTTTACCGGTTCCTGCGGTGCCGGTGAACATCTTGAAGCCCTGCTGGGAACGAGGCACCGGCCGCTTGCCCTTGAAATGGGCGGAAAAAACGCCATCATCGTAATGGCTGATGCCGATCTGCAGCTGGCTCTAGAGGGCGTACTGTGGGGTGCTTTCGGTACCAGTGGACAGCGCTGTACCGCGGCAAGCAGGGTTGTCGTTCACGAATCTCTTTATGACAAATTCCTCCAGTTGCTCCGGGACGCGGCGGCGCAACTGAAACTCGGACCGGGGCTGAATGCCTCGACAGATGTGGGCCCGCTTGTTAATGCACAGCAGATGAAAAGGGTGCTTGACTACATACGAATCGGCCAGGAAGAGGGGGCACGACTCTATTTCGGCGGAAACAGGTTCCTGGGAAACGCTTGTGAGCATGGTTTTTTTATCGAGCCGACGATTTTCGCCAATGTTGTTCCACGGATGAGAATAGCGCAAGAGGAGATTTTCGGGCCGGTTGTGTCGATTCTCCGCTTTTCCTCATTTAACGAGGCACTCGCCATTGTCAACGAAGTCCCGTTCGGCCTGTCATCATCCATCTATACTCGGGATGTCAACATCAGCGCCCGGGCGGAAAGGGATCTGCAGACCGGACTTGTTTACATTAATGCCTCCACTATCGGGGCGGAGATCCAGCTTCCCTTTGGCGGATGGAAGCATTCCGGTTCCGGCCATCCGGAGGCAGGGGGTAGAAGAGGCGCCCTGGATTTTTTCAGCAGGGTTAAGGTCATTTATCGTGATTTCAGCGGACATCTGCAGAAGGCGCAGATAGACAGGTAACCAAGCGGGGGATTGATGGAAAGCTCACTTGATATCATGCAACGTGCTGCCCGGGTTTTTACGCCGGCACTCCATGTCTACTACCCGCTTCCCGTGGTCCGTGGCGAAGGGGTCCGTGTCTACGCAGCAGACGGCAGGAGCTGGTTGGATTTCTCGTCGGGGCTCGCCGTCCTGGCCCTGGGACATAATCACCCGCGGGTCGTGACTGCAGTGAAGATGCAGTTGGAAAACCTGATCCACACCGGTGGGGTCTATTTCAACGAGACTACCGTAACGGCTGCGGAAAAACTGGTATCCATAACTCCTGTGGGCCTTGATATGCTGTTCTTCAGCAATTCAGGTGCGGAGGCCGTGGAGGGTGCTTTGAAGGTAGCCCGCTACGTGACAGGCCGCCAGGGAATAGTGTCTTTTACCGGTGCCTTTCATGGCCGTACTCTCGGCGCCTTGTCCGTTACCACCAGTTCCGCGGCATATCGCAAGAAATATCATCCACTGCTGCCATCCGTTTATCAGGCGCCGTATCCCTACTGCTTCCGTTGCCCGTTCCAGCGAAAACCCGACACCTGCGGTCTTTGTTGCCTGCAGGCCCTGGATGAAACGCTGAAGCACCGGATTACTGCGGATGAGGTTGCTGCCGTCATTATTGAGCCGTTTCTCGGCGAAGGCGGATATATTCCAGCACCCGCAGCCTTTCTTGTCGCCCTGCGGGAGCTATGCACCCGTCACGGGATATTGCTGATCTTCGACGAGGTTCAATCAGGAATGGGGCGGACCGGACACTGGTTTGCCTCTGAAGTGTCCGGGGTTGTACCCGATATCCTGACCGTTGCCAAGGGCATTGCCTCCGGTTTCCCCCTTTCGGCCGTGGTCGCACGCAAGGAAATCATGGAACTATGGCCTTCCGGCGCCCATGGAACAACTTTTGGCGGAAACCCCGTATCTTGTGCCGCGTGCAGTGCAACAATCGATGTTATTCAAGACGAAGCGCTCCTGGCAAAGACCTCCTCCCGGGGGGCGACGGTTCTCGACCGCCTGCGTGGCTTGGCCGAAAAGTATCCGGTGATCGGGGATGTGCGCGGTCATGGTCTGATGATCGGGATTGAGTTCGTCATGCCGGATGGCAGTCCGGACCATGTCTCTTGCGAAGCGGTGCTCCGTCATTGCCTGGAAAATGGCCTTATTTTGATAAACTGCGGCATTGAACGTAACGTGATCCGGTTCATACCGCCGCTTGTAACAACGGATCAAGAGTTTGAAGCTGCCCTCGGTATTTTCCACGATGCACTACGGCGGCTGTTATGAAACGCGAGCGGATCATCATCATGGGAGCGGCCGGCAGAGATTTTCATAATTTCAATGTCTGCTTTCGGGATGATCCGAGGTTTCGGGTAGTTGCCTTTACCGCAGCCCAGATACCCTATATCACCGAACGTCGTTATCCCCCAGCACTGGCCGGGAGCCTCTATCCGCGGGGTATTCCCATTTTTGACGAGCAACGACTCCCCGAGTTGATTACGCGCCAGCGCGTGAACCGGGTGGTTTTTGCCTACAGTGATATCTCCCATGAGGAACTGATGCACCGGGCATCTCTCGTGCTTGCCTTGGGGGCGGATTTTTCCCTGCTGGGACCCGCTGCCACCATGCTGAAGAGCCGTAAACCGGTTATTTCCGTCTGCGCCGTCCGTACCGGGTGCGGAAAAAGTCAACTCACCCGCTATCTGTGCGGAATCTTGGCGGATAAAAACCTGTTGCCGGTGGTTGTCCGTCATCCGATGCCCTATGGAGACCTGGCGAGCCAGGCGGTTGAGCGTTTTGCCAGTTTCGATGACCTGTCACTGTATCGATGCAGCATTGAGGAGCGGGAAGAGTATGAGCCGCTCATCAGCCGGGGCGCCGTTGTCTATGCCGGGGTCGACTATGCCGGAATTCTGCGACTGGCGGAAAAGGAAGGGGATCTGATTCTCTGGGACGGGGGGAACAACGATTTTCCATTTTTTGTCCCTGATCTTGAGATCACCCTGGTGGACCCACTCCGCAGCGGGGACGAAACCGGGTATTTTCCCGGTGAGGTAAACCTGCGCCGTGCATCGCTGGTAGTCATCAACAAAGCTAATACTGTTGTCCGTCAAGTGTGTGACCTGCTGGAGGAAACAATTCACGCAGCCAATCCGGCTGCAGCCGTTGTCCGAACCCGGTCGGAGATCTCCCTTTCAGACCTCGCAGCGATCGAAGGACGGAACGTGCTGGTTATCGAGGATGGACCCTCCATTACCCACGGAGGCCTGGCTTCCGGCGCCGGCTATGCCGCGGCCATTGATTTCAAGGCCCGCTCCGTGCTGGACCCGCGCCCCTATGCGGTTGGCTCAATTGCGGAAACATTTGCGGCGTATCCCCATATCAGTAAAGTGCTGCCAGCCATGGGCTACAGCCCGGCCCAGATCGAGGAGCTCCGGCAAACTATTGAGCGAATACCCTGTGACCTGATCCTGTCGGCAACGCCCGTCGATCTTCGCCGCCTGATGACCCTTTCAAAGCCGGTCGTGCACGTTTCCTATGATATCCGTGAGGAACCTGGTGCCCCCCTGAAAAAAATTATCTTGCAATTTCTTGCCGAAAAAGGTCATTAATTCTAGCTCGTTTTCATCTGAAAACGGTTCTTGTTTTGGTTCGGCCACAGGACTTGCCCTGCGGGCAGCCTTTGCTGTCAGCTTTTGTTGATAAAAGTTACGTGCCGGAACAATAACGTTCTCGTTTCCGAACAGAAACCGATACCGGCCAACCCGGAGTCTCCTGACAGGCCCCAGGTTGTTTTTGACAGCAATTGCGGAAGGGTGTAACCGCTGGACACTGTTCGTCAGCAAGAGCGGGGCGTCCTTCGCCGAGACAGCATGTTCAACACGGGTCGGCAGTTGACTTTTTCCGCTTTGTACCATAACTACATGATCCCACGCACGTCGGGAGCCTCTATCCAACATAAGGAGCTTTTCCTGTAATGAAAACATGTGTCAGAAAAATTCCGTTGAGTCCTACCATAACCCTACAGATCTTCGATACTACTCGTCGTTATTACGAAGACTATCATCTTGTCAGGATAGAAATAGAGTGCGAAGTTCCCCTGCTGGAAGAGTATTTCAATGGACCGGAACAACTGGCCGCGGCGCGCAGGATTCTCAGTGATTGTGCGGTCTATCGCCGAACCATTGAAAAAATGGGGGTGCCATATGCCGAGATCGAACCGGCCCGCGAGCAGCTGATAGAATCCTTCGTGGCCACTGCGCTGCCTTATCTGGCCGACGAGAAATTTCCCCCGAAATTCATCGCATCGGAATTGTTGAAGACGGAAAAGAGAAACCGGGGCTTTGCCTGAAAGAAAGGTTCGTCGTGCGAGAAGAGTTGCTAAAAATTGATACAATGGCTTTTGGCGGAGCGGGGCTCGGCCGTATTGACGGTAAGGTCTGTTTTGTTCCCTTTACTGCCGTTGGCGATACGGCTCGGGTCCGTATCGTGACCGACAAAAAATCCTACATGGAGGGCGAGCTGCTGGAATGTGTAATTCCTTCACCGCACAGGATATCGCCGCCCTGTCCGGTGTTTGGCGAGTGCGGTGGCTGTAGTTGGCAGCACCTGCCGTACGATATCCAGAGCAGGGCAAAAGAAGACATTTTCGCGGAAATCATTATTCGCGCTACTCGAGTGGAACGTGACAGGATCCTGCCGATCCTTCCTTCACCCATGCCGTATGGTTATCGATCACGGGTGCAGTTCAAACTCAGATATGTGGACGGCACTCTCCATATGGGGTTCTTTCGTAAAGGGACTCACTACGTAATTGACACACCGTGCGGATGCGCCATAGCTCATGGGCGGGTGAACGAAATCTATTTGCGGTTGCGAGAAATAATGAAAGGTTTTCCCGAACCGGATAAGGTCCCGCAGATCGATGTCGCCATCGGTGATGGCGGAGATGCCATCGTTCTTTTTCACTATATCGGGGCAGGGGTCGAGCAAGCAACCGGTTGGCTCAAGCGGGCAATACCCGGGCAGGTCCCGGTAACGGGGGTTTTTCTGCAGCGCGGCAGAAAATCGACCATCAGCAACGTCTGGGGGGATGAAAAGGTGTCCTATTCCTTGCCGCGCGGTATGTTCCCCGATTTTCCCGGTATGTCCCTGTTCTTTCGCTGCGGTGGTTTTTCGCAGGTAAATTACCTGCAGAACAGTGCGTTGATTGAATTGGCGCTCCGCTGGGCGGGCCTCCGGGGCACCGAGCGGGTCCTGGACCTTTTCTGTGGCAACGGTAACTTTTCGTTGCCCTTTGCCCGCTACTGCGCGGAAGTTGTCGGTTATGAGGATTTTCGCCAATCAATAGAAGATGCCGTCAGCAATTCCCGTAGCAATGCTGTAGACAATGCCAGGTTTTTCTGCAAGGACTCCGCCCTGGGTGTACAAGAGCTGGCCCGTCGAGGAGAATATTTTGACTTGGTGCTGCTTGATCCGCCGAGAACGGGAGCTCTCGAGGCGATACGAATGATTCCCCAATTGAAGCCGGAAAAGATAATCTATGTGTCCTGTGATCCTCCGACACTTGCGAGGGATTTGGCGTCGCTGCAGAAAAGCGGTTATGAAATCGTGGCGAGTCGCCCCGTCGATATGTTCCCCCAGACCTATCATCTTGAGAGTATAACAATTTTACAGAGGCACTAGAATTGTTTGGGAAGGAAACTTGCAAGCCGAATCGTGCTGTCTTGCAACTTCATTGAATGATTCAAGTTGTTTTCTGGTAGTGCAAGGCGAATCAATAAAACCCTGTTTGAGTACTTTACGGCGTAAAACTCTATTTTAGAAGTGTCGCGAGGGTGGCGTTTTTCCGGCAGGCCTTTGTTGAAAAGTGTATCACTTTTTCCAGGGCACTGCTCAATTTTGATAACACTTGTCACACATGTATCAGTTCGGTTACATGCCCGTGCAAGAATAACGATAGATATTAGACTGCCAAGCTTCCACGGAACACGGGATGCTCATGGTCGAATGTGGTGCTTTGGCGAAGAAAGAACAGCTGGAGGAATAGATGAACAAGTCTGAGCTTATTGAAGCCCTCGCGTCCAGGAAAAACCTTTCCTTCAAAAAATCCGAAGAAATAATCAATACGATTTTTGATTCCATGGCCAAAGCCCTCCAGGAGGGTGAACGGATCGAAATCAGAGGCTTCGGCAGCTTCGTTATCAAAGACTATAAACCGTATGTCGGTCGGAACCCCAAAACCGGCGAAGCAATCATGGTGAAACCCAAAAAACTGCCCTTCTTCAAAGTTGGCAAAGAGCTCAAAGAGATGGTCGATAGCTGACCTGTTCAGCCTGCTGTCTTTGCCGCTTTATTTTACTTTCACCCAATCACCCTTGACGGATCTTGTCGAACGGCTGTTGCCGCCGTATAATCTGACACAGTACCCGTGCGTTACTTGTCTGAAAATGATACGCTGGCAACGTATCTGTCAGTCTCGCCTTTGTAGAACTATCACCAGCCAGGAGCCTGTCGAACGTAGGGCAAATCCGCTGCAAATCCGTCTGGACAGTCCACAAGCAGTCGCTTTATTGGCCAACAGAGCAACTGTTGCTCGATAAAGGGCCGAAACTGCCCTCATCCAGACGAATTTTCGCTTCGATTTTCAACGCCCGACAGACTCCTGACAAAGAAATACGGAGTCTGACCATATGCGTCTGTTTCAGTTATTTGAGGCACTTGGCGGGCTTGCCTTGTTCGTCTTCGGCATGAAGACCATGGCTGACGGGCTGCAGCGTTTTGCCAGCGGTGGGGTTCGCCGCTTGCTTGAACGACTGGCCGGGAATCGGCTGTCCGCCGCATTGACGGGAAGTTGTCTCTCTTCTCTCCTGCAGTCGAGCGGGGCAGCGTCGATTCTCATCATCGGTTTTGTCAACGCAGGGCTGCTGTCGCTCTACCAAGCCCTCGCAATGCTGGTAGGGACAGGCCTCGGTACGGCACTTGCCGTTCAGTTCATCGCTTTCAAAATCAGCTTTCTTTCCTTGCCGGCAATTTTCATCGGGGTGGTGCTCCGCTTTTTCAGCAAGCGTCGAAGATGGGCATTTTTCGGCGAGATTCTTTTGGGTTTCGGCCTGCTGTTTTTCGGACTCGAAATCATGGAGACCCGTTTTTTGCCGCTCGGACAAAGCGAATTTTTCCGGGGGACACATTCCTTTCTGCTGGACATGCCGGTCACCTGCGTTCTCATCGGCGCTCTCATTACTTTCCTCGTCCAGTCGGGCAGTGCCGCCATCGGTGTTATCCTGGCCATGGCCGGGAGCGGTTTCATCGGCTTCGAGCAGGCTGCCGCCATGACTCTCGGTGAGGTTGTCGGGACCTTTGCCCTTGCTTCCATCGGTGCCATCGGTGGCACCTTGACGGCAAAAAGGACAGTTTTCTTCTATGGGGTAATAGCAGTCTTTGCCGTTGCCGGTGTCCTGCTGTTCTTTCCTTTCTATCTCGTCGCGGTGTCCTTGATCACCCCCGGTTTCAGCGAAGGAATCGCACATTTCGGCAATGTTTTTTCGTCCTCGCAGTTCCAGTCGGTTGCTGCCAGGGCTGTTGCCAACAGCTATACCCTTTTCAGCGTTATTCTGGTTGTGTTCTCGCTGCCGCTGATCGGTATCTTTGCCCGCTCGGCGCGCAAGATCCTGCCTGTGAAGGGTGACCTTGATATTGAACCCCAGCCACGTTATCTTGACTTCAGAGTTTTCAACACTCCTTCGCTGGCATTCCTGCAGGCTGAAAACGAATTGAAAAGAATGGCCCAGGTCGCCCATTCCATGGTGGACGATACCCTGGAGCAGTTTTACGGTTTCAACGCCAAGCGTGCTTCCCAGATTAAACAGAAAGAAAACCTGCTGGATGTCCTGCAGAAGGAAATATCCGGTTTTCTTGTTCTTCTGGCACGCCAGTCACTCACTTCGGAAAAATCAGGCGAGATTCCGGTCTTTCTCAGTACCGTGAATGATTTGGAGGGTATCGGCGATACCTGCGAAACAATTGTCGACTGCCTCCGGCGCAAGAAGGAAGGAAAGGTGTTTTTTTCCGATAACGCCATGGCCGAATTGAAATCATTGGCGAAAAAATCATCGTACCTGATGACGCTGGCAGTGGATTCGCTCGATAGTTTTGATGTGCCTGATGCAGAAGCAATGCGGGGGTTGAAGAAAGAACTCCTCGCCAACGAAGAAAATCTGAAAAGAAATCATCTGGAGCGCTTGAGCAGCGGTTCCTGCACAGTGATAGCCGGACTTCTTTTCATGGAGATAGTTTCGTCTTTTGCCAGGATAGGCTATTACGCATGTACGATTATTGAAACCCAAAGGACGTTACGATAATGCCCATACCTTGTGCCTCAATTGATCTAGGCACCAATAGCGCCCGGTTGCTGATCGGTTTTGTCGATTCCCCTTCGAGTATCCGTCCGCTTGTTGTAAAGAGGGTGATTACCCGACTTGGTGGCGGTTTCACGAGAGATAACGGCTTGTCTGCCGAGGCACGCGCTCGTTCGTTGACCGTACTGAGTGCTTTTGCCGACGAGATTCGCCGGCAACAGGTCACAAAGGTTCGGGCCGTTGCTACCAGCGCCGTGCGGGATGCCGCAAACGGCAAACAATTCATCGACGAGGTGTTCCGGGAAACCGGTCTTTTGCTCGAGGTGATTGACGGCAGAGAAGAGGGGCTCCTTACGCTGCGCGGAATTTTCTCCGGCATTCGCGGTGCCGGAGATTCCATCATATTCGATATCGGCGGAGGCAGCACCGAATACACTCTGGCTCGTGACGAGGCTTCGCTGTTCACCAGAAGTCTCCCGCTGGGTGTTGTCAGATTGATGGAAGGCAAGGATAGCCTCGCCGCTATGGAGGACAAGATTCATCGCGAACTGGAAGGTCTTCGTGCAGAGATGACTGGTGCCGGACTTGACCGGTTCTCTGCCGGCGCCAGACTTGTCGGCACTGCCGGAACACCGACTACTTTGGCCGGCATCGACCTGCAGGTGACTGATTACGAAGCCCGGAGCGTCCATGGCCATTGCATGTCGCGTGCTGCCATCAAGGAAATCTACCGGCGCATTCTTCCCATGACCCCGGAGCAAAGACTCTCTGTCCCGGGGATTGACCGGGGACGTGAGGATCTGATCGTTGCCGGAACCCTCGTCACGATACGAACGATGGAACTGTTTGATCAGGAGAGCCTGATCGTCAGTGAAGCCGGTCTCCTGGAAGGTTTACTGCTCAGCGTCTGAAGTCTGTCGCCACTCTTTTGCCGATAGCTGACTAGTGCCGTTCACCGCGCTCGCAGTCTTGCCGGCAATGAAGCCTCATGAATTCCGACATCCTGGAACGGAATCGGCAGCTAGCCGGCAAAGCGGCACATATAGCCAGTTAGCAGTTGACAGCAACAGTGTTTTATCGGTATATTTCTGGGCGGTTTCGGGGAGAAATCCCCGTATTTTTTTTGTGAAGGGGGACGCATTTCCATGAAAGAAATACTGTCCGGTAATGAAGCAATTGCCCGGGGTGCCTACGAGGCCGGAGTCAAGGTAGCAAGCGCTTACCCGGGTACTCCTTCCACCGAAATTCTTGAAAACATCATCCGCTATAAAGAAATCAATGCCTCTTGGGCGCCGAATGAAAAGGTTTCCCTCGAAGTTGCCATGGGCGCATCGTTCACCGGGGCCCGGGCGCTGGTGGCCATGAAGCATGTTGGCGTCAATGTTGCTGCCGATCCGCTCTTCACGCTTTCCTATACCGGGGTCAAGGGTGGCCTGGTGCTGGTCACCGCTGATGATCCGGAAATGCATTCGTCGCAGAATGAGCAGGATAACCGCAATTATGCCAAATTTGCCAAGATGCCGATGCTGGAACCGGGCGATTCACGAGAATGCAAGGAATTTACCCGCATCGCCTTCGAGCTCTCCGAACAATACGACAGCCCGGTCTTGCTGCGAACCACGACGCGCATCTCCCACAGCAAATCTATTGTTGAACTGGCAGAGCCGGTAACCGGTCTGCCCGTGCCCGCCTTGGTGAAAAACGCCGCCAAGCAGGTAATGCTGCCGTCCAATGCCCGTGTCCGCCATCCCCTGGTGGAAGAACGGATAAAGAACCTTGCTGCCGCGGCCAATACCATGGCCATCAATCGCATGGAACTGCGCGATCCCGCTGTCGGAATCATAACCTCTGGTGTCTGCTACAATTATGTGCGCGAGGTGTTCCCCGAATTTTCGACCCTGAAGCTGGGTATGGTCTATCCGCTGCCCATCGATCTGATTCGTCAATTCGCTGCTACGGTTGATCGCCTGTTTGTCGTCGAAGAGCTTGATCCATTTTTCGAGGAGCAGATCAAGGCCCAGGGTATTGCCGTTTCCGGCAAGGAATTCCTCCCGCTGTGCGGCGAACTGACTCCGGAAAGAATTCGCACGGCATTTGCCACTGCGGGAATCGTTCCTGGCAACCAGCCTGCTCTTGACGAAAACCAACTACAATCAGTGCCGCTCCCCGGTCGACCGCCCAATATGTGTCCCGGTTGTCCCCACCGCGGGGTTTTCTATACGCTGAACCGGCTGAAAGCCTATGTTACCGGCGATATCGGCTGCTACACCCTGGGTTTTCTGCCACCCCTCTCAGCCATGGAAACCTGTGTCTGCATGGGGGCCTCGATCGGCAATGCCTCCGGAGTTGTTAAGGTGGTTTCCGAGGAGGAACGGAAAAAGGTCGTTGCCGTAATTGGTGACTCCACCTTCTGTCATAGCGGTGTCACCGGTTTGATGGATATGGTCTACAATAATGCCCCGGCTACGGTAATCATCCTCGACAACCGGATTACCGCCATGACCGGCCGGCAGGACAACCCTGCATCCGGGCACACCCTGATGGATGATCCGACCAACCGGCTGGATCTGCCACAACTCTGCAAGGCGCTCGGCGTCCGCCACGTGCGGGTGATAAATCCCTTTGATCTTGACGAGACACGTTCGGTGCTGGAAGAGGAAATGAATCGTCCTGAGCCATCGGTCATCATCACCGACAAGCCGTGCATTTTGGTCAAGCGGGCCGGTGTTTTCCAGCGCGGTCCGTTGTACGCGGTGAATGCGGAAAACTGTACCGGCTGCCGCGCCTGTCTACGGCTCGGCTGCCCGGCAATCCAGTGGCGGCCGAATGAGGGCGCCAAGGGAATATCGTATATCGATCCGGCCCTTTGCACCGGATGTGACGTCTGCCGTCAGCTGTGTAAGTTCAACGCGATCGGGAGGGCAAAATGAGCGAACAGGTAACCAATATCCTGCTGGTCGGCGTCGGTGGCCAGGGAATACTTCTGGCGTCGGAGATTCTTTCCGAAACTTTCATGCTGGCCGGTTATGACGTGAAGAAAAGCGAAATCCACGGCATGTCGCAGCGGGGCGGCAGCGTCGTTTCCCATGTCCGGTTCGGACAGGAAGTTTTTTCCCCCATCGTTCCCGAAGGGGAGGGTGACATCCTGTTCGGTTTCGAGCTTATGGAGACCTATCGCTATCTGCCGTTGCTGAAAAAGGGCGGCGCCGTGGTCGTCAATGATCTGCAGATTGCACCCTCTTCGGTTCTGATGGGTAAGGAAAGCTATCCCGAGGGACTTGCGGAAAAAATTCGTCTGCAGTTCCCCGATTTTCTACTTGTCGATGGCCAGGGCATTGCCCGTGAAGCCGGAAATCCGCGGGCGGCCAATACTGCTTTGCTCGGCGCGGTTTCCCGTCGGCTGGAAATTCCGGAATCATGCTGGATGCAGGCTTTCGAGAAAATGGTG
Organism: Geobacteraceae bacterium; assembly: GCA_028683555.1. Lineage (GTDB taxonomy): Bacteria > Desulfobacterota > Desulfuromonadia > Geobacterales > Geobacteraceae > RPRC01. Next base: position 2,413 of record JAQUHN010000058.1, on the reverse strand, counting down.
CCGGCAAAAGCTCTGGACGTAAACAAGAAGGCGTTTTACCTGGGACGCGAACTGAAAAACTGAAACAGCGGATCCTATAGATGAGGTGAAAAGGAATGTATTTCAACGAGGAATTCGAAACCTTGCCCCGGCAGGCACTTGAGGCCCTACAACTGAAACGTCTGCAAGGAATGCTGGAGCGGGTGTACGCGAATGTGCCGTTTTACCGTGAGACATTTGCGAAACAGGGCATCAGCCCGGCTGACGTCAAGACCCTGGACGACCTGCGCAGGTTTCCCTTTACCTTGAAGCAGGATATGCGCGACTCCTATCCCTATGGATTGTTTGCTTCGCAAATGGATGATATCGTCCGCATCCATGCCTCGTCAGGCACCACCGGTAAACCGACCGTGGTCGGATATACCCGCAAGGACATCGCCACCTGGTCGGAATTGATGTCGCGTTCTTTTGTTGCCGCCGGAGTCCACAAGGGAGACATTATCCATAATGCCTATGGCTACGGGCTTTTCACCGGAGGCCTGGGGGCCCACTATGGCGCGGAAAACCTCGGCGCTTCGGTAATCCCCATGTCGGGTGGCAATACCAAGCGCCAGATCCTCATCATGAAAGACTTCGGCTCCACGGTGCTTACCTGCACCCCCTCCTACTCGCTCTACCTGGCGGAAGCCGCTCTCGAGGAAGGCGTGGATTTCAAATCCTTGAAATTGCGGGTCGGTATTTTCGGTGCCGAGCCCTGGTCCGAGTCAATGCGCCAGGAAATCGAGGCAAAACTCAATATCAGCGCCATCGATATCTACGGTCTATCTGAAATAATGGGGCCCGGGGTCGCTATTGAATGTCAGGAAGCAAAGTGCGGTCTGCATATCTGGGAAGATCATTTCATTCCGGAGATCATCAATCCCGATACCGGTGAACGGTTGCCGGAAGGAGAAGTCGGCGAACTGGTAATCACCACTATCACGAAAGAGGGGATTCCCCTGCTTCGTTATCGTACCCGCGATATAACCAGCATTACCTACGAACCGTGCCGCTGTGGTCGTACCCATGCCCGGATTGCCCGTATGAGCGGCCGCAGCGATGATATGCTCATCATCCGCGGGGTTAATGTCTTCCCATCACAAATCGAATCGATTCTCATGCAGATCGAGGGCGTAGAACCGCACTACCTGCTGATCGTGGACCGCAAGGATAACCTTGATAATCTCGAGGTGCAGGTGGAAGTTGACGAACTGCTCTTTTCCGATGAGGTGAAGCATCTCCAGTCCATTGCCGCCACTATCGAGAAGCGGATCAAGGAACTCCTCGGTATTAGCTGCAAGGTCCGCCTCGTCGAGCCGAAAACCATTATGCGAAGCGAAGGCAAGGCAAAGCGGGTCATCGATAATAGGGCAAAATAACCAATTTCTGTCCGGAAAAGACGCTTTTCGGAAGAGGAGGCAACCATGAAAGTAGAACAGATCTCCATCTTTATAGAAAATAAATCTGGGCGTCTCGCCGAGGTTGCAGGGGCGCTGGGCCAGGCCGGAATCAATATCCGCGCGCTGTCCCTGGCAGACACGAGCGACTTCGGCATCCTGCGCCTGATTGTCAACGATTGTGAAAAGGCCAAACAGATCCTGAAGGAAAAAGGGTTTACCGTAAGCAAGACCGAGGTGGTTGCCATCGAGGTCCCGGACCGCCCGGGCGGTCTTTCGGAAATCCTTCAGGCACTGGACAGTTTTGGCATCAACGTGGAATACATGTATGCCTTTGTCGAGCGCTGTGGGCAGAACGCGGTCATTATCTTCCGCTTCGACGAAACCGAAAAGGCCATTGAATGCCTCGTGCAGGAAGGTTTCAATGTTCTGCAAGGGGAACGACTGTACCAGATGTAGTTGCAGCATGCTGTCATATACTTTGTGATTTCATTTGTTGTGCATGGAGGTTTTATGGGAAGGTTTGTATCGATTGTATCCGTAGTAGTGCTGCTCGCGATGACCGCGGTGGCGCAGGCTGCCCCCACTATCAGGATTGGCGGCCTTTTTGCCGTTACCGGTCCGGCCTCTTTTCTCGGCGAGCCGGAAAGAAACACGTTGGAAATGCTTGTGCAGGAGATCAACGCCCGAGGCGGCGTGAATGGTTCCAAGATCGAGCTTTTTTCCTACGACACCCAGGGCGACGCCACCAAGGCAGTGCAACTGGCAACGAAACTCATCAAGAACGACAAGGTGGTTGCCATCATCGGTCCCAGTACCACCGGTGAGTCGATGGCGGTAATTCCTGTTGCGCAGCGGGGACGGGTTCCCCTGATCTCCTGTGCGGCCGGCGTCAAAATTACCGAACCGGTAAAGGCCTGGGTTTTCAAGACTCCCGCCAACGACCAGGTTGCCGCGGAAAAAATCTTCAACTACGCAGCAAAAAAAGGCCAGAAACG
>JAQUHN010000257.1 GCA_028683555.1 Geobacteraceae bacterium | reverse complement strand
GGCAACTCAGCTTCTCATAGGACTTTTCCAGTCCCACTGCAGTCAATTGAAACTGATAGGCCCGCATGCGCTCCCCCTGGGAAAGCAAACCGGTAATGCAGCCAACCACGTTGTACAGAAGAATCTCCAGGTATTTTTCCAACTCCATAGCGACATGATCTCCCCATTGGAAGAAAACATGGGGCGCATATACGACACTGACAATGAGAGCGCAGCCGACCCCACCCCGAAGCCCGAACCAAAATGCAGCCAGAATTATCGGGATATAGTAGAGCCGCTGGTAGATATCGTGAAGCATCGGCAGAGTAAGCGGAGTTATATAGTGCAGTACGCTGATTCCCACGACAGAAAGGCTCAGCAAGACAATACGCAGAATATTTGAAATTTTCATGCTTTCTCCAGAAATATTTCGACAGAATTTCTCAGGTTACCGATTTACGTAGCCCTGGTTTGTCTGTTATCAACCATGAAACTCTCAATCGACCATATAAAAAAGTTCAAGGACCGTACCAAAAAAGTCATCTCTGTTACCAGTCGAATTCTAAAGAGTATTGCACACATCCCCATGGTTGGTGAAGAAATTAGTAGAGAATATTCTTCACCAACCAAAAGAATACTCTCCAGCAGACATAGAACTGGCCCCTCCACACAATCCACACAATCTTATAACATCTTGACTTTTCGAGCTTTTTACCAAGAAAGCCAAATTGGCATCATTAATGCTCTTAGAGACACTGTAATCACAAGAAATCACCATCAGTAGAAAATCCGCAGGATCCGAAAAAGAAATTCTGCAAACGGGAATACGGGTTTTCCGACAACCGCTTCCAAACCGGAAGCAGATCTAAAAGGAGAGTACGATGAGAAAAAAATCTATGGCTATTGTATCGGGAACACTTGCGGCGATTCTGGCAATTCCCTTGGCAGGATACGCTGGGCAAATCGGGGAGAAACCCATCGCAGGGAAAACATTTGCGGCATCAAAATCAATAGTGGTAGCAGGGGCAACAAAAGAACAGGTCTACAACAAAGTACTCGACTGGTCGAAAAGGTATGCCGACTCCTCCCGAGAGGAACCGGGTTCCGGCCTGATCGTCTCAAAAGGAGAAATAACCTACCCTTCTCCAACCATTGACAGGATCCAATACACCTTTGTTTTTATAGTGAAAAACACTATTGAAGGAAACAAGGACACCGTGACTTTCGAAAAAGTCCTGCTCAAATCTCCCACAATCTATAATTCAGATAACGGACAAGAGACAGCCGGCACAACCGCTCCGATCACCTCGGTAAGGGACAGAATCGCGGCGCAGAAGGTGCTCACCCGTTTAACGGACAACCTTGAGGCGTATCTACTTGCCAAAAGTGATACAGCTTGCGCTTTAACAAAATGCCCGGAATGCGCAACGCTGGGTTCATCCGCTGGAGATATGCAGGAGCACTTGAAAGTACATACCCATGGTAATGCTCCACAACAGCTGATGGATCATCATACAGGACATGTACACGCCCCGTCGAAGTAACCCGCTCAACTAACCGGCATTTTTTGGCGCACCCTGTTATTTCTCCTCCTTGACGGGGTGCGCCTTTTTTACGAAGCGAATACTTTCCCCACACCATGGATATACAGAATCGAGCTTGAGTCCACGACTCTCTCTAAGAAAAACCGATTGAGCCGGACAAACATCTCTCATCACTCTCCCACAACCCTTCGCCTGCAATACTACTTCCATTGCACCGGCTTGTCGTAACAGCAGACAGCCAACTATCGTAAAAATCAATACAAGTCATCACAAATATCGCTAATACTAATTTGACTTTGCATACTATTTTGCAGATTATTCTTTTTTCCGAGCGCTGCCCTTTTGCAGCTCAGCCGGCACCCCTATTGTTATTCATTTACCCAAGGATCCACTCATAAACATCTCTGACTGCGGATACATCTCCGCCCCATATTTCAGGAGGAAATACTGATGAATGAGACTTTCAAAAAACTGTTCAAACACTGTAGAATCGCTACCCTGCCGGTAATTGCCGCTATGCTGATATCCTTTTCACCAGCGTTGGCCGCAACCGACTTTGCAGCCATCAGTAGCGATGAACTGAAGCGACTCATAGACCAGCAGGAAAAAATGGTCCTTATCGATGCCCGCACACCTGCAGAGTACCAGGAAGCGCACATCACCGGTGCTGTCAATATCCCGGAAAAAGGGTTCGAGCAAGCGTCACAACAACTTCCTGCCGACAAAACAACTCTCCTGGTGTTTTATTGCAACGGAGTCAAGTGCGGCAAAAGCAAACGGGTTGCAAAAATGGTCCAACCGCTCGGCTATACGGAAATCCTCATTTTCAGCGAAGGTATTCCCGTCTGGGAAGAACGGAATCTGCCCTTGGTAACCGGTCCGGGCTACGGCAAAAAAATCGAGACAACAAAACTCAAGCCAGGTGAGCTTGATGTTCTGATTAAAGCCGATGACCAGGACTACGTCCTGGTGGACGTCCGTGACGAAGCGGAGTACCAAGAAGGGCATATTCCTTCCGCCATCAACATCCCGGCCGAAACCTTTGCAACGAAATCGGCTGTCCTACCCAAAGAGAAGACGATTATCGTTTACTGCAATACTGGTAGCCGGAGCTATCTGGCATACAAAAAGCTCATCAGTCTTGCCTACCCGAAGATCTACCAGACCCTGCTGGCTGACTGGAAAGACGCCGGGTTGCCGGTTGCCAAATAAGCTGTCAGGCTTAACCAGGCGATTCTTGCCGTTGTGCGTAAGGGCAGCGTAGCAATGAATCACTCGCGGCACTTTTCCAGCAGTTCGCCTGTGTTGCGTGATCAACAAGATTGGAGAAATACCTGACATGGTAAGCGTCGGCATAGACATCGGCTCCACTGCCACAAAGGCGGTGGTTTTCGACGGAAAGATAGTGGGCCAGTCGCTGGTAGCGACGGGCTGGGACCCGAAAGAGGCCGGGCATAAAGCCTTCCAGGAAGCGCTGAACAATGCCGATATTGCCGAAAACAGGATACGACATATCGTCGGCACCGGATACGGGCGGATATCGCTGCCCATCTTCACCAACCGGGTAACCGAAATCACTTGTCATGCCCGTGGCGCCTTCCATCTCCATCCCGGCACCAGAACAGTGATTGATATCGGCGGTCAGGACTGCAAGGTCATCTCGCTGAACCCGGACGGTTCGATCGCCGACTTCATCATGAACGACAAATGCGCCGCGGGCACCGGCCGTTTTCTCCAGGTCATGGCGGGAATCCTGGATATTACCCTCGATGAACTGGGCACGCTGGCAGTAGAAGCTGAGCCGGTCCCTATCTCCAGCATGTGTACGGTGTTCGCCGAATCGGAAGTAATCGGCCTTCTGGCACGCGGGATAGGGAAAGGAAGCATTGCCGCCGGCATCATCGACACCATTGCCCATCGTATACAGGGGTTGGCCGGCCGGGTTCCCCTGGAGGAAACGGTCTCTTTTACCGGTGGTCTCGCGCAAAACAGTTCCATCTGCGGCAAAATCGGCACGAGTCTCGGCGCGAGCCTGTATGTCCCGCAATCTCCGCAATTCGTCGGTGCACTCGGCGCGGCGCTGATCGGAAGCGAATTGTGAACGAGACTCTCCCCTAATGACTGAACGAAAGGATTTCCCATGTCAAAAGCAAAGACTTTTGAAGAAATAGCAACTCTCCGGGAACGAAATGTCCTGGCCCTGAAAGAGGCCAAGGAAAATGGTCACCGCATAATCGGCACCTACTGTCTTTACTCTCCTGCCGAGTTGGCAGTAGCGGCAGGGGCGATTCCCGTCTCTCTCTGCGGCACGAGCCAGACCCCGATTCCCGCGGCGGAGAAGATCCTGCCCAGGAACCTCTGCCCGCTGATTAAATCAAGTTACGGCTTCGCCGTTACCGATACCTGCCCCTATTTTCACTTTGCCGACCTGCTCATCGCCGAAACAACCTGTGACGGTAAGAAAAAAATGTACGAACTCCTCGGTGAGATGAAGCCGCTCCACCTGATGCAGCTTCCCCAGGTGCAGGACGATGCGGCCCTCGGTTATTGGACCAGCGAACTGATCCGGCTGAAGCAGAGAATCGAAGAGCAATTCTCCGTAGAGATTACCGAGCAGAAGCTGCGTGATGCCATACGCCTGATGAACGAAGAGCGGCGTTCGCTCCATGAATTTCAGGATGTCTGCAGATACAACCCAGCGCCAATCAGCGGCATGGACATGCTCACCGTCCTCCACAACCGGGGCTTCTCCATCGACAAACGCGAGGCG
>JAQUHN010000256.1 GCA_028683555.1 Geobacteraceae bacterium | reverse complement strand
AGGCCTTTCTTGACACATACAGGCGGAAACGCCAGCACGCTATCGGCAGGAGCAGGACCCTTTACAGGGTCAGTTCGCCATGTCCCTGACACAGTGCATCCCGGGTCCGGGCCACTTCTCCATTCTCCAGATATTCATCAAAACCCATCACTCGGTCGATGATCCCGGCAGGGGTAATCTCCACGATCCGGTTCGCCACAGTGGAGACGAACTCGTGGTCATGGGAAGCGAACAGCACCACCTCGGTAAAAGAGATAAGGCCGTTGTTGAGGGCGGTGATGGACTCCAAATCCAGATGATTGGTCGGTTCGTCCAAGACCAGTGCATTGGCGCCGGACAGCATCATCCGCGACAACATGCAGCGAACCTTTTCGCCGCCGGACAGGACGCTGGTCTTCTTCAACGCCTCCTCGCCGGAAAAAAGCATCCGCCCCAGGAAACCGCGGGCAAATGACTCACCTTCGGTGGGTGGAGAAAATTGGCCGAGCCATTCGATAAGATTCAGTTCACTGGTGAAATACTCACCATGATCTTTGGGAAAATAGGCAGGCGTAATGGTTACCCCCCAGCGAAAACTGCCGCTGTCCGGCTCGAGTTCCCCGGCGAGGATCTGGAACAGGGTCGTTTTTGCCAGGCTGTTGCCGCCGACAAAAGCAATCTTGTCCCCCTTGTTGACGGTGAGGGTCAAGTCGGTCAACACCGGCACCCCGTCGATCGATTTGCTCAACTCGCTTATCTCCAGGATAACATCACCGCAGGATCGTTCCGGCTTGAATACCACGTACGGATACTTGCGGGACGAAATCGGCATATCCTCGATGGTAAGTTTTTCCAGCAGTTTTTTCCGGGAAGTGGCCTGCTTCGCCTTGGAAGCATTGGAACTGAAGCGCTGAATAAATTCTTTCAGTTCGTTGGCCTTGTCGGTTATCTTGCGGTTTTCGTCCTGCTTCTGCTTCAGGTGCAGCTGACTCGCCTGGTACCAGAAATCGTAGTTACCCACATACACCTGGATGCGGCCGAAGTCGATATCGGCAATGTGGGTGCAGACCTGGTTCAGAAAGTGACGGTCATGGGAAACGACAATGACCGTATTGGCAAACCGGTAGAGAAAATCCTCCAGCCAGTTGATGGATTTGAGGTCCAGGTGGTTGGTCGGTTCGTCTAGAAGCAGCACGTCCGGGTTGCCGAACAGGGCCTGGGCCAGCAGAACCCGCACCTTTTCTCCCGCTTCCAGTTCTTTCATTTTCTTTGTGCGCAACTCCTCGGAAATGCCGAGGCCATTGAGCAGCACCGCCGCCTCGGACTCCGCCTCGTAGCCGTTCATCTCGGCGAACTCCGCCTCCAGCTCGGCGGAGCGGATGCCGTCCTCCTCGCTGAAGTCACCCTTGGAATAAATCTGTTCCCGTTCCGCCATGATCCGGTACAGCTTCTCATGGCCCATGATAACGGTATTGAAAACCGTCTCCTCATCGAAAGCGAACTGATCCTGGCGGAGCACGGCGAGCCTGCCCCGGTTGCCGATCGAAATCTCCCCCTTGTCGGGCTGGATCTCGCCGGAAAGGATCTTCAGGAAGGTGGATTTGCCGGCGCCGTTGGCGCCGATCAGGCCGTAGCAGTTGCCCGGGGTGAACTTCATGGTTACGTCTTTGAACAGGACCCTTTTGCCGTACGAGAGGGTCACGTTGGTTGTGCTGATCATGCCTTGAAACTCCCTTTTGTATAAATAAAAAAACCACAGGGTTAGCCCCTGTGGTTCAGGTGATGTATTTTTATACCATTTTCGACATGCAGGGGGCAATCTTTTTTCCAGGAAGTGTTTTACGATTGCCACCATGGACTACGGAGGCCCGTTCTGCCTGGTACCGTCACGCATGGCAACACCTGCTGCCATCTCCACGTCAATCATAACAGGGCCAATTTACCACTTTGCAGGAGAACACTATTTACTGTACTTTGCACCCACTATTTTGGTATTTTTTAATACTGTTTGTCAGTACGACAAAAAAGGTCATCCACTGTCAACCGCGCAAACCTTCAGCTGCCGAAAATTGCTTCTGCACCCTGACGAAGAGAAAACATGCCTGAACTGCCAGAAGTAGAAACAGTCCGCCGCGGCATCGAACCGTGGCTCCTGCAACGACACGTGAACCATATCGAAGTCCGCGTGGCCAAACTGCGCTGGCCGGTGGCGACCGACCTCGACCGGCACCTGATCGGCAAAACTGTGCATGCGGTGGAACGGCGCGGCAAATACCTGCTGCTGCGCTTTGCCGACGGCAGCCTGATCCTCCACCTGGGCATGAGCGGCTACCTGCGCATACTCCGGAAGCCGGCGCCGGCCGGACGCCACGACCATGTCGACATCGGCTTTAGCGACGGCATCCTGCTGCGGCTCACCGACCCGCGGCGCTTCAGCACTCTGCTATGGACCGACGACGACCCGCTGAGGCATCCCCTGCTTGCCGACCTCGGTCCGGAACCGTTCGCCGAAACCATGAACGGCAACTACCTGTTCCGTCGCTCCCGCAAGCGGAGGATCGCGGTAAAATCTTTTCTGATGGATCACCGGATCGTGGCGGGAATCGGCAACATCTACGCCAACGAAGCGCTGTTCCGCTCCGGCATCGATCCGAGCCGGTCGGCCGACAGTCTGTCCCGGGCCCGCCATTGTTCCCTGGTCGAATGCATCCGCCAAGTGCTTGATGAAGCCATTGTCGCCGGCGGCACCAGCCTGCGCGATTTCAGCGACGAAACGGGTCGGCCGGGCTATTTTTCCCTGCAACTCAAGGTGTATGGCCGTGCCGGAGAGCCCTGCGAAGTCTGCGGCGCCCCCCTCGAAAGCACACGTATCGGCCAGCGTTCCACCTTTTTCTGCCGCCGCTGCCAACATTGAACAAAGCAACCCCAGGAGACGATGTGATGGTAAAAGATTCCCCGCTACTAACGATCGTACACGTGCTTGCTCTCATTGCACTGGTAATCGGTGCATCAGCACTATCCTCCGGACTCTGGGGAGGACCGCCGGAAAAGCCCTCAAAATCTCGGCAACTGGTCATAACGGAGGGAATGACTGCTGCCCAGTTCGGCGAGGCCAACCAATTGCCGGACGCACTGCTGAAGGAAGCATTCAACCTCTCATCCGACGCCGAGCTGGACAAAAAAATTGCCGAATTCGGTGCTCCCCGGGAAATCAGCTCGCTGATTGCCGGCAAGCTGGCATTGGCCGCCGAACATGCCGGCAAGAACTGGTTGAAGATCCGGCTTAAATTTGCCTCCTGGTTACTCTTTTTGTCCCTTGTTTTCATCTATCTCAGCAGACGGAAGCTCACGCCCAGCCGTAGGATCTGGCTGCTCTGCAGCTCCGTTTTCTTGTTCGGCGTGGTATTGGGAGCAGATCCCGGGCCGATGGGTACCATAAAGGATGCCATACACCTGTACGGTACCGAGCATGTCATCTTTCCCCCGCGCATGATCGCCCTGGCGTTGTTCCTGGCCCTGGTTGTTCTCGCCAACAAGTACATTTGCGGCTGGGGTTGCCAAGCCGGAACGCTGCAGGAATTGGTCTACCGGATCAATTCCACGGAAAAGCAGGAGCCTCGCATCGGCAGGCACGTAAAGCTGCCGTTTGTGGTAACGAACACGTTCCGCACCCTGTTTTTCGGCACGTTCGTGCTGGTGGTCTTTTTGCGGGGCACCGACATCATAGCCCCGCTTGACCCGTTCAAAATCTACAACCCGGCGTCCCTCGCCCTGAGCGGCGGTATCTTCATCGCTGCGCTGCTCCTCCTCAGCATGTTCGTGTACCGTCCCTGGTGCCATCTCTTCTGCCCCTTCGGACTGGTCGGCTGGCTGCTGGAAAAAGTAAGCCGGGCAAAAATTACCGTGGATTACCAAACCTGCATTGCCTGCCAGAAATGCGCCGCGGCATGTCCTTCCACGGTGATGGGCGCCATCCTGCGCCGGGACAAGCAGACCATCCCGGACTGCTTTGCCTGCTATACCTGCAGGGATGTCTGCCCGACAGGCTCAATACAATTTTCAAAAAACAAAAGAGCATTACCGCCAAAAGATCATTTTACGAAAAAATAACCAGCAATCACCGGCTGTCAAGTAACTACCCTATCAGGGACTGCCGGAATGGATCGTCTCGCGGCACTTTTCAGCACCACTGGTCGAAACTTCCTGGTATCTTTCGCTAAAGCGCTAAAAACTTCTTTCCCACAGGAGATAAACCATGAGCTTTGCATTCGCCTTTTTGCTCGTTTTGTTTGTCTGCATCATTGGCGCTCTGCTGTATGGAATCGCCACCTACAG
>JAQUHN010000255.1 GCA_028683555.1 Geobacteraceae bacterium | reverse complement strand
ACCGCCGCTTCCAGCTTCGGCAGGATCATGTAGGCCGCCTGGGCATAAAAGCCATGGGCGCGCAGCAGTTTCTCGGTAGTCTGATTTTCAGCTTGCCCCAGCAGGTATTCACTCTGGATGGCTAGCCCCTGCCACTTGAAGGCCAGGTCGACACCATAACTGTTGACATCTACCTTCTGGCTATCAGCGGTTGTTACGTAACTGAGCCCCGATCCGAGCCAGCCCTTGCTGGCATAATTCGAGGCGGCGCTCTCGAATGATGTCGTCCCTGACGAGGTCTGCCGCTGCAGCGTATTGCGGAAGTAGTTGGCGCCGATAGAAAGCAGCGGTTTCTTGCTGACGGCAAAATCCGGCTCGTCGTAAGCCATGCTGCCAAGGGGATTCACCGCCACCCGGGCGGCAAACATATTGTCGTTCGAAGCCCGCGCAGTGGTCTGACCGAGTCCGCCGAACACGCCGACGTTATACTCCGCAAAGCCATCCGCAATCTTGCCGTGCGCCATGGCGCCGAGGTCGTAGCTGGCCTTGAAGGCATCCACCACCGGGGAACGGTCGACAAACGACAAGGCACCGTCGGAGGTAAGCTCCTGGCGGGCAAACGGGGTCTTGAACTGACCGACCCTGAACTGGGCTTCATTCATGAATTTGTAATTCAGGTAGGCATCATTGAGCATCTTGGAGCTGCCCGCATCACGCATGTTCAGCTCCAGTTTGTAGCTGAGGTCTTTCGTGTAGGCATAGCCTTTCAGAAACAGCTTGATACGCTTGGCGTCCCAGGTGCTCGAGTCGCCCTTTGCATCATAGTCGCTGAAGGTGTAGCGGAACTGCATACGGCCGCCGAGCGAAAGCTGGAATTTCTCATCCGGCGAGGTAAAGGTGAAGCCGCTGCCGATCTTGTAGTTGAACGGCTTGCCCTTGCTGATTTCCTTGTAGTCCGCCTCCGTAATCACACCCTTTTCCTGCAGGATGTCCTCGAGACTCTTGGCATCGGCATGCCCCGCCAGCGCCAGGGCCGCCAGAAGCCCTGTTGCAACAATCTTTCCTTTCACATCTTCCTCCTTTTCCTCGCATGATAAGACTTATTGTGAACCGGCAGCCGCGTCAGGGGCGGCAACGGCATACACAAATTCAGTCCGAAGTTCATGCACAGGATAGAGGAACAATGTTGTGACGATGTTACACCAAATCAAAAGGTACGTTACACTTTCACTGTTTTATCATGAGAAAATCGTAGAGAGATGATCGGCTCCCAAAGAAAATCGGAAGGGCAAGATACTTCAGGCAGGACAGAGAACAAGCTTGAGCTGAAAGGCGCTCTCAAAGAGCTCGCCTTTTGCCGTACCGGCAAATATTTCCACGGCAAGATCTTCTTTGCCAAGCAGGAAAATCCGCAACTGCCTGTTCGACAACTCGCAGCGCAACTGCTTGACAAGGCAGTTCCTGCGCCGATCGAGACCGTCGGCAAGGCGCAGAATGCCGCCCAGCCTGGCGACCAGCATACGATCAGGCTCGGAAAGCCGGGCAAATCCTTCGTGCTTCTTTTTCGGTAATGATTTGCGATGGTAGCGGGCAACATTGGCGATAATTTCCCGCTCACGCGGGGTAAAACCGAGCAGGTCGGCATGGCGGATCAGGTGGTAGGAATGCTTGTGATGACTTGAGTAGTTGATAAAGTAGCCGGTATCGTGCAGCAGCGCCGCAACCTCGAGCATGCACCGCTCCCGCTCTCCGAGGGCAAAGGCACCGGCCAGCACGTCGAACATCTCCAGCGATAGCCGGGCCACCTGACGGGAGTGCTCCTCGTCCACCAGGCAGGAGCGGCCGAACTCCTGGGCAGCGGTGCGCCAGTTTCGTCGGCGAACCTTGCCTTCGATAAGGCTGTGCTTGCGCAGGCTGTCCAGGATCAGGCCTTCCCTGATGCCTCTCTCGTTGACCCGGAGAATATTGGCGCCAAAGAACTTCATCAGCTCATCGACTACGGCAACGCCGGCCACGATGATATCGGCCCGGTCAGGGTTGAGACCGGGAATGCCCCGCCGCTCCCTCAGGCTTTTTCGAACCAGCATGGCAAGCAGGTGGACGACATCCGAACGGAGCACCTCATAGCCATGGACGGAATCGAACGATTCCCCCCGGATAGCCATGATCATGGCAGCAACGGAAGTAATCGTCCCCCCCGAAGCGACCAGGCAATGGGCTTTCGCGTCTTCACCTTCAAAAGCTTCCTTCAGAGTGATCCGGGCATGTTTCCCCAGTGCAAGAAGTTCATCTCTGGCCACCGGATCACTGCGGAGGAACTTCTCGCTGAGGGTTACGGCACCCAGTTCCAATGAGTAATATTCTTCGATACGATTTCCCAGCGCAGTAACAATCTCGACACTTCCGCCACCGATGTCTATCATTCCGTAGCGGATTCCTTCCATGTCAAAGTTGTGCAGCACACTCACCGAAACGAGCCGCGCCTCCTCTTCTCCAGGAATTACCGCGACCCGAATACCAGTTCGCTCCGCCACGACACGAATGAATTCCTCCCGATTCGCCGCCCTACGGACGGCACTGGTGGCAACCGCCTCCAGATGCTCGACAGCATACCCGTCGACGATCTTTTTCATGCGCAGCAGCGTTTCCATGGCCCGTTCCCAGGCCGCCGGCGCAATGCCCTGGCCATCGCCAAGGGACTCGCCGAGTCGTACCGTTGCTTTCTCATCGTCGAGAATGCGGAAGGTATCGCCATTGACCACCTCCACCACGATACAACGAATGGAATTGGTGCCGATGTCGATCGCCGCCAGTCGATTCCCCCGCCGTGTCACAGAAGGCTCCTGACCCGGGCGCCGATTTCCTCGAAAGGTGTGGTGTCCAGTTTTGCACAAAATGCGGTAAAGGATTCGTCTCTTTTTTCCGTCAGCAGCCCAGCCAAGGCAGCCTCGGTAGCAACCGGAAGGCCAATCCCCCGGATCAGCTCGGCAAAGACGTCCAGGTCGTGGATACGGCCGAGAATCTCCTGGTATTCTTTCACATGGGCGTGCTGTTGGCGATACCCTTCAGCCATGAGCGGCGCCAGGACCTCCATCCGGTAACGGTAGCGCTTCACGGCGATGCGCAACCGATGCTGGGCAGCAGACTGTTCCGCGCTGCGGGCTCGGGGTACCAGGGCCAGTACCGCTGCCAACCGCTCGTCGATACTCTGCCGGGCGAAGTCATCCACCGATATGAAGGGATCGACAGTATCCGGCGGCGGATCGAACAGGTACGGAGTACGAATGGTTTTCACAAATAATTTCCGTAGAGTGGCGGGTTTAATAGTCCGCAGATCGCTTTTCAGCCGCTTCCGCGCCGTTGATCTTTTGTTCAGATACAAGTCGATGCATCCCAACAGGTGGCCACCATGCTCCGGCCCCAACGCCACCGCCTCCTCACGCAGAAAAGCCAGGCATTCATCGATATTGCGCAGATCGCCGAGAATATCCGTTACTTTCCGGACAGCCTTGCGCAACCGGGAAACCCGGTCCGGAGGAAAGGACCGGGAAAAAAGGGTAAGTCCCTCCCGCAAGCGTCGCGAAGCAACCCGCAGATCATGGATGTCTTCCGGATCATAGGTTTCCGAAGCGGTTGCGAGACAGCGGAAAAAATCGGCGCCTCGTTCAGCGAGAAGTTCCTTCGATGCAATCCAGAGTGGCGTTTTTTTCAAGAGCATCAGGCATAGCCTCGCGTCCCCTTAGCGAAGAGGAGAGATTTTTTTCAACGACTTGCGGGTTCTTTTCAAGCTTCGCCGCAACTCTTTCAGTCCTGTCTCTTCAGCGGCAGCAAGTCTTTTTTCCACTTTGGCAAAGACCTTGACCGCCCGCTTTTTCTTCTTCTTTAGTTTCTGCGATGCATCCTGCAGCGAACCGGCAATTCTGAGAATCTCCTTTTCCACCTTTTTACCGGTCTTTCCCTTCATTTCCTCGCCGAAACGCTGCCGGGCATCCTCGGCAATTTCCTGAACCCTGCCGCAAAGGGTGGCAGCCCGGTCCCGTACCAGATGAACGGCCTGTTCGGAGGCTTTGGCTGACATTTCGGCTGCCTGGGCAAGAATGGAGGATATCGCCCGCGGATTGATACCCTTGATCTTTTTCAATTCTTCCTCGCCCGCGGCCACGATTCTGTCAAAACTGTCGAGGCCGGAATCCTTGAACCTGGTGGCGAGGGTATGGCCAACCCCCCGTAACTGCATTAGCTTCTTTATCAATGGATCCATATCACCCTCCCCTGGACATAAAGAATCTCAATGTCACGCTGCAGAACCTGAACGCGGAATAATCCGTTTTTTTTAGCAAACA
>JAQUHN010000057.1 GCA_028683555.1 Geobacteraceae bacterium | reverse complement strand
GCCACACCACTAATTAAGACACTTATTGCTCCGACAATCCCGCAGACGGGCATCAAGCCCGTCTGCCTCACGCTCCCCTGCCCTCGCGCAACGCCAAGAAATCTTTCTCGCCCCCAAAAGCAGCAATCCGACAGGCCCAGCTCCTTTGACTTTTTCGTTCCGCAACGGATACTGTTATACTATCGTGGAATAGTCAGGTAGCGAGACTGGAGGATCAGAATCCATGGCCAGCAGCAACGACAAACAACCCTATCGAGGATTCGAGCAGGGTCCCATCCGTCCACCCAGCGAAGCAAGAAGTCTCCTGGTCCGGATTACCAGGAACTGCCACTGGAACCGCTGCTCCTTCTGTCCCGTGTACAAGGGACAGCACTTTTCAATCCGCCCCACCGAACATGTAGTGCAGGACCTGAACACCATAGCTGCCCATGTGGAAAAACTGGCAATGCTCTCTGCAGGCAGCGGAATGCTCCTGGAGGAAGACGTGAAAAATGCCTATGCTGCCCTGGACAGCGAGAACACGGTCTCCTTTCGTGCCGCCCTCTCCTGGTTCCTGTCTGGCATGGAATCGGTTTTTCTCCAGGATGCAGACTGTCTGGTGCTGAAACCTTCGCGGCTTATCGTCATCCTCAACCACCTGCAGACACTTTTCCCGACAATCAAACGAATCACCTGCTACAGCCGCTCGGACACCATTAACCGTATCCTTTTGGAAGACCTGGTAAAACTAAGGCTCGCAGGGTTGAACAGGATACATATCGGGATGGAATCGGGATCGGATATTATTCTGTCACAGGTCTGCAAAGGAGTCAGCAAGGATGCGCACATCAGAGCCGGACGCACGGTAAAGGAAGCAGGCATCGAGCTATCTGAATACTACATGCCGGGACTCGGCGGAAAAGATAACTACCGGGAAAACGCCATCGAAACCGCCGATGCCATGCGCCGGATCAATCCCCATTTCATCCGGCTCAGAACTCTGGCAATTCCTTCACGCGCACCACTTGCCGAGGAACTGCGTGCCGGACGCTTCAACAAGTGCCCCGATGCCCTGGTCGTGGAAGAGATTCTTCTCTTTCTGCACAGTCTCGGTCCCGTAACATCGTACCTGGCCAGCGATCATGTGCTCAACCTCTTTCCCGAACTGGAAGGGGAACTGCCGCGCGACAAGGAGCGAATGATCGGGCTACTGGACGGATTTCTTGCCATGAACCGGGAAAAGCGTTTTCTTTACCAACTTGGCAGGCGACTGGGAATTTTCACGCGAATCTCGGACATGGACAATCCGGCAAGAATGGCGGAAGTTCGGGAAGCTGCCGCACTACGCGGTGCCACGCCCGACAACATCGATGAAATCACCGATGCGATCATTCAACGCTTTATCTAGTTTCAAACCGAAAACCACTTTTCGGGAAGTATCCGCAGGGCCTGGTAAGAACAATATTTTCGCGGGTTCTGCCGAACAGTATCCGGTTTATATTTTTCGCTACCGGAGGGAAACCATTAGCCACCACCGAAATCAGGCCTGAAGATACCGTCTCTGCTTAAACCGGGCGCGGAAAAAGTCCACCAGAAGAGCCACTATTATCTTGTATACGGATCAAGTTTCGGCAAAAAATGCCGATAGTTTATTTGATGGGATAGTTTCTTACCGCCTGTTACCAAAATGGGCAATGAACTACAGGCGAACATTCATCACGGAATGCAGACCTTAGGACGAGTATAAAAACTGGTGAATTGATGAAGAAAACAACCCGTTTCATGCTACTGAACGTTCTGCTGGTAACTATCGGCATGGCAGTAACTGCCGTATTTTTTCTCGGCCAGATGCGATCCGATGCGAAAACACGGCTGATAGCGGCCCAGGAAAGTCATCTCCGGACCCTGTGGGACCTTCTGCAAGCCAAGGGAAAAGACTTTCGCATTGTCGACGGACAGATGCTCGTTGGCAAGCATGTCCTGAACGGCGACTATGAAGTACCGGACAAGATCAAAATCCTCTTCGGCGGTACGGCCACGATTTTCATGGGCGACATGAGAATTTCGACCAACGTGCAAAAAGAGGACGGTACACGTGCTGTCGGAACAAAGCTCGAGGGACCTGCCTACGATGCCCTTTTCCGCAAAGGCAAGCCTTACCGGGGCGAAGCAACCATCCTCGGCATACCGTATTTTACTGCTTATGACCCGATCATGGATCCGTCGGGCAAAACTATCGGTGCATTGTACGTTGGCATCAAGAAAAGCGATTTTTTTGCAACCTATGACGCCACGAGACTCAAAGCAATCGTCGTGGTTCTGCTGCTCATGTCCTTTTTCGCTTTCCTGGCGATTCTCATCCTTCGCCAGGAACGATTGGCAAGCGAAGCCGTCGAACGAAGCGAGCAAAAATACCGGACTCTCTTCAGCAAGATGCTCAACGGATTTTCATTGCAGGAAATGCTCTTTGATGAGAAAGGTGCGGCACACGACTACCGTTTCCTGGAAATAAACCCGGCCTTTGAAAACCTGACCGGCCTTTCCGCTAAAAATTGTATCGGTAAGACTCTCCGCGAGGTCTTCCCCGAGGTTGACGAGGATTGGATCGCCATCTACGAATCAGTTTCGCGACAAGGCCGTTCCTTCCGCTTTGAGCGCTTTTCACCTGAGGTCGGCAAACATTTCGAGATTGTCGCTTTCTCGCCGGAACAGAGCAAATTCGCCACTATCTTCTCAGACATCACCGACCGCAAGGTAGCGGAAGAAAAACTCCAGGATCAGTTACATCTTCTGCAGGCGATCATTGATGCCATTCCTAATCCGGTGTTCTACAAAGATTTATCGGGTCGCTACCTTGGCTGCAATCTGGCTTTTGCAGAGCACGTCGGCAAGGACAAATCAGAGATCCTCGGCAAAACAGTCTTTGACATCCATTTGCAGGAACTGGCCAGCACCTATCATCGCATGGACGCCGCGCTGGTTATGAGTCCGGGACAGCAAACCTACGAATCGAGCATCCAATACCCGGATGGTAGTTTACGTGACGTAATTTTTTACAAAGCCACATTCCGAAACCATTCCGATAAACTGCACGGCATAGTCGGGGTCATCGTCGACATAACCGAGCGAAAATTGGCCGAAGAAAACCTGAAAAAGAACGAGGAGAAATACCGGAAGCTGTCCTTTGAATTCAAAGCGCTACTGGAGGCGATTCCCGACGCCGTTATTCTCTATTCGCCGGATCTTCATATTCGTTGGGCAAACCGTAATGCAGGCCTTGCCATCGGCAGGGAACTGGACCAGATTCTTGACAAGCAGTGCTACGCAATGTGGCACAATGTGGATAGTCCGTGCCTGGTCTGCCCTGTGCAGAGGAGTCTGCTGACAAGGAAATACGAGAGTGAAGAACTGTCATTCTCCGACGGCACAATCAAGGACATCCATGCGGCCCCCGTTATCGGTGAAGATGGCGAGGTTATCGGCGTAGTCGGAATCACCCGTGACATCACCAACCACCGCAAATTGGAAAACCAGCTCAACCACCTGCAGAAAATGGATGCCATCGGCCAGATGGCTGGCGGCATCGCGCATGATTTCAACAATATCCTGACCGCGATCATCGGCTACGGTCACCTGCTCCAGCTCAAGATGGAGTGCGATTCTCCGCTCCGCAAATATGCGGACAACATCATGTTCGCATCGGAACGTGCCGCCGATCTGACCAAAAACCTCCTCGCCTTCAGCAGGAAGCAGGCCTACCATCCCCAGACGGCCGAGTTGAACACTATCATAAGAAAGATCGATCCCCTTCTCTCGCGGCTCATCCGGGAAGATATCGCACTTCGCTGGGAAATCCACTCTTTCGACCTTCCGGTAATGGCTGACGTGGTTCAGATTGAACAGGTGCTCATCAATCTGGTCACCAACGCCCGTGATGCCGTGCAAAACGGTGGCACGATTCTCATCAAAACGTTACCCGTCCACCTGGAAAACGAATTTATCGAGGCATTCGGATTCGGCACACCAGGCGACTACGCAACCTTCTCCATCTCCGACACGGGTATGGGTATGGATGAAAAAACAAGGGAAAGAATTTTCGAACCGTTTTTCACCACAAAGCAAAAGGGAAAGGGCACGGGACTCGGCCTCGCCATCGTCTATGGTATCATCAAACAGCATAATGGCTACATTACTGTGGAGAGCGAACCGGGAAGCGGCACAACGTTGACCGTCTATCTGCCGCTCATCAAGGAAGAGTCCGCGACCATAGAGCACGATCAGCAGCACGACTCTTTTCCTGGCTCGGAAGTCGTCCTGCTTGCCGAGGACGAGGAGGAACTGCGCAACCTGTTTCGCTCGGTACTGGAAGAAAACGGCTACACAGTGCTGGAAGCTGCCGATGGTGAAGAGGCAATCGACATGTTCCGCAACAACATAAACGCGATTCAACTCCTCATTCTTGATGTCATCATGCCACGAAGAAATGCCCGTGAAGTGTATGACGCCGTCAGGCAGGACAATCCCGGTATGAAATTCCTGTTTGTCAGCGGACATGGCCAGGAAACCATCCACGAAAGCGGTATCCAGGGGGAAAACGTCACCATCCTGACAAAACCCGCATCACCTCCCCGTTTCCTCCAGGCAGTGCGTGAGGTACTGGACAGTTAGCGACAGCAGTATCTATTGGGTGGCACAAATAAACGGGTAGCAAAACAATTATTTCAGAAAAGCCAAACAAGGACTACAGGGCAGGAACGGTTTGCGGAGCAAGATGTAGCAGCAACGAACGATGAATATTCAGCGCGACAGACTGAAACTGAAATCGGCAAGAAAAATCAACTTTTCGACACAGAACACGTAACCAGGTACAAGTACGAGTTTACCGGGCAAGCATGCTCCCGGCATCTCGTAACCTCATGAGACTGTTAAAACAGCTCCACCTCTCCCGTTGCGATCTCCGGAACCGTCACTACCCCTTCCGCAAGCAGTTCGTCAAAGAAATCGACCCGATTGCGGCCTTTATTTTTTGCATGATACAGGGACTGGTCAGCCCTGTCTAGCAGAGTGGCGGTAAATATCTCCGGGTCCATCTTCACCACGCCAACGCTCACCGTAACCTGACCGACCTGGGGGAAGGGGTGGATTTCGACCGTTGAGCGGAATCTTTCGAATGCCCTTTTGGCGTTATCTTTGGTATCGGAACGGACAATGATAATAAATTCCTCCCCGCCAAAACGAAACAGGAAATCGCTTTCCCGGAAATGATGCTGCATAAGCTGTGAGAGCAACAGCAGAACCTCATCGCCATACAGATGCCCCCAGGTGTCATTAATCCGCTTGAAATTGTCCACATCGACCATACCAAGCCAGTAGCCGACATTCTCTTCATCAAAAATACTTCTCCGGTCAACGGGAACCGGATCGGTCGCAGGCACCGGCTGATTATAGATCTTTTGAATAACCTCTTCGAAGGTCTTCCTGTTGGCAAGGCCGGTTAACTGGTCACGCTGTGCCTCGATCAGCACCTGGTAAAAATTTCGATAAATCTGCAACAGACCGCGAATCATATGGGAATCAAGCTTGGAGAGTTCACGCGTGGTAACAGCCACCAGATAAATGTTCTGCATCTTGGTCTGCTGAACATGCCAGGCGATCAACGTGTTTCCCGAATCGAGCCTGCTGCGGAAGGGCTGATTCGTCCCATGGACAATGTCGAGAGCGGTGAAAATCTCTTCCGAAAGGGAAAAGTTTTCCGACAGTATCTCGTATTGTTCCTGCCTCAGGTGCAGTTGGTAGCACGGCAGCCCTCGACGGTCAAGCTTCAGAATCGAAAGCTCCTGAGGTCGTATGAACTCGGCGAGAGTCTTCAGCAGGCTGAACTCCATGAGTTCCACATCCTGAATAGCGGTGAGGCTGACGAGTTTGTCGAGAAGCCTTGGTGCATTTGTCATAATCGTATTCCCATATTCAATATAAATCCCATCAACAATGAAAGTTTTCTGTGAGTATCATATCATTCCACAGGAAAACAAGCACATTCTGTGCCTAGCAAAACAAAGGAATAACTACCGCCCCCCCCCCGGTATGCGTGACAGATTGTCTTCGACAGCTAAGATAACCCAACACGGAGGAAACAGGCACTCTTGCACATCGCAAAAGGAAAAACAATAGTTTCACCGGCACCGATAACAGGATTTTGACTGGTCAAAAATGCCGACCTGAGTCAAAACTGCGACAATATCCAAGGATTGGTTACGCGTCTCGCAGGAAAGCGAGGATTGCGGAACCGGTTTCCCCTGGTCGCTCTTCGTGGGGATTGTGACCGCAGTTGTCGAGAATCTGCATGCGAGAACCGGGGATGTCGCCATGAAGGCGCTGACCGAGACTGAGTCGAACATTTCTGTCCTCGGCGCCCCAGACAATCAGCACAGGAAGCGCAAGGCGCCGGTAACTTTCGGCAATGTGGGCGTATGCCTCCGGGTCAATGGCTTTCACGGTCGCTCGTAAGGCATAGGCCGTCCCCTTGCCGCGAAAATAGGTTTCGTAGCGCTCGAACCGTTCAGGTGTTATCGCCGCCCTGTCGAAAAACACCCTGTCAAGGGCAGCCTGGACGATCAGGCGAACCGGCATCAGCCAAAGGAACAAGGGACCCAAGGGGGATCGTAGTTTGCGGAAAAATCTCGGCAGTCGCTGAGGATACGCGGCGGAATCGATCAGAATAAGCTGAGTTACGACAACAGGCAGCGCGCCATCTACCACATCGAGGCACAGACGGAGCGCTACCGCCCCTCCCAGCGAATGACCGACCAGCGTCAGAGAATCGAGGCCCCGGTGCAGAATAAAGGCACGCACCATGTCTGCCTGATCTTCGATGGAATAGGCGCCATCCTTCGGCTTGGCGGAAAGGCCGAAACCTTTCAGATCGAGCAGAACAAGCGTAAACTCATGAACAGGGAACAAGCCCGTCAGATCCTGCCAGGTAGTGGATGACGAGGCAAATCCGTGCAGAAACAATATCGGTACCGGGCCATGACCGAGCGTCCGGTAATGAATGGGCACCGTATCGTTATAGAGAAAGAAATTTCCCGAGGTCATGATCTTCTCCTGAAAGACAGGTTCTTCGGCGCAGAGATGTTGCGCTGCTTGCGGTTACCGCCCGTCATTCCGTCAGCAGCAGTACTGGCAGCACGACAAGCAAAACATCCCCATGGTTTTGGCAGAATCGTATCGGTCAGTCAAGGACTAACTTAGCGGCATGCACCACACTCGAAACCTACGTAACAACAACACAATGACCGAAACAAGGAGCAGTTCATACCGCTAGATAGGTCATAATTAACAATTCTTTGCTTTTCTTGAGCCCCCCTTAACCCACAAAGCAAAAATATTCCCGTATGATACGAAAACCGACTGCACGGGAAAGCGGGCCAACTCATGAAATCCCCTATTCGAAGACAGTATACTCTCCTGCTGATATTCCTGGTAATTATTGCAATTTCGGCTTTTACCATGAAACATTTCTTCTTTAATAAAGAACCAGTCTCGTATATCACCGCCGAAGTGCGCCCAATTGATCTCGAGGAAAGTGTCCTGGCACATGGCTCCCTGCAGGCGATTAAGACGGTGGCGGTCGGCGCCCAGGTCTCTGGCCAGCTGAAAAAACTCCATGTCGCCCTGGGAGACAGGGTTCAAAAAGGTGATTTGCTGGCGGAAATCGACCCGATTCTACAGCAGAACTCGCTCCGTGACGCAGAGGCGGCCCTTGAAAACGTGCTGGCACAAAAAAAAGCGAAACAAGCGCTGCTGATCAAATACCAAGCTGAATATCAGCGCCAGAAACAGATGATTGCCGCTGAAGCCTCCTCCCGGGCGAATTTGGAAAGCGCCAGTGCCCAACAGGAAAGCACCCGTGCCGAGATAGCTGCGCTGACTGCCCAGATCAAACAAGCCAAAATATCCATCGATACAGCTCGGGCCAATCTCGGCTACACCCGGATTACCGCGCCCATGAGCGGCGTTGTATTGGCCATTGTTACCGAGGAGGGGCAGACGGTGGTTTCCGCCCAGACTGCCACGACCATCCTCAAGCTGGCCAACCTCGATACCATGACCGTCAAAGCGGAAATTTCGGAAGCAGACGTGACAAAAGTCAAACCGGGCCAGAAAGTCTATTTCACCATTCTCGGTGATCCGGACAGACCCATCTACAGCACTTTGCGCGCCGTCGAACCGGCGCCGGTCGACTCCACCAGCTCGACTGACAGTTCCTCATCAGGATCCTCTTCCAGCGGCAGCGCAATTTACTACAACGGCCTGTTCGAGGTTCCAAACCCGGACCACCGCCTGCGTGACTCCATGACTGCCCAGGTTTCCATCGTGCTGCATGAAGCAGCAAAGGCACTCTGCATCCCGGTATCGGCCCTGGGGCAAAAACTGGCAGACGGCAGCTACACGGTGCGGGTACTGAAGAACAATAAACCGGAGAACAGAATAATCCGGATTGGCGTAAACAACAAGGTTCAGGTTCAGGTTACCGAAGGATTGCGTGCAGGAGAAACCGTCATCATCGGTGACAGCACCACCCTGCCGGACGACGACTCCTCGAAGAATTCGCGCCCCGCCGGGCCGCCGCCGGGGATGTAGCCATGCAGCAACCGCTCCTCGAACTGACCGGTGTGGGACGCCGATTCGTCAATGGCGACCAGGAAACCCGGGTCCTCAGGGAAATCAACCTGACTATCAATGCCGGTGAAATGGTGGCAATCGTCGGAGCCTCCGGATCTGGCAAATCGACCCTGATGAATATCCTCGGCTGCCTGGACCGGCCCAGCGAAGGGACATACCGTATCAAAGGGCGGGAAACCGGCACCCTTGAGAGTGACGAACTGGCACGGTTACGCCGTGAAAATTTCGGTTTTATTTTCCAGCGCTACCACCTGCTGCCCCACCTTGATGCAACGCAGAACGCCGAACTGCCGGCGGTATATGCCGGGGCAACAAAAAGCTACCGCCGCAAACGTGCCGCTGAACTGCTGACCCGCCTCGGCCTTGGCGACCGGCTTGCCTACCGGCCAAACCAGTTGTCCGGCGGCCAACAGCAACGGGTCAGCATCGCCCGCGCGCTGATGAACGGCGGCGACGTAATCCTGGCCGACGAACCGACCGGGGCACTGGACAGCAGGAGCGGTCGCGAGATGTTGTCCCTCCTCAAGGAACTGCATTATCAGGGACATACCATCATCCTCGTAACCCATGACATGCAGGTGGCGGAAATCGCGGATCGCATCATCGAGATTAGCGACGGTGAAATCACTGGTGACCAACAAACCGCCAACACCGAGACAACAACGAACAACGAGCGGACAACCAGCGAAAGAGCTAAAAAGGGAGGCATCTTCGGTGGCAGATTGGGATGGTTCAGCGAATCTTTCATTACTGCCCTGACAGCTCTGTCGACGCACCGACTGAGAACCGTGCTGACCATGCTCGGCATCATTATCGGCATTACCTCGGTGGTGTCCGTAGTTGCCTTGGGCCAGGGAGCGAGACAGAAGGTAATCAGCGATATCAGCGCCATGGGCACAAACGTTATCAGCATCTACCCCGGCAACGATTGGGGAGACGACAAGGCCGGAAAGATCGAAACGCTACTGCCTTCCGACCTGGCTGCGCTCGAGGCACAAAGCTACGTAGACAGCGCTACGCCCGGCATCAGCGGCAACAGAACCCTGCGGTACCGCAACGTTAGCGCAAACGCTGCCATCAACGGAGTCGGCGAAAGCTACTTCCGGGTGAGGGGAATAGAGATTGAACGGGGTTCGGGTTTTAACCGAAGCGACATACAAAATATCACCCAAGTCGCGGTAATCGACCAGAACACCGCGAAAAAACTCTTCACCGGCACAGAAGACCCGGTGGGCAGGATAATTTTCGTCGGTGACCTCCCCTGCCGGGTAATCGGCGTAACAAAGGAAAAGGAAAGCCCCTTCGGCAACAATGAAAATCTGAACGTCTGGCTGCCCTATACCGCGGCCATGTCACGCCTGTTAGGTCAGCGGTTTTTCAGCTCCATTACGGTGCGGGTACGGGACGGCCTTTCCAACCAGGTTGCCGAACAGAGTATCATAAGTCTTCTCAAGCAGCGTCACACCGTGAAGGATTTCTTCACCAGCAGCAGCGACAGCATTCTGAAAACGGTGAAAAAAACGACCGCCACCCTGACCCTCCTGATTTCGGCCATCGCCGTCATTTCGCTGCTGGTGGGCGGCATCGGGGTCATGAACATCATGCTGGTTTCCGTTTCCGAACGAACGAGGGAAATCGGCATCCGCATGGCAGTGGGTGCGCGCAGAAACGACATAATGCAGCAGTTCCTGATCGAAGCAGTGCTGGTATGCCTTAGCGGCGGGCTGATCGGCATTGTGCTCTCCTACGGCGTCGGCCTGGTCTTTCCCTTATTCATAACGGCCATTGCCATGGAGTTCTCGATCCTCTCCATTGTTGCGGCATTTCTCTGCTCTTCGGCAATCGGCATCCTGTTCGGCTATCTACCGGCACGAAATGCCGCAACCCTCGACCCAATTGAGGCTCTAGCACGGGAGTAAGCTTTTCGGGTGCGACCCGGATGGCACTACGCGGCACAAATACCGGCGGCATTCACCAAAATAATTCCGCAAGGACGACGGTCATCATGCTCTCTCACCACATACATCGCATATCCTTCGTTCTAGCCACGCTGTTGCTGTCGAACAGCTGCGCAATCTACCCGCACAGCACCTACACGACCCCCGTGGTAAAGGTTCCCGCGCAGTGGCAGGGTTCCCCGGCAAGCAGCGCAAAGAGCGCCTCTCGGCACAAATGGTGGCAGAATTTTAACGACCCACTGCTCAACGAACTGATCGATCACGCCCTGCTAACCAATAACGATCTGGCGGCGGCAGCCATAAAGGTTCGCCGCGCCCAATTGCAAGCAGGACTCACGGATACGAACCTGACCCCCGCAGTTGACATAACCACAGCAGGAACCTTTGACAGGGATCTGAAAAACAGAACCGGTAGCCAAAGTTATCGAACCACCGCTACCGTGAGCTATGAACTGGACTTGTGGGGCAGGCTGGCAAGACTGCGTGATGCCGGCCGCTGGGAAGCGGAAGCGACCGAGGTTGACCGCCAGAATACCGCATTATCGCTGATCGGCACTGTGGCAGCGGCCTACTGGCAGGTAGCATACCTGAACCAGCGGGTAACCTTAAGCGAAGCAGGTATCGCTTATGCAGAAAAATGCCTGCAAATTGTCTTGGCACAACACCGTGCCGGTGCTGTTTCCGCCCTCGAGGCAGCCCAGGCCCGACAAAATCTGGCAACGCGAAGAGCTGATCTCAGCCGCCTCATCCAGCAGCGGATGGAAGCGAGAAATGCGCTGGCGTTACTGTTCAACCAGCCACCACAAAATTCCGCACCGGAAATGGACCGTTTGCCGGAAGGTCCGCTGCCGACTGTGGCGGCAGGCATTCCCGCCGACCTGCTCAGCCAACGACCAGATCTGCGTGCCGCGGAATTGCGGCTCCGTGAAACTCTGGCCCAAACCGATGCGGTGCGCGCCTCGTTCTATCCGACATTCACCCTGACCGGGAGCCTGGGAACAGCAAGCACCAGCCTGGCGGACGTACTGCGAAACCCCCTTGCATCTTTGGGCGTCGGGCTGATTCTGCCGTTTGTGCAGTGGAACACCACGACACTAACGCTCAAGGTTTCGGAAACGGAATACCTGGAAGCGGTAATACATTTCCGACAAACTCTCTACCAGGCCCTGCGCGATGTTGAAAATGCCCTCTCGAATAACGTCCAACTGGATACGGAAAAAGTCCAGCTGGATGAAGCCCTGGCAGCGTCGTCGCTGGCGGAAAAATTGGCTGAAGCACAATACCGCGCCGGTGCCGTCGGACTGCAATCCTGGCTCGATGCACAGGAAGAGCGAAGAAACGCCGAAGCATCTCTGGCAGAAATCAGTCTGAATCGGCTGAACAACCGCATGACCCTGTATATGGCCCTTGGGGGAGACATGAGAATTTCGGGGCAACCCTGAATCTGTGCGGACCGCATCAACGGAGAATTGTAAGGATTTGCATCACAGGGGGAGAAAACAATGGAAGATCAGTTCCGTGATCTGGTAAATCAGGGCATTTCTGCTCTCAAGGTGGGCAATACGGCTTTTGCCCTCCTTCATTTTCAGGAGGCATATGAGTTGGGTGACAGCCCCGAACTTCTCTCTCATTTTGCCTATTGTCTGGCAAAGGAGAAGAATGACTACCTGTGTGCCATTTCCCTCTGCAACAAAGCGCTCGTCAATGAGCCGTGGAACTCGACGCACTACCTGAATCTTGGCTATGTATACCTTCTCGCCGGAAAAAAAAGGGATGCCATCTATACCTTTCGCGATGGGCTACTGCACGAGGACAACTCCCGCCTCAAGGAAGAACTGGCTCACCTCGGGACACGCAAACGTCCGGTAATCGGTTCACTGCCCCGTGAACACTGTCTCAACAAATATCTCGGGATTCTTTTGACACGTCTGAAGCTGCGATAAAAATGGCGTGAAATTCATTATTTCAGAATATGGTCGGCAGGAAGAAGTTGCAGATACGGACGATCGTCCGGTATTACCCGGCAAGAGCCTTTTCAACGGCGCGTGCCATGGCTTCCACGGTTATGCTGCGCCGGCAGGCATCGTCCTTGTCGCATTCAGTGCGAAAACAGGAGGTACAGGAAAGGGGCGACTGAACGATAACGTGTATTGCGCCCCGGGGACCGCTTCGCCTGCCGTCACTGGCCCGATAAAGGGAGACGGTTGGTGTACCCACCGCTGCGGCAATGTGTGTCGGGCCGGTATCACCGCCCACCACCAGATCAACCTTTTTCAGCAAAGCAGTAAATCCCTTCAGCGGATAGCGATCGAGAACCCTGGCTCCGGTTCCGATGCCGGTCGCTATTTCCGTAACCACCGCCCGTTCCGCCTCGTTGCCCCATGACAGGAGAATCGTGGAGTCCGGGTAAGTTTCCAGCAGCGTCTTGCCAAGATGAACCCACCCCTCTTCGAACCAGAATTTGGTCTGCCAGGTAGTTCCATAATGAAAAAGAAACACCAATCCGTCCGCCAGGGTTGCAAGCAAGGTACGGGCGGTCTCGTCATCCTCGGGTGAGGTGTAGATATCTGAAGAGAGGCTGAACTTGCTGAAATCTTTTCCGAAACACACGCTCACCAGTCGCAGGTACTGGTCGGTAATGTGGTAATCCTGGGGACGAACCGGGATCTGACGGGTGGTAAACAACTGGTTGATCGATTCCTGGAGAGTTTCCTTGGTAAAGCCGACACGATTTTCGGCACCGGTCAACCAGTCGACGAGACCGCTTTTCAGATTACCCTGGATATCGAACACCAGGTCGAAATCACGCTCCTGCAAGGTATCCCTGACCGTGCATATCTCGCGACGGGTGCTGACTGAAAAGGGCTTCTTCCGCCAGACCTTGGTTCGCACCACGTGCAGGCGGCTGATCAGGGGGTTCCCTTCAAGGACATCACGGAACGGTTCCTCCACGACCCAATCCACTTCAATACCGGGCATTACCTGGTGAAGATAGTCAAGAACCGGCAAAGCATGGATGATATCACCCAAAGCGCTCATCTTCACCACCAGCACCCTCATGGCAACCTACCCGCGCCTTTCAGCATATCGACTATCGTATCAAACACTTCGACAGGGCTGATTTTTTCCATACATTCCAGATCCACCTTGTTGGCGCAGGACCTGGCTATGCACGGAACACAGGGAAGTTCGTCATGGCGGATAATACGGTGCCCTTCCCCGACCGGTCCGGTGCGAAAAGGGTCGATGGCCCCGAACAGCGCCACTACCGGTGTCTTTACTGCCGTAGCCATGTGCAAGGGGCCGGTGTCGCCGCTTACCAGCAGAGCGCATCGATCGAGAACCGCCCCCAGTTGCAACAGAGACGTCTTGCCGAGGATGTCGAGCGGGGCGCTGTTCATACCGGCCAGGATCCGCTCGGCCAGATCACGTTCATTGGCGCCTCCCACCAGCACAATTCCCGCATCAAGTTCCGAAACGAGCATATCGGCCAAAATAGCGAACCGTTCCGGACTCCAGCATTTTATACGATTGCTGGCTCCCGGATTCAATGCAATGAGAATCTTGCCGGAGAGTCCGGCATCATCAATCAGGGAATCAGCATACGACATCTCTTCCTGGCCGCAGTAAAGCTCCAGGGAAAGATCGCAAAGTTCCGGGTCGATACCGAGCGGGGCAAGAGTTTCGAGGTGATTAACCACGGCATGGACGGTTCTGCCGCGTGCCTTCCGGTAGACGAGAAGACGGCAGGGAAAGGCTGCGGCTGCCAGCAACCAGGCCTTGACATTACTCCGCTGAAAATTGACCACCAGGTCGTAACGGGCGGCACGCAGCCGGTTCCAGAGCCGCAGAAATCCCGCCAGCGAGCGATGCTCACCCTTCCGATCGAAAACGATCGTCTCATGCACATAAGGGTTCAGGTCAAACATGGTCGCAGCCGCGGAAGAACCCACCATGAGCGTAATCCTGGCTGCGGGAAACCTTGCAGCAAGCGCCCGGATAGCTGGTGTCAACTGCAGCAGATCGCCCACGGCGCCCGGTTTGATAAGCAAAATGTTGGTATAGTTTTTCATGCAGCTCTTTCAGGAAAAGGTTTCGTAGCAAATGAAGGCATTTCTCGTTAGTTCACTGCATTAATTCCGACGAGTTTTACTCCCGACAAGGCGGGGCGACGCAGACACAGCGGAGCTCAGCCGAAGAGCCACAATGCAGCCAGGGATCAAAAACCGGAATTAAATGGAACGAATTTACCGTACAGGCACTAATCGTCGAAGTTACCGGCCGGTCCCTTGTCCGTAACAAGGGTTGCGCCTTTCTTGATAATCAGTGACTCGGTCCATTCCGCCGGGTCTTCCAGCCGCGAAGCTTTCGGCCCGAGATCACCGGAACCTGCCTTCAGGATAGCCTCGACGGCCAACGGAGCGGTATCCTGGGCATTGAATACCTCGGTCATCATGCGGTAGGCGAAAGCCTCCACCCTTGCGGCCATGCGCTCGCGGATTTCCCGCGGCTGGGCAAGCAACCGATTTTCGAACGGCAGGTTCAGGTTCTTATAATCGCCCGGCTTGTATCCCTTGACATCGGCATAGGCGACAATATCTGCCCACAATTCGTCGCACATCCCCTCTCCAGCCACTTTGATAAAGCGCCCCTTATCATCGAGGATGGCATTGCCGTAATCATTCACCTCGAGACCCCAGGAAATCATCTGCAGAGCGGTGGCGACATTTGCCTTGGTGGTGTGGGTCCTGGCGGCAATCTCACGCAGCCTTTCCGAACTGTTCCCGGAAGTGCCGTGCTGGGCGCCGGAAACGGCGTATTTTGCCAGAGCCTGGTGAATATCCGCGGTGAGATCCACCTGGATACCCTGGTCGCTCGCCTCGATGCCGTGGGTAGTGCCGTTATTGAGGGCGATCCAGTCGGGGAAAATGCCGTGGGCGTTCAGTCCCTGAATCAGAAACAGCGCCTCGTCCCTGGTGGAAAGACCCTGTTTCCCCTTGATCTCGCCCACCTCTGTTTCGAGGCCCGCCCAGGCTGGAACAAACGGGTTCAGGGCGATGCTTGCCAAAAGATTTCGATCATCGGGAAGATGGGAAGCATCGATGGCGATGGAGGTGATACCAGCATCGAACATGCTGGGGATCTCCACCCGGGCGGTGGCAATGTCCTGCTCGTTCTTGATCCCGTAATGGTCGGCATGGATAGCCACCGGGACGGTAATGCCCATCTCGTTGCACATGGCGTCCACGAGCAGGGCAATGTTCCAGTAATTCACGGCGCAGTATGCCTTGGCGCCTCCTTCGGACTTGGCAATCTCGATGATGACAGCGGCATTGGCCCGCTGGGCAGCCCGCAGAACCCCCCGGATCACGAACGAGTTCCTGCCGTTTGCCGCCATGGCAATGGCATTCCCCTTGGCAATCATGGCACGGTCGATGACCTTGCCGCTGACCAGAAGCGCCTTCGAATTGGGAAAAAGTTTAACAATATTCAGGGGCCGGCCGATTTCCACCGCCCTGAGAAAATCATCCTGGCCTGCAGATGTATGCATGCACATATACGTACCTCCTACTTTAATATATTCAAATGGACCGCCAACCATGCGCAACATGATTGAGGACGCCGAAACTGCCAGGGCAGTTGCACTTCGACTGTGCGTCAGCCGCAAATGCATACAACCGCCAGCTTTGAGTGTATATCACGCCGGATGAAACAATTCAAGTTTGACGGTTATTTCTCGCCTTCCTTTTCACCAAGCAGAGCGGCAAGGAGAGCTATCCGGGAAGAGTGTATGACGGAAAGCACTTCATCCTCGGCATGCAGTACCAGGTTGCCGCGCGGTATGGTGAGTTTCCCCTTCCTGATAACCGCTGTGATAACACACTCATCAGGAAGGTTGAGCATTGCTATCGTTTTCCCGACCGCAGGCGAATTACCGTGAACCTTTTCCGCAACAAGCGAGTACTCTCCTTTGCGGAGTTTCAGGAGGGTCATCATCTCGCCAACCGACATTTCTTCCAGGATCAGGTGAACCAGCAGATCGGCCTGATTGAGGGCCACGTCCACCCCCATCCGTGGCGTGAACATCCAGGCATTCGCCGGGTGATTGATTCGGGCGATGACCCGCCGTACGCCGAACTCGAAACGGGCCAAGCCTGCCACCACCAGGTTGGTCTCGTCAGATCCGGTAACCGCCGCCACGACATCCACACTGCGAATGCCGGCGATCTCCAGCACCGCCGGATCCGAACCACTTCCGGTGACCAGGGAACCGGGCGGCAGTATCCGCATGAGCAAGGGGAACTCTTCCCGTGATGATTCGATCACTTTCACCGTCTCCCCCCTGCCGGACAGCAACGTGGCCAGGTATGTCCCGACTTTTCCTCCTCCGACAATTATTACTTCCATGGCATCTCCCTCTACTAATGCAGCCCCAACAGAGCCTTCAGCCGCTCGCCGGAAGCGACAAGGATCGCCAGGTGAATCATATCACCTTCACGCATTTCGGTACTGGGCGTCGGCATAAAGGTCTTGCCCTGCCTGCTGATTGCAACGACAGTTATTTCGCCCGGAACCGTTACCTCGGCAACCGGCCGGCCGGCCAGAAGCTGCGGAAGCTCGGTTTCAACAATATCAACCTCACCGCTGCCCAAGCTGATCAGTGTTTCGAGGCGCGAATAACAGAGCAGTTCAACGACCCGGTTTACTCCCCAGGTCACCTGTGAAATGGTCTGCACACCGAGCCGCCGGTATATTTCCGCTTTGCGGGGATCATACAGCCGTGCCACGACCTTGGGCACCCGGAAAAACTGCTTCGCCGCCCGGGCAGTTACCACGTTTGTCTCGTCGCTATCGGTAACCGCCGCCAGTCCGTCAGCCCTTTCGATACCCGCCTGCAGCAAAACGGTGCGGTCGAAACCGATGCCGGCAACCGTATCGCCGGTAAACCAGGGGACAAGTCGTTCAAAGGCTGCAGGTTCCTTGTCGATCACCGCCACACCATGTCCGCGCCTGATCAGGTCCTGGGCCAAGGCTGCGCCCATCCGTCCGCAACCGACAATAATTATTCTCATTGGGCACCTCCAGTAAATGCTTTTCCGCGTTCCTTCCGGCGCAAAAATGCTTTGCGTGCCTCTTCCGCGAGAAACAGCACCGGCGGGAATGCAAAAATGACCCCCCAGAAATGCAGCGGCAGCGGCGCAAGCTCGAAAATCCTGCGCAGTGGAGGAACATACATCAACAGAGAGACCAGGGTTACTTCTACCAGTATCCCGACCAGCAGTAAGCGGTTGCTGAAAAAACCGATCGTAAAAACCGAGGTACGCTCGGTACGACAGGCATACGCGTTACCGATCTGAGTTGTCACGACACTGGCAAGGAAAATCGTGGTAGCCAGAATATAGACATAACCGTCACGAGTCAGCAGACGTTCCGCATAGGGCACCAGGTCTGGTCGCGGCAGATGGAAATAATCACTGTAGCCGAAATACCAATAGAGGTAGAAGAAGCCGCAAAAACAGAGTGCCGTCTGGATGCTTCCCAGCCAGACCATGGTCCGCAGCAGCAGCGGAAAATCAATGAGCCGTTCGCCAAGGCTCCTCGGAGGTATATCCATGATGCCGGGTTCCGGGCGCTCGGTACCGAGCGCCAGAGCCGGCACGATATCGGTGCCGAGGTCAATCGCCAGTATCTGCATAATCGGCAGGGCCAGCGGTATATTGAACATTATCTGGAGAATAAAGGGCCAGGCCTCCGGCATATTGCTGGTAAAGATATAGGCAACAAACTTCTTGATATTGGCATATACTCCCCTACCCTCCTCTATGGCATTGACGATCGAGGCAAAATTGTCGTCGGCAAGAATCATGTCGGCCGACTCCTTAGCGACATCCGTTCCG
>JAQUHN010000056.1 GCA_028683555.1 Geobacteraceae bacterium | reverse complement strand
TAACGACGCTCTTCCGATCTAGCCAAGGCGACGTGACTGTGCGGCGCATCGTCGAACCAGCGCCCGGGCATATTCCGCTTGGTGCTGGCACGGTAGTCCACTTTCAGCATGATCATTGCCATGGTCTTGATATCCAGCGCCGAGAAACTGAACGGACTGCGGCCGGCAAATCGCATCAGGTACCAGTAGACGAACATGAAATCGAAAGCCGCAGGGTAGCCGACGAACACCGGCGTGCCGGGCAAGCTGTCCAGCCAGGCCACATACGCTGTCATTGCTTCGGCGGGATCCCGCGTATCCCGCCGGCAGGCTTGCCATGCCTCCGGGTGTTTCGCCCACCACGCCATCGTGTCCGGGTGGCCGCATGCGCCGGCAAGTGGTTCCAGGTTGGCCGAAAAAGTTGCCAGCAGGGTTTTGTCGGCCAGGAAAGCCGCCGATCCGAAACTGAGCATTGAATGGGGCCCCGGGATCGGGCCATCCACCTCCACATCGGTACTCACGTATATTTCAGCCATGCTCTTTTACTCTCCCGTTGTCAGGTGTGTTCGCAGCCATTTCGACACCACGTCAGGACCGCGTTTGACCAGGGCGGTGTTCCAGTCCTTGCAGCGGGGCGGCGGAGGCAGCCTGTGCATGACCGCCTCGGGCAGTCGGTTCCGGTACGCAGCCGCAGTGGTTTCTCCGGAGCGTCCCGTGTCGAAAGCCGCCCAGATGATTCTGCCGGACGCTAGCTCCGCCAGCCGGGCTATGGGCCGGCCAATCGTCGCAATGGATGCCCAGCCGCAGACGGCAAGCGACAGCGCATCGAACAGTCCTTCCACCAGGATCAGCGGCTTGGCCTGCCAGCCGTTCAGTATGGCCACGGCGCCGCCGCCGGTGCCGATTGTCAGCATCTTGTTCTGATATCGTGTCGCGTGAAGATAGCGGCCGTGCACCGCCGTGAGGATGCCCCCATGGTCCCGCATCGGTACGACAACCGCCGGACGACCGGCGAAATCAGGGTCAAAGCGGACTCCCGCCGCCGCAGCAATTTCGGCCGGCACGCATCTGCGTTCCGCATATGCCTGCCCCGGCGTGCCGGTGAGCGGCAGAGCCTGCGCATAGATTTCCTCCGCCGTCAGGCCACTGCCGGGCATGTAAAGTGGATCTGCTATACGACGCATAGACAAACACCTGAAATCCGGCTGGCGGGACGTTTTACCGGCCGGAACATGGCGAAACTCCGGTTTTTCCTGGTCAGCCGGTTGGTCGGGGGGTGCCGAATACAAACTGCGGGTCAGCCAGTGCTTGTTCCGGTTTTTGGTACACATGGTCCGGATAAAGGTCGTTGGCATTAAGGGTGTCCGGATCGTCCAGACAGGCCAATCGGCAGAGCACATAGGTGGCGTAATTGATGCCGTGCCGCTCCCGGTCCGGCTCGGAGCCGCCCTTGGCAGAGACCCGGGCTGGATCGCCGTGCTCCTTCAAATAGAGAATCGTTTCGGTCGGTACGTGCTCGACCTCGAAAGAGTAGTCCGGCCAGATTCTTTTCAGCTCGTTCACCAACTGTTCCTGGGTTACCACATTGGCGTACAGCTGGACCGCCTTGTTGGCGGTGCGCGGATCGGTCACGATTCTGGCGCTGATGGTGCCGATATCTTCGATCGAGTGGGTGGGAAAGGTGCACTGCAGGTTGCCGAACGTGGTGATTCGCTCGAAAAGCCGCAGGTTGGGCAGGAAATAGTCGAAGATGCCGCCCGGGAACACCAGCGTCCACTCGAGGCCCGAGGCAAAGACCCGTTCCTGGAACTCCTTCTTGGCGTCAAAGAGCGTGCCCACGCCGTATTCGAGGGCCTTGGTGTGGGTGCCGAATTCATCGGGCACGAAGCGCCGCACCTGTGCCAGGCGGGCCGCCTCGAGGATCGGCGGCTCCAGCTCCCGTACCAGGCGGGCATTGGCGCGAAGCGCCACCACTGCCACGTCGCAGCCGGAAAGAATCGCGGCCATGCGGTCAATATTTTTCAGGTCCGGTTGAAAGACCGGCGATATGCCGAGCGTTTCGAGAGCCTCGAGCTGCTGCCGGTTGCTCTCCGACCTGCCACGCGATACGGCCAGCACTTCATGGCCCAGCCGGTGGAGCCCACGGCAAAGCGCCATGCCCACCTGGCCTGTGGCGCCGACGACGGCGATGCGCTGTTTGGTGTGATCGGTCATGTTGTCGCCTCCGTGATGCGTTTCCTCATCTGCATCACTCGACGGCCAAAGGCTCAAGCGGCATATTGATTATGGAGCGCATCTTTTCCTCGAAAAGGCGGGCGGTCAGGGGTTTGCTGAAATAGAATCCCTGAACTTCCTCGCATCGGCGTTCGCGCAGTAATTCCAGCTGGCCCGCGGTTTCCACCCCTTCCGCCACGACCTTCAGTTGCATGCTGTGAGCCATGGAGATGATGGTATTGACGATGGTCGAATCATTTGCGTCCGTTTCCAGACCATTGACGAACGATTTGTCAATTTTGAGTTCGTCGACCGGGAATCGCTTCAGGTAGGCGAGCGACGAATAGCCGGTGCCGAAATCATCGATGGAAAGAGAAAGTCCCATTTCCTTTAAACGTTTCAGTATCCCGACAGCCACATCGATGTCTTGCATCACGATGCTTTCCGTCAGCTCGATTTTCAGATACCTGGGCTCAAGCGAGGTTTCGCGGAGAATCTGGGCGATAACTTCCGGAAGATTTGCCTGATAGAACTGGCGCGCGGACATATTGGTGCTGACGACGAGGTTCTCAATGCCTGCCAGGTGCCACTCCCGGTTCTGTCTGCACGCCTCGCGGATGACCCACTCGCCGACCGGCACGATGAGTCCGGTCTCCTCGAGCAGCGGAATGAAGTCCAGCGGCGGTATGATCCGGCCCTTTTCCGGAATCCAGCGAATCAATGCTTCCATCCCGACAATCGTTCCACTGGCGAGGTCGATCTTCGGCTGGTAATGGAGGCAGAACTCATCCCGTTCAAGGGCGCGCCGCAACTTGGTTTCCTGTTCGAGCCGCTCACTTATCCTGGCGTTCATGTCCTCGTTGAAAAACTCGTAGCCGTTTTTGCCGCTGCCCTTGACATGGTACATTGCCGTATCCGCATTCATCAGCAGGATTTCCGCCTTGTCGCCGTTTTCGGGGGCAATCGCGATGCCGACACTGACGGTGATGAACATCTCGTGTTCCATGATCTGGAATGGCTGGGAAAAAATCGCAACGACCTTGTCGGCAATCGAAATGACGTGATTGTTGTCGCGGATGCCCGACATGAGGATGACGAATTCGTCGCCGCCCAGTCGGGCGACGATGTCATACTTCCTGACGCACTGCAGCAGGCGGGCGGCGACTTCCTCAAGCAGACGATCACCGGCGGAATGGCCGAGGGTGTCGTTGACGATCTTGAAGTTGTCCAGGTCGAGCAGTAAAAGAGCCAGGTTCTGTTGGTGCCGCTTGACAAAGGCGAGCGCACGATCCAGGTGGTCGTTGAGGAGATTGCGGTTCGGCAGGTTGGTCAGCGTATCGTGGGTCGCCTCGTAGACGAGACGCTCTTCAAAGCGTTTCCGCTCGGTCATATCGTGCACCATGAAACAGACCGCATCGTTGCCGTGATGCGCTATGAAGCTGGCGGATATCTCGACATCGACTTGGCTGCCGTCCGTGCGGCGCAGTTTCAGGTCACGTTTGCCTTTCAGCAGGTGCAGTATGGTGTGATCGATGGAAGGGGTGTCACTGTCAAAAAACAGATCAGTGATCTGCTTGCCGCTGAATTCATCCGGCTGGCAGCCGACCAGCTTCTGGAATGCGTCGTTGCTTTCGAGGATCCGCTTGTCGTTTGCATCGATTATGACAATGCCTTCGGTCGCCTGGTTTACCACCGAGCGGTATTTTTCCTCGCTTTCTTCTCCTTTTTGCCGGGTAAGCAGCAGTTTGTCGAACAGGATATTGATGATCAGGGCGGCCACCAGGGCGGCCAGGGAAAACCAGAGCATAAAGTAGCGGGCTGCTGTCAGGCCTTGGGCATAGAGCTTACTGTCGGCCGTAACTTTCATGATCAGTGCGGGGCTGCCGGATATGTCCCGCAGCATGCTGTAGCCGGCGATTTGCTTGCTGTCGGTCGCCATTACGTGCGGTTTTTTATCAATCTGGTGTTCGCGCAGCACCTTCTGGAAATCTGGCGGGATTTCGCCGGTATTCAGCGGTTGTACCGTAACGGGCAGTTGCGTGATCAGCGAAATGCCCGCCAGCAACTCGGCATCGATTCGGCGTCCCAGCAGCAGAAAACCGTGTGCCGGTTTTTCTCCTGCAGCATCGACAATTGGTCGGGAGGCGAAGAGAATCGGACCTTCGGCAAGCAATACCACGCCGTTGCCGCTGCCGGCGGATTTCAACTGCAACGCTTTCCGTGCCAGAACAGCGGCCGTCTCCTCGGCTATCGGGCGGGTTTCTCCTTTGTCCGGAAGGACTTCGGCGCTGTACACCGTCTTGCCGGACGGCGAGACGAACATGATCATCGATATTTTGTGGAAGGAAAAGGTGTTGTCAGGAAGATTCCTGGCAATGAAATCAGGCGTCGGGTTTTGCATGAAGGCAGAGGCGTTGTTTTCCCGTGCCCGGTCGGATGCCTCTTTACCCAGGGAATCCAGTTCATTTGCCATTGCTGACGATGCCTGCTCAATGTTTTGCAGCGCTTGCTGCTCTTCCATCTGACGGAAATTGTCAAGCAGGATATATTTGACCATGACCGCAAGAGCGGTGATGAGGAAAAGTGTGATTACGCTGGTCACGATGCGTGCTTTGATCTGCTGTTTCATGACAAGGCCCTTTGCAAGGAATCGCTACCACCCTCCCGTGTCGGAGAAGAGAAGCCAATCAAAATAGTAAGTGAGATTGGATTATTTTCAAGAGACAAAGTCTATGGATTACCGCACTATAAAGCGGATGAATTTTTCAGGCAAGTGGATAGTATCGGGAGTTGGGAGAAGAACCGGCGGTTTGCGTTAAGGGTGGAACAGGATCAGGTGGGGCCTGGAAGGACAAGGTGTCAGACTTGGGGGTGCTTCGGTCAACTTTGGTGGTTTCGCACATTATCCAAAAAGCTGAAACGTGATGAATCGATGAGATGTGCTGACAAAAAAGGACAGGCTGCTCTTGCCGCTAAGGACTGGAGGAGCCTGTCTGGCAGGTATTGTGTTAAGTTTTCGCAGGGAAAGAAGGGAAATAATCATTGCGGATGTTGACTGATTCTTACAGCAGGGTGTAAAAAGGATTGATATGTCATTGTTATGATGAAGTGGGGAAAGAAAAGATGGCGAGGGAAGAAGCTTTGTCTGGTTGGTAAAGCCGTTTGGGACAGCTCGCAGCTGGCCGGCGGCTTTTTTTGTTGGCCGCACTGGCGGGAGTTGCCAAAAAATCAAGGCTTCGTGTCCTGATACCTTTCTTTTTTTAGTCACAGAACGCTATACATCAAATGGTTGCACACGTATCGTCAAAGGTAACCGGACTGTCGTGGTGTTGACGGTACCATTCAGGGCAATTCATCGGAGGAAGTACAATGGATGGTAAGACAAAGAAAGTTTCCGACTCGAGCGTAGTGCTCGCCCAGATCATGTTGCCGGCTGATACGAATCCGGCCGGCAGTGTCCATGGCGGAACAATCATGAAACTGATCGATAATGCGGCATATGTTGTTGCATCGCGGCATACGGGCAAAAATTGTGTTACGGCTTCAATAGATCGGCTCGATTTTCACTGGCCGGTTTTCCTCGGCAACCTGGTAATGCTGCGGGCGAGTATTAATCGTGCCGGGAGGACTTCCATGGAAGTGGGGGTCAGGGTAGAGGCGGAGGACCTGTTGACGGGCGAAGTACGGCATACTGCTTCAGCCTATCTTACCTTTGTTGCCCTGGATGCCACCGGCCGCCCTGTGCTGGTGCCGGAACTTGTTGCCGAAACTGATGAAGACCAGCGGCGCCTGGTAGCGGCTACCGAACGGTTCAGGATCAGGAAGGCAGCCAAGAGGTAAGCCGGCTTCGCACCTGTCGAATCGGTCCAGCAACGGGTTGCCAGGGGATTGCCATGGTGTAACCATGGGGACCTCCAGCCATGTTTGCACGGTTGCATCCTGGTTTCCGGAGCAGATGGCAAGCCCGGGCACGGCGAAGGCTCCGTCAGCAGTCCGCAGAACCATTGATGCCGCCTGGCCGAGCGGCAGCGGGGAAATTGCGGAATCCAGAGCGGCTGAGAGTTGCATCTTCGGCCAACAGCGGTTACTATCGCAGTTCGTCGCCGTGAGAAAGCAGCTGACCGGTTCGGGATCTGTTGGGCTGGCTCAGTGCCGATACATAAACAAACAAAAACGTTTCCCTGCGGATTTCGCACTATCTTTGTAGCAATAATTTACAGTAAGGATGAACTATGGAAAAACTCACGTATGGTACCTATGAGAGCACGGTTGAAAGAAGCCGCAAACTGGAGGAGGATTTAATCAAAAATCCTGCCAAATACCGGGTGTTGACCGGAGATCGGCCAACAGGTCGTCTGCATATCGGTCATCTGTTCGGATCGCTCCAGAATAGGGTCAGGCTGCACAATCTGGGCGTGCACACTTTTATTGTCATCGCCGATTACCAGGTGTTGACGGACCGTGACTCCTTTGAAGCGATTTCGGATAACATCAGGCACCTGACCATCGATTATCTCGCCGCGGGAATCGAACCCGATGACAGGACCTTCATCTTTCCGCACAGTCATATACCGGAACTGAACCAGTTGCTGCTGCCGTTTTTGACGCTGGTGACCATGTCGGAGCTGGATCGCAATCCCACGGTCAAAGAAGAAATCCAGGCGGCCGGACTGAAACGGATCAATGCGGGCATGTACACCTACCCGGTTCATCAGGCGGCGGATATCCTGTTTTGCAAGGGCAACGTGGTGCCGGTCGGCAAGGACCAGTTGCCTCACCTGGAGCTGACGCGGGTGATAGCGCGGCGCTTCAATGAGCGGTTCGCCGCCAACAAGCCGGTTTTTCCCGAACCGCAACCCTTGCTGAGCAAGAGCTCGCTGATCCTTGGTCTGGATGGCTCGCAGAAAATGAGCAAGAGCCGCAATAATGCGATAATGCTTTGCGCCACGGAAGATGAAACGGCCGCATTG
Organism: Geobacteraceae bacterium; assembly: GCA_028683555.1. Lineage (GTDB taxonomy): Bacteria > Desulfobacterota > Desulfuromonadia > Geobacterales > Geobacteraceae > RPRC01. The sequence continues at coordinate 11,498 of JAQUHN010000056.1, read as the reverse complement.
ATCAAAAAAGCCAAAACGGATGCCGACCGGGTGATTACCTATGATCCCGAGAACCGCCCCGAAGTTTCCAATCTGCTGATGTTGACGTCGTTGTCCACCGGAAAGTCACCCGAGGCAATAGCCGAGGAAATCGGCGATGGCGGTGGCGGGGTATTGAAAAGAGTGCTTACCGAGTCGTTGAATGAATATCTGCGGCCCCTGCGGAAGAAAAGAGCCGAGCTGGAAAAGAATCCCGATTACATACGACAGGTCCTTGAGAAGGGTATTTCCTCCGCCAGAAAAATCGCCATTGAAACGCTTGAAGAAGTGCTGGATGTCATGAATATGAAAATATGAGCTGTAATCCTCGTCCCATGGTCACTGCCGTTCTCCGGCAGATAACTTATTCAAAGAAGGTGGGAATATGAATCTCGAAAAAGGCATGGAAGTCTTGGTCAGGGACTGGATTGATCTTCATGAGCAGGGGGGCAGCAAGCTGTCGGTGGAAGAAGTGGTGAAAAAACTGGGTGTAGAGAAAGCCTCGGCCATGAAGACACATACGAACCCCTCGCAGATTGTCGATGTGATCCTGCGGCGCTTACTGCAGATACCGGGTGCGCTGGAAATGTCCGAAAAATTTATGGCGCAATTCCCGACAGCGGAAGATCTGTTGGAAGAGATGGATCTGGACAGCTTTGTCTGCGACCTGGATGTAACGGAAGAAGACGACCTTTGATATTTTGTGAAATGGATACCTGGCCCCAACTGTCCCGGGCGGTCTGGTCTGGCGCGGGTTTTAATTCAAATTAAATAATCACGCCGATGTTGACAGGATATTAACCGAGGGTGTAGAAGAAGATTAGCTGGCCATTATTATTGTGAATTGAGGAAAAAGAGGATGGCGGGGGAAAATGCTTCGCTTGCTTGATAAAGCCGTTTGGGACAGCGCATAGCTGACCGGGCGGTTTTTTTATTTGTACTGCGGAACCAGAAAACGTTGCCCGTCTTTACCTCTGTAGTTGTTCGACAGTCAACTGCCATGGTTCACGCTCTACCATTCTGTTCCACGGTATTCCCCTTTGCCGGGAAAGAAGGTCGCTATGTCCAGAACTGAAAAGATTTTGCTGCTGCTCTTTGGCGCTGTTTTCCTGACGCTCTCCGGTATCGGACCGTACGACCTGGCCACCTGGTGGATGGAGGTGGCGCCGGTCCTGATCATCGTCCCCCTGTTGCTGGCTACCGCAAAGCGCTTTCCCCTGACGCCGCTTGCCTATCGGTTGATCTTTCTCCACGCTTTGATCCTCATGATCGGCGGGCACTACACCTATGCCAGAGTCCCACTCGGCTATTGGGTGCAGGACCTGTTCGACCTTGCCCGCAACCATTACGATCGTCTCGGCCACTTTGCCCAAGGGTTTGTTCCCGCCATCGTTGTCCGCGAAGTGCTGCTGAGGACTTCGCCGCTCCGGTCGGGGAAATGGCTCTTCTTCCTGGTTACCTGCGTCTGTCTCGCCGTTAGTGCCTGTTATGAATTCGTCGAGTGGTGGGCGGCGCTGCTGGGAGGGGAAGCGGCGGATGCTTTTCTCGGAACCCAGGGTGACCCGTGGGATACCCAGTGGGATATGTTCCTCGCCTTTATCGGCGCCATGACCGCACAGCTACTTCTTGGTCGGCGGCATGATCGGGAGCTTGCCGTGCTGGAGAACAGCCGTGATAATGCTCAGCAACAGGTGGAGTCGGTTGGCAATGAGGCACGGTAATTCATTGGTCTCCGGACCAGTCAGCCTTGCGTTAGGTAATAAATACATGAAGAACATTACCACACTATATATTTTTTCCGGCCTGCCAGGAGTCGGAAAGACAGCTCTGAGCCAACGACTCGCAACTCATTTTGAGGCTGCTTATCTTCGGATTGACACCATCGAGCAGGCACTGAGAGAGCTTTGTAACGTCAATGTTCAAGGCGAAGGCTACCGCCTCGCATACAGGATTGCCGCTGATAATCTTCGCCTTGGTGTAAGCGTGGTTGCCGACTCGTGTAATCCAATTAAATTGACCAGAGAAGAGTGGGAGGCAGTAGCTCAAAAGGCTGAAGCGAATCACGTCAATATTGTAATCGTTTGCTCCAACAGAAATGAACATCGTCAACGGGTTGAGTTGCGAAAACCGTCGGTAGCTGGTCTTAAATGTCCTGAATGGCACGAAGTGGACTGTCGTGAGTACGATGACTGGACAAGAAGCCGAATTGTGATTGATACATCAGGTAAAACGGAACAACAGTGTTTCGATGAGCTGTTATTTGTACTTTCCAATCAGAGTACCTAACCACTCGGCGGTACACAGGCAGCTGACGTTTCATTCTCTCGGCAATTTTCCTCGCCGTTGGCGCGATTGCCGGCGCCTTGCCGGGCGCCGGGAGCAACTGGCTACGCGCACGCCTTACCTTGCCGAGGGGCAGCATGTGAACATGGATTGGCAAGGATAGGCTGAAGAATAGACCGGACCTGCCAGGTTTTGAAAACCTGGCAGGTCTCTCTGCGGCTGATGGAATTAGGAACACCCACGTTTATGCCCTGCTTTTCAGGAAAAGACGTTTCAAACTGGCAAGGGACATTGTTGAAAACAAAAGGAAGTGAATCGGCATGATCTACCAGGACAGCCTGATTTCGATATCCGGGGACAAAATCATCTTCGCGCACTACTATTTCCCGACCGGAAAGAGCAAGGAAGTGCTCTTGGCCGATATTGCCTGGATAACGGTTGAGAAAGCAACTATCCGGAATGGCAAGTGGAGAATCCACGGCACCGGAAATTTAAAAACCTGGTTTCCCTGCGATGCCAGGCGCCCCAAAAGGGACAGGATATTCTTTGCCAAGCTGAAGAGCCAGTGGGTTGAAATCGGTTTTACGGTGGAGAATGGCGAGGAAGTGGAAAGGCATTTCAAAGAAAAGAAGCTGCTGAAAGCAGAATGAACCCAAAAACTTTTGTTCATGCGTATTGCCGCTCTGTTATCTTAAAGCAATGCGCGATCTCTATAAGAATATGAAGCTGACAGCTGACAAGGAAGATGCACCTGACCAAAAAGCCGTCAGGTGATCTCCCGGCCCGTTGGCAAGAAATTGAATCAATAGACTTGAGGCATGTTAAATGAACTTTGCTACTGAACAACTAAATCAATTTGGCTGGGATGAATGGTTTGCTGCAAAAGCACATGAAAAGGGCTTGGCAGAACACCGTCTTGCACGTGTTATTGCTGTTGATCGCGATCAACTTGTTGTATTAGATGCGTCTGGTGAATTTCGCGCAAAGCTTGCCGGCCGTTTCCTGTACATGACCGAGCAACGAAGTGATTTTCCTTGTGTCGGAGATTGGGTATGCATTCAATACAGCAGTTCCGACATGTTTGGAATAGTTCATGACGTCATCCCGAGAAGGTCATTTCTTCGTCGCAAGGCTGCAGGAGATAACATTGAATTCCAGATGATTGCTTCGAATATCGACGTGGCCTTAATAGTCCAGTCCTGTCATTTCGACTTCAATGTTAATAGACTTGAACGGTACTTGGTCATGGTAAGAGACGGGCATGTGCATCCTGTCATAGTACTTACAAAAACAGACTTGGTCAGTCCTGAAATTCTCCAACAACTAATGGATAGAATCGGAACTGCGGGAATACATTCGGAGGTAATCGCGCTTAGTAACGTCACCGGTGAAGGTGTCGACAAGGTGCGCGAGATTCTGCAATGCGGAAAAACCTACTGCCTCTTAGGTTCATCAGGGGTTGGCAAGAGTACCTTGGTCAACCAGTTGATTGGCCGTCATGTCCTTGAGACCAACGTGGTAAGTGGCATCGGCGAGGGACGGCATACGACGGTGCGTCGCGAGCTCATACTATTGAATAATGGTGCGATGCTGATAGATAACCCGGGCATGCGAGAGTTTGGCATTTTGGGAGCTGAGGAAGGAATGGGTGACAACTTTGCTGCTATCCATGCGTTGGCATCAAAATGCAAATATGGTGATTGCTCTCACTCTAATGAACCAGGGTGTGCCGTTTTGCGTGCACTTGAGGAGGGGAGTCTCGATCAGGCACACTATCAGAACTTTATCAAGCTGAGGAGTGAAGCAGAGTTTCATGATCTGTCGTATCTTGAAAAGCGAAAAAAGGATAAGGCCTTTGGTCGCTACATTAAGTCTGCCAAGAAAGATCCGGGAATCACGCGTAAATATTAAGCCGAGCTTCAGATCATTAAGCATGAGGGAGTCAGGAGTTAATTCACGAAGATTGGGGGGCAGGTCTCCATTCTTCACTTCAGAAGAAATTGACGGTCAATAATTCAGGAATGGAGAACCGCATGCTTAAAGCTATCTTCTATGTTATTGTTCTGGCTGCTGCCGCACTGATGTTTGCAGCGTGTACCGGCCAGGACGCGACGCCGATTGCCCAGATCAAGGTGGGTATGGTCTACGCCTCCGGTGGCAAGGGTGACGGTTCGTTTAACGATGCTGCCTACGCAGGTTTATTGAAGGCCGAGCAGGAATTTGGCTGCAAAATCATGGAAGTTGTTCCCGACGAGAACGAGACGGATGCCGGGTACGAGGAGATTCTGCGCCGGCTGGCCTCAAGCGGTTATGACCCGGTCATTGCCGTCGGCTATACCTACAGCGCCGCGCTCGATATTGTCGCCAGGGAATTTCCCGAGACGACGTTTGCCATAATTGATTCAACCGTTGCCGGAGCGAACATAGCCAGCTTGGTCTTTGCGGCCGAACAGGGTTCGTACCTCGTTGGCGTGATTGCTGCCACTGCCAGTAAAACCGGCAGGATCGGCTTCATAGGGGGGATGGAAATAGATCTGGTCAAGGCGTTTGATGCGGGTTATGTCCAGGGCGCCAGGTCGGTAAACCCGGATGTCGTGATGGAGTCGGTGTTCCTGGGGCCAGTCGGTGACGTTACGGTTTGGGACGTGCCGGAAAAGGCATGGAACGCAACGGAAGTGATGATTGCCGGGGGTGTTGACATTGTCTACGCTGCAGCCGGAGCTTCCGGTCTGGGGATGATCCAGGCGGTCAAAGCCGCAGGCGGGCCGGACAATGGTCTGTGGGCGATCGGTGTTGACACTGACCAGTACAATGAACCGTCCCTGGTCATGGTCAGGGATGTTATTCTTACCTCAATGATAAAACGGGTCGATGTGGCCGTATATGATGTGATCAAGGGCGTGGTTGCCGGTTCGCCGCTGACCGGCGTGCAGAATTTCGATTTACTCCGCGATGGCGTCGGCTATGCGGCTTCGAACCCTGCCGTCGAACCATACAAGGCCGCTGCGGATGCGGCTGCCGCTCAAATAAAGAGCGGGGAAATCACGGTCAACACACAGTAGTTTTGAGCTGGAACGATGGGGCCGGAATTGCAATGGTGCAATCGTGCTCAAGAGCATCAAGGGTGCAAGCCGGCAAACCTGCCCCGAAATCTTCCTTTGCGTGTCCAAAGAGGAAGCCCCTACGTTATTCATAAGAAAGGAGAAAAAGAGATTCGCGGAACAATGGTGCTGGTTGTTGTCGGAATTCTGTCACTGGCTGTTTTAGCTTCGGAGGTTCGCTCTGAAGAGAACTGGACGGTACTGACGGTTATCGAGGACACCGCCAAGGGGAAGACGACGGTGGTCGATTTGGGGGTTAAGGGAAGCTCGCCCGGGGATATCACCGCATGGCACGAACCGCTCATGGACACGGCGAAAAAGACTATCGGAACGAGCAACGGTTTCTGCATCCGCACGGTTTCCGCTAAAGTGTCCGAATGCCAATGGACGCTCACGATGCATGACGGAAGAATAACCCTTGCAGGTACTGAGACGGATAAAGGGACCTCGCCGGTAACCGTTACAGGAGGTACGGGAGCGTATGCCGGAGTTTCCGGCGAGGCCGCCTCCACCCACAATACGGACGGGACTTATACGATAATCCTGAGGATAAAAAAGCAGAAATAAGAGTTGCAACTCCGAACTTCGAAAAGATGAAAAGAGCAGAGGTCCCAATACTTACGACCTGCCCAAAAAACCGACGGCATTTGACAGTTGCCCCGGTTTCCGCCCATGAGGAGACAGCATGCTGGTTGACGCCCACGCCCACATCGATTGGTACACGGATGAGTTGAAGGAAGCCCTCGGCCAGATTGAGCGGCACCGCATTGTGACCATGTCGGTCGCCATGGATGTGCCGTCCTATCTGAAAACGAAACAGATCGCCCGATCGTGCTCCCCTATCATCCCGACCTTCGGCATCCATCCCTGGGAGGCCTGGCGCTATACGGATACGCTGCATGAACTTGACGGTTACCTGCAGGAAACGCCGGTTATCGGTGAGGCGGGACTGGATTTCCATTATGTGAAGGACAAGGAACGCTATCCCGGCCAGGTGAAGGTGTTCGAGTATCACTGCGCCTGGGCCCAGCGCCTGGCGAAGCCGATGAACCTGCATGTCAGGGGCGCCGAGCGCGAGGTGCTGGAGATGCTGCGGCGCTACCGGATCGCTCCCTCGATTATCCACTGGTATGCCGGCCCGGTAGACTTGATAGAATCGTACCTGGCGGCCGGCTGCTACTTCACGCTCGGCGTCGATGTGCTGAGTCCGGTGATACCGCACACCATTGCCGAGATCCTGCCGCTGGACCGCATCCTGCTGGAGACGGACAACCCTGGCGGCTACCAATGGCGGGCAAAGCAAATAGGCATGCCGGAGCTGCTGCTGAAAATCCTGGCGAAGGTGGCGGAGATCAGGCGGATGACCGTGGCCGAGTTGGAAGAGCAACTGTGGCGGAACTGGCAGGATTTTGCCGGAAAATAACCTGTCCTTGGGGGCAGGTGCAGGGGGGTGCTTTGGTGAAGAAAATGGTCCTGTTGGTAATGGTGCTGTCGGTCATGTTCTTCGGTGGTGTTTCCTGGGCCGGCGAGTCGAGTGCGGATCGGGCGCAGATCACGGCCGAGGCGCGACGCGGCTTCGAGGAGATCCTCGACCTCTGGCGGGATCGGAGCTACGATGCCCTCTACGAGCGCACCCTCACGGCTGGCGGCCCCGACCAGTGGTCTTTCGTCGACCAGCTCAACCATTCCGCCCGACGTCCGGCCTGCTGCTGGGAGAAGATCCAGGACGTTTCGCTGGTCTATGTCGATGCACATACGGTGCAGCTTAACGCCCGTCTCGGCATCGAGGTGGAGGGCTTCGGCACCCGCTTCGTAACGCGTTCTTTCCGCCTGCAGAAGGAGGCGGGGGTGTGGAAGATTGCTGCGACCGAGATTATCGCCCTGGCCGAGCCGAACATGCAGCGGATCCCGCGCGAGATTATCGAACGCCCCTTGTGACGGACTGCTGTCCCCGGTTTTACCGAACCGGGCAAGGCCGGATCCTGGCCTCGCCGCTCGGCGAGCCTGCAGAAAGTGGCGGTTTCGACGAAGAACTTGCGACAGGAATGCGGTACAGGGTATACTGACGGCATGATAAATTATTCCGCTAGCATTGCCGATCACGGCCGCCGGATGGACAGTTTTTTGCGCGCTATCCTTCCTACGGCCTCTTTGTCGTATATCCGCCAGCTGCTCAAGGGCGGAAGCGTCACCCTCAACGGCGCAGCCGCCGCTCCGGATGCTTTGCTGAAGCTTGCCGATACGGTCGGCCTCAAGGAGTCCTCGCGGATAAAGGCGCTGCTTGTCCCCCGCACAAACGGCCCCGATATCCTCTACGAGGACGATGAGGTTGCGGTCTTCAACAAGCCCGCCGGCCTGTCGGTACACCGTTCCGCCGAACATGGCAGTCACAACCTGGTTGATGCGGGGATTGCGTATTTCGCCCGCCGCGGTATCCAGATCAAGCTGTACCCGGTAAACCGTCTCGACCGGGAAACCTCCGGGTTGGTGGTCATGGCGAAAAGCTCCACAAATGCCGGAGCTTTCGGCAAGCTGTTCCAGGAAGGACAGGTGGCGAAGCGTTATCTGACCGTGGTAACGGGCAGGACGGCGGATTCCGGCGTCATCGATCTTCCCCTGGACGATAAGGAATCGCGCAGTGAATACCGTACCCTGTGCAGCCGCAAAGGGGTCTCGATCCTGTCCGTAACCCCGGTTACCGGCAGGTCTCACCAGATCCGCCGGCACCTGGCGGCACTCGGTCACCCGGTAATGGGCGACCGGCGCTATGGCGGCAAGAAGATCCGCGACCTGGCCGGTCACGCCCTGCATTCCTATCGGCTTGTTTTCCCGCATCCCGTCAGTGGGACTGTGGTCAGTATTTTTGCGCCGCTGCCGGAAGAATTTGCCGGCTATCTATCCCGCATTCTGGACGCAGAAATCGTCCCGCTCCTTGATTCCCTCCTGGCAGGGTAAAGGCACACGAGAGAATTTTCCATGACCACAGCGAAAAAAACCAAGATCCGGTCCCGGCGACTGCTGTTGCTCTCCCTTGTCTCGATACTGTTGCTGTTTCTGGGGGTGGGGGGCTTTATCCTGCAGAAAGCGCTTCACCTGGAGAACTACAAGACCGAGATCCTCGAAACGCTGCAAAACAGCCTGCACCGGCGGGTCATTTACGAAAGCGGCGACTTTTCCTTCCGCTTGACGCCGATCTTTACCTTCCGCAAGATCGTGATCATGGAAAAAGACGGCTCGGCGCCCTTTCTCACCGCGGACCGGCTGACCTTCCGGATTGCCCTGCTGCCACTGCTGGAGAAGCGGCTGGTGCTGCGGGGAATTACGCTGGAAAAACCGTCCGCCGTGCTGAGCCGGGACAACTCCGGTGTCTTCAACATCAGCGATCTCCTCGAGGGTACCGGTCAGGAGGTCCCGCTGCAGATCCGCGGAATCAGGGTCAAGGACGGCAGGCTCAGGTTTGCCGATCGTGGTGCCGGGCCGGGGGAAGTGGTGACAACTCTCGATGGGATCGATCTTGCCATCCGCCGTTTCGTTCGCGGCAAACCTACCGATTTCAAGCTCTCGGCCACTGTTCTGCAGGGTACGAATCCCGGCGAGATACAGCTGAACGGAACGCTGACCCCGTCGGCAAAGGGCAAACCGCTGCTGGAAACATCTTTTGAGGGTACCATGGCGGCCAAAAACCTGGTTGCCGATCATTTCTGGGACTATTATGCCCGTTACGTTCCGTTCCGCAAGGTGCTCGGGAGGCTGGAGCTTGACTCGACCTTCAAGGGGAAACTCACCGAATTCACGTCCGACGGCTCGTTGAAGATCCGCGGCCTCCGCTTCGACTATCCGCAGATATTCCATGCGGTCCTGACGCCGAAGAACCTTTCCTTCACCTACGACATGGAGCTGACGCCACGGGATATCACGGTAAAGTCGTTGAACCTGAACGTGGATGCGCTGAACGTGAAAGGCAGCTGTGCGTTGAAGGACATCCCGAGCGGCGACATCTTCATTGAGGCCCGGGCGAAAACCTCTTTGTTCCGCCTGGAAGACTTTGCCGGGTACATTCCCTATGGCGTCATTGCCGATGACGCTTCCCAGTATATCGAACAGCACATTAAAGGCGGGACCTACCAGTTGGAGCAGGGCAGTCTCATCGGCCGCGTCAGCCAGATCGCCCATATGGAGAAGGGGACCAACTACAATGTCCTAGCCATTCGCGGCACGGTGGACAAGGGGTTGGTCAGCTACGGACCGGAGGTACCGACCTTTAACAGCATCAAGGGCAACCTGGCAATGCAGGGCAAGGACTTCATTCTTACCGGCATGCAGGGCAGTTTCGGCAGCTCGCCCTTTACCCTCGACGGCAGGATAACCGACTATCCGCTGACAACGCCTTGCAGCTACCCCTTCAGCATGACCATGAAGCCGAGCCCGGCCGAGGTGTACTGGCTGCTCGGTACGGAAAAGAAAAAAATCCTCGGTTTCAATGGAGATTCGACCCTTTCGCTGCAGGGCAAAGGCCCCACTTCCGGTTATTCGCTGTCCGGCAGCTGGGACCTTTCCGGCGCGGCTTACTCCTATCGCGATCTGCTGGCGAAACAGGCCGGCATTGCCAACCACCTTTTCTTTCAGTCGCTGCTCAGTGAGCAAGGGGCCAAGGTGTCGACATTCCGTGTTGATATGATGCCAATGGTGGTCACCGGTTCCGCCGAGTATCTGGCCGGGAAAGATCGTCCCCTGTCGTTCACTGTCCGGTCCAACATTATTCCGCTCCAGGGAGTGGCGAGCCGCTTTCCGCGCCTTGCAAAGTATCAGCCTGCCGGCAAGGTCCACCTGTCCATTCATGGTACGGCGGGCGGCGAGGGGGATGATGGTCCGCTGCTCGGCGGAGAGGTAGCCCTTACCGGGGCCTCCTTCAAACCGTCGGCATCCATGAAGGCCCTGACACATATCAACGGCACGGTTGGTTTCAGCGGCGAATCGCTGAAGTCTTCGAAGCTGACCGCCCGGCTGGGCAGTTCCACCATTACCGGCAGCGGAGTCCTGTCAGGATTTGCCGCTCCGGAGGTGAGCCTCGATTTTTCCTCTCCTTCCCTTGATCTGGCCGATCTGGGTTTTCGTTCTGCGGCGGACAAGGTGGCCGTGGAGCAGGTTAAGGGCTCCGTTTCCCTCCAGGAGGACAGGTTGTCCATAAAATCCCTTTCGGGTCGGATCAACCGCTCGATCATTCGTGCCAGCGGGACGGTGAGGGGTATGCGGAATCCGAGGGTTGATCTGGAGCTTGATGCGGACTACCTTGATATGGCGGATGTCGGGCTGCTGGCAACTCTCGATCGGGGCGAGGATGCCAAAGGCGGCGCCGGCAGAGGCTCTTTCACCGCAACCGTGAAGGCGGCTGCCGGCAGGTTTCACCAGGTGGAGTTCAGGAAGCTGCGCTCGGACGTCCATCTCGAGCAGAAGATTCTCTATGTCGAGAAGGCTACCTGCACCCTGTTGGGGGGCGAATTCGCCGGTAACGGCAGGGTCGATTTCGGCGCCACGGGAGGTCCCCGTTACCAGACTTCGTTGCGCCTGCAAAATATCTCGGCAGCCCAGTTGCTTCAGGTTTTCGGCACGAACCGCGAACTGACCGGCACCATGTCTCTTGAAGGAGATCTGATTGCCAAGGGGGATACCCTCGATCAGGTCAAAGCAACCTCGTTGGGGAATCTCCGGCTCCACTGCGAGAAGGGAACTTTGCGGAAATTCTCGCTTCTTTCCAAGCTATTTTCCATTCTCAACGTGTCCCAGTTGTTCAAGTTCAAGCTTCCGGACATGGTTTCCGACGGCATGCCCTACAACCAGATCAACGCCTCCTTTTCTTTGCGGGACGGTCTGGTGACCACTGACGACCTGTTCATCGACAGTAATGCCATGAATATTTCGATGATTGGTCAATTCGACCTGGTGAAAGAACAGATGAACGTAACGGTGGGGGTCAAGCCGCTGCAGACCATTGACAAGGTGGTCAGCCATATTCCGGTGTTGGGCTGGGTTCTGACCGGAAAAAACAAAAGCCTGATCACCACCTATTTCCAGGCAACGGGAAGCCTCGACAAGATC
>JAQUHN010000254.1 GCA_028683555.1 Geobacteraceae bacterium | reverse complement strand
AACCTGGCGCGGGAGACTGCCCTGACTGATATTCGCGAATTCAAGGCGCATGTGGCCATGGAACTGGAAGTCTTCGTCCATGGGGCGATGTGCATTTCCTATTCGGGCCGTTGCCTGCTTTCCAGCGTCATGACCGGCAGGGACGCCAACCGGGGCGAGTGCGCCCATCCCTGTCGCTGGGGGTACGCGCTGGTGGAAGAGCAGCGCCCCGGCGCCTATTTCCCGGTCCTGGAGGGCGACGCGGGCACGTTCATCTTCAATTCCAAGGATCTCTGTCTTCTGGAGTACCTGCCTGGTCTGATAAAGGCGGGGGTCGATTCGCTGAAAATCGAGGGACGGATGAAGGGCATCAATTATGTTGCCTCGGTGGTCAGGGTCTACCGCGAAGCGCTGGACCGCTACCGCGAAAATCCCGAGGCTTTCGTGGTGAAAAAAGAATGGCTGGATGAGTTGAAGAAGATCAGTCATCGCGGCTATACCACCGGCTTTCTGCTCGGCTCGCCGGGGCAGGAAGACCATGAGTACCATACCGGCTATCTGCGCAGTCATGAATTTGTCGGCGTTGTCACCGAAGTTGCCGGGGACGGCTCTATCATTATCGAGGTGCGCAACAGGGTAAACGCTGACGATGAGGTGGAGTTTATCGGCCGTGGAATGTCTGCGCACCATTTTTCCCTGGCGGGAATGATGTCGGAAAGCAGTGAGTACCCGCTTAGGGTTGCCCATCCGAACCACAGAATCCGCTTGCGGGTTCCCTTCCACGTTGAGCCCCTGGATTTGATCCGCAGGGAAAAACCGGCTGCGAGAATTGACGGAGAATAATAATTCCTGTATCGTGATGCGTGCCGCCGGAGGAGACTCGCCGGCGGTTTTTAGTGATGAATCAATCTGTGTGCGCAGCTAAAGGACTTCGATGCCCATGAATGCAGTAACCAGTTTTCTCGTGCAAAAGGAAGGTAACGCTGTCAGGGACATGGCTGTTCTGATGGTCGTGTTCGGTCTTTTCTTCATGATTTTCCTCGGCCAGTTGCCGCTGCTGGAACCGGACGAAGGCCGCTATGCCGAAATACCGCGGGAGATGCTGGAGCGGAATGATTTCATTACGCCCCATCTCAATCATGTCAAGTATTTTGAAAAACCGCCCCTTCACTACTGGGTGAATGCCTGTTCCCTTGCCGCCTTTGGCCGTAACGAATTTGCCGCCCGTTTTCCATCCGCGCTCCTCGGACTCGGCGGTGTACTGCTGATCTACTGTGTCGGCCGGAGAATCTACGGCCGTCGGGAAGGGCTCCATGGCGCCTTGATTCTGGGATCATCCCTCGGCTATCTGGTTCTGGGCCGGATGAACAGTATCGACATGACTCTCACCTTCTGCATGTCGGCGACGCTGGGCTTCTTTCTCATGGCGGCCCGCGACGGAGAAAGCAGGAAGGGACTGTTTTACCACCTGTTTTATGTGTTCGCTGCCTTGACGGTTTTAGCCAAGGGACTCATCGGTATTGTTTTGCCGGGTGGGATAATCTTTTCATACCTGCTGCTCACCAGGCGCTGGCGCTTGTTGCGGGAGATGCGGTTGGGCAGCGGGATACTCCTTTTCCTGGCGGTCTGTGCTCCGTGGTTTGTTCTTGTTTCCCTGAAAAACCCTGAATTTCCCCAGTTCTTTTTCATTCACGAACACTTTCAGCGGTTTCTGACCAAGGTCCACAAGCGCTATGAGCCGCCCTGGTTTTTTATTCCTATTATCCTGCTTGGAATGATTCCCTGGACCTTTTTTCTGCCGGAAGCGCTACGGAATCTTTGGCAGACGCGAGACCACCGGAAGATATTCCTGACCCTCTGGGCCGGGGTGATCTTTGCTTTTTTTTCCGCATCCAGTTCCAAGCTCATACCGTATATGCTACCGGTTTTCCCGGCGCTCGCCCTGCTTTTGGGGGCAACGATCTCTGATGCTTTTGACCGGGACGAGTGGTCCCTGCGCGGCTATTTCCTTGCCGCTGCTGCCTTTCTCTGTGTTGCCGGTTTAGGGTTTGTTCTTTATCCGCAGCTGACGGCCAATCCGAAAATTGGCGTGGATGGTGCCCTTGCGGTGGGGGCGGTGTTTCTGGTCGGCGGTTTTCTGTCGCTCCTTCTGCTGCGCAAAAAGCGGCGGGAATTGGCTATGGCGCTCATCTGTCTTGCCTCCTGCGTAGGCGGGGTAATAGCTCCGCCGGTTATTTTCGCCCGGGCGGTGGAGAAGAAATCCACTCGTGAACTGTCGCGGATCATCCGTGAGCGCTATCCGGATGTTCCCCTGGTCAGTTATGGTTATTATCGTCAGGATCTGCCGTTCTACACCGGGAAGAGGGTGATCATAGCGGGCTCGAGCGGTGAGTTGGAATTTGGGCGATTGCGGGAGAAGGATCCGGGCTGGTTCATTGATCCCGCCACATTCTTCAGCTTATGGGATTCTCCCCGGCAGGTGATGACCCTGATCGGCCGCAATGATCTCATCCTGTTTCAACGTGTGGTGAAAACGCCGGCGCACGTTGTGGCCGAGTGGGGACAGACAGTGCTGATTACCAACAAGTAAAAAATCGCAGGAACGAGGAAAAAGAGCCGAGGGGCGAGGATTGTTGCCGGTGCATCGAATCTTCGTTTACAGAGCCTCATTCCTCAATTATTACTGATTGTGGAGGTTTTCGTGCGCAAGGAATTTTTGCCGTTTTCCATACCAACTATCGAGCAAGAAGAGATTAACGAGGTGGTGGACTCGCTGCAGTCAGGATGGATCACCACCGGGCCGAAGGTGAAGAAGTTCGAGGACGAATTCAAGGCCTATGTGGACGCTCCCTTTGCCGTGCCGCTCAATTCTGCCACCGCCGGCCTGCATCTTGCCCTGCTTGCCATGGGGGTCGGTCCGGGCGATGAGGTGATCACCACCCCGATGACTTTTGCCGCGACGGTGAACGTCATGATCCATGTGGGTGCCAAGCCCGTTCTTGCCGATATCGAACCGGGTACCCTGAATATCGATGTCCAGGCCATCCGCAGCAAGATCACCGAACGCACCAAGGCGATCGTGCCGGTGCACTTTGCCGGTCTGCCCTGCGATCTGGACGCCATCTTCGCCGTGGCGGACGAGTTCGGCCTCAAGGTCCTGGAAGATGCCGCCCATGCGGTCGGCACCGAATACAAGGGCAAGCGGATCGGTTCATTCGATACCCTCTCGGTATTCTCCTTCCATCCCATCAAGAACATCACCACCGGCGAGGGCGGCATGGTCTGCACCCGGGACGAGAAGCTGGCGGAAGAGATCTCCCTGCTTAAGTTTCATGGCATGAGCCGCGAGGCCTGGAAGCGCTATTCCGCCAAGGGAACGCCCAACTACGATATCGTGCTGCCGGGCTTCAAGTACAACATGATGGATATCCAGGCGGCGCTCGGTATCCACCAGTTACGCAAGCTGGACCGGTTCATCGAGAAGCGCACCGAAATCGCCGAACTTTACAATGCCGCCTTTGCCGAGGTGGAAGAGATCGTCACACCTGGTGCCGCGCCCTATGCGTATCGACATGCCTGGCACCTCTATACGCCGCTGGTCAAAATCGAGCAGCTGACAATCGATCGTGATGCCTTCATGGCCGAGCTGAAAAAGGAGAATATCGGCACCGGTCTCCATTTCAAGGCGGTGCATCACCATCCCTATTACCGGGAAAATCTGCCGGTTCCGGCCGGCGAACTGCCCCATGCCGATTATGTCTCCGACCGCATTCTCTCGCTGCCGCTTTTCCCGAAGATGGAGTTGGCGGACGCGCAGGATGTCGTGGCGGCCGTCAAAAACGTATTTGCCCGAACCAGGAAGTAGGTGAAATAGCCCATGGAAGATCAACCATACCTGTCGATCGTTGTGCCGGTGTACAACGAGGAAAAGAATATCGAGGCGCTGCTTAACCGGTTATATCCGGTCATGACGGCGCTCAATAAACCGTTCGAGATCATCTTTACCGACGACGGCAGCAAGGATTCGACCCTGAACATCTTGCGCCGCAAGGTTGATAAACTGCCGGGGATCCGAATCATTGAATTCAACGGCAACTTCGGCCAGCATATGGCGATCCTGGCCGCTTTCGACCTGTGCCGCGGCGAGATTGTTGTCACCCTTGACGCAGACCTGCAGAACCCGCCGGAAGAAATACCGAAGCTTATCCGGGAAATCGAGGCGGGACACGACGTGGTGGGAACCATCCGGGAAAAGAGGCAGGATACCTTTTTCCGGCGAATCGCGTCGCGGGCGGTGAACATCACCACCAACCGCATGACCGGCATGCGGATGAGCGACTACGGCTGTATGTTGCGGGCCTACCACCGAAACGTCATCGACAACATCAACCGTTGCAAGGAAACCACCACCTTCATTCCGGCGCTTGCCCAGACC
>JAQUHN010000253.1 GCA_028683555.1 Geobacteraceae bacterium | reverse complement strand
GCGGGAAGATATCCATACCGGCGATATCACCACGCTGGCAGTTGTCCCCGAGAAGCGGAACGCGACGGCACGGCTAATTGCTAAAGAGTCAATGGTTCTTGCTGGTATTGATGTTGCCGCTCGGGTTTTTTACCTTGTCGATCCCGAGATATCCTTTACTAACTGTTTTTCTGACGGTGCACTGTTGCGGGCTGGCGATGTCATTGCGGATATTGCCGGTGACGCAGCCGCTCTGCTCCAGGCGGAAAGGGTTGCCTTGAACCTGCTGCAGCGCATGTGTGGTGTTGCCACCTCGACCGCGCGATACGTGCAAGCCGTTGCCGGCACCGGAGCAAGAGTCGTAGACACCAGGAAGACCACTCCCGGTTTGCGTCAGTTGGAGAAATATGCGGTTCGCATTGGCGGGGGTAGCAATCATCGCTATGGACTATATGACGGCGTTCTGATAAAGGAAAATCATATTGCTGCTGCCGGGGGGATTGCAATTGCGGTGACGCGGGCCCGAGCATTTATTCCCCATACCATAAAGATCGAGGTTGAGACGGAAACGTTAGAGCAGGTTGCCGAAGCTCTCGAGGCCGGAGCCGATATCATCATGCTGGACAATATGGACCTGGTGACGATGCGGCAGGCCGTTGTTCTGATTGACGGCAGGGCTCTGGTTGAAGCTTCCGGTGGTGTTACTCTCGAAACCATTGCCAAAATTGCCGAAACCGGTGTTGATATTATTTCAGTCGGGGCATTAACCCATTCTGCTCGAGCGATGGATATCTCCATGCTTTTGGAGGAATAGTGAAGGAAGCGGACACATGCGGTGCCAGTGGCGGGAAACAGCCACTTGAGCAGAGGATGCTGGAACTCTTTCGCGACAAAAAAGGGAGCGTGATTTCCGGGGAAGAACTCGGTGCCGCCCTCAATGTGTCTCGCACGGCTGTCTGGAAACATGTAAAAAACCTTATGGCGCAAGGATACCAGATAGAATCCCTGCCATCCCGGGGATACCGCTTTCTCTCAGCTCCCGATGTCCTGACCTCCCTTGAATTGACTTCCGGTCTTCGAACAAAACGGATTGGCTGTCTGATAACCTGTGTTCCGGAAACCGAATCAACCAACCTCCTTGCCTTTCGCCTTGCGGAATCCTCTGCACGGGAAGGCACTGTCGTAATTGCCGAGACGCAGACCGGGGGCAAAGGTCGACTTGGCAGACACTGGGAATCGCCTCCCGGGGTGAATCTTTATTGTTCCATAATTCTTCGTCCTGCCATGCAGCCTTTCAGGGCTCCCCAGCTTACCTTTGTTTCAGCGGTTGCGGTTGCCCGGGCTATCGAGCAAGTCGCGCAATTGCAGCCTAAGATCAAATGGCCCAATGACATTCTGCTGAACGGCCGGAAGGTAGCTGGCCTGCTGAATGAAATGAGTGCCGAGACCGACACGATCCATTGCGTCATTCTTGGCATCGGAGTAAATATCAATATGGGTTCGGAGCAGTTTCCGCAAGACTTGCGGCATCCTGCCACGTCCCTATTGATCGAGAAGGGCGTTTCCGTCAGTCGAGTTGACTTTACCCGGACACTCCTTACGGCCCTCGATATGCTCTATGATGACTATCTGTGCAATGGCTTCGGCGCTATTCGTCAGGAATGGCTCTCCCGCAGTACGGTTCAGGGTCGGAGGGTGCGAGTATCCTTTGGCAAGGGGGAGACAGAGGGTGTTGTTGTCGGTGTCGATGATGACGGTGCACTCCTTCTCAAACGAGGTAACAGCGCCCCTGAACGGGTGCTTGCCGGAGATGTGACGATTATGTAGATACTTGCCGCCTGTTTTGACGAGCATGTGTCCAGTAGCTAAACCTGGGAGATGAATACGTGTTATTTGTTATTGATGTGGGCAATACTAATACGGTGCTTGGCTTATATGAAGGTGACCGTCTTGTCAGGGATTGGCGGATTGCAACGGATACGGCGAAGACCGTTGATGAATACGCCATTCTTATCCGTGAACTTTTTCTTTTTTCAGGGATTGAATGTGCGTCAGTGGGGGATATAATTCTTTCTTCCGTGGTTCCTGCCTTGACCGGCGTGCTTGAGAGGATGTCCCTTCGCTATTTCAATCTGAAGCCCTATGTGGTTGGCCCCGGGATTAAGACCGGCATGCCGATACACTATGAAAATCCAAAAGAGGTCGGCGCTGACCGCATTGTCAATGCTGTGGCCGCATTTGAAAAGTACGGCACGGCACTTGTCATTGTCGATTTTGGAACGGCTACCACTTTCGATCTGGTTAACGCCAAGGGCCATTACTGCGGCGGGGTGATAGCGCCCGGTATCATGATATCTGCGGAAGCTCTTTTTCAGAAAGCCAGCAAACTGCCGCGGGTTGATGTTGTCAAGCCTTCCTCGATTATCGCAAAAAATACGGTGGGAGCCATGCAGGCCGGAATATTCTACGGTTATGTCGGCCTGGTTGATGAAATCGTTATGCGCATAAAAGCGGAAAGCCGGGAGCATCCCCGTGTGATTGCGACTGGTGGCCTGGCAAGGATGATTGCCGAGGAGTCGAAAACGATTGAAGAGGTCCATGAATTTCTCACCTTGGAGGGTTTGCGAATCCTCTACGAGAGAAACAGTCAAACTGCGGTGTCTGGGTAAACCAGCGTCGTTGGGGGGGCGGGTAAAGAGTAACGCTTTGAGTGTTTTGCTTATCCCTTCGACCAAAACCGATTTGCAGATGCTGGTGGCAGTTGGCTGGAAACCAGCGCTTTTTCCCTGTTCCGTCACCCAGATGGACGGTGGCGCGGCACAGGCAAAAACACTCAAGCTGGCAGTATTGTTCCGATGTTGATTGATGGTAGATACGAAACAAATTTGGGGGTGACACAGAGATTTCCCTTCGGAGTTCATGTAGGAGGCGTACCACCTATTACATAAGCAAGGGGGCTTTATGGCAAAGTTTGACACCACAAAAGTGAGAAATGTTGGAATTGTGGCCCATGGAGGAGCGGGCAAGACGTCTCTGACCGAGGCGATACTGTTCGCCACAGGGACGATTGACCGTCTCGGTCGGGTTGATGACGGCACGACATCAACAGATTTCGAGCCGGAAGAGATCAAACGCAAGATAACGGTTACGTCCGCCATCAATCATGGTGAATGGAACGGTCATTCACTCCACATCGCCGATACTCCGGGGTATGGTGATTTTATTGCCGATACCCGTTCCTGTCTCAGAGTTCTCGGCGGTGCGGTTGTCATTATCTCTGCCATTTCCGGCGTCAAGGTCCAGACAGAAGAGGTCTGGGCATGGGCTAACGAAGCCGAGATTCCCCGTATTGCTTTCGTTAACAAGATGGACCGGGAGCGCGCCAATTTCCTGCGCGCCATGGGAGACATGGAAAAGGCGCTCGGTGCACGGGCGGTTGCCGTACAGCTTCCATTAGGGGCCGAAGAGGGTTTTGAGGGTGTCATCGACCTGGTAACGATGAAAGCCTATCGCTTCGACAAGGATCTGTCAGGCAAGTTCTCTGAAATAGCAATTCCCGATCAATACCGTGCCGATGCTGAAAGCATGCGAGAGAAACTGGTTGAAACGGTAGCCGAGGCTTACGATGCGCTGACGGAAAAGTATCTTGATGTCGGCGAACTTTCCGAAGAGGAAATTCTAGACGGCCTGCGAGTCGGAACCCTTCGCAATACCTTTACCCCTGTGTTCTGCGGTTCGGCGACCATGAACATCGGTGTTTCCCAATTGCTTGACTACATCTGTCTCTGCCTTCCGTCTCCCATCGATCGCGGCAGAGTTACCGGTGTCAATCCGAAAACAGAAGAGGTGGAGGAGCGTTCTCCGGAAGAAAGCCAGCCCTTTTCCGCCCTGGTGTTCAAAACCACTTCAGACCCGTATACCGGCAAAATTACCGTCTTTCGCGTTTACTCGGGTGTCTTGAATTCCGATTCAACGATATATAACTCGACACGCGAATGCATGGAGCGGATCGGTCAGATCTACGAACTGGAAGGTAAAAAGCAGAAGCCCATCAAACAGGCTGTGGCCGGGGATATCGTAGCCGTTGCCAAGTTGAAGGAGACGATGAGCGGCGATACGCTCTGTGATCCTGACAAGCCGATAATCTTTGAGCCTGCTAAAACCCTGGATCCGGTTATTTCGTATGCGATCCTGCCCAAGACCAAGAATGATGAAGACAAGATTCATGGTGCCCTGCAGCGGCTTATGGAGGAAGACTCGACAATCACCCTGCGCCGGGACGAGCAGACCAGGGAGCACATCATCTCCGGTATGGGACAGGTTCATCTTGAAGTCACGATAGAGAAGTTGAAGCGGAAATTCGGTGTCGAGGTGGAACTGAAGACGCCGAAGGTCCCCTACCTCGAAACGCTGAAGACAGCTGTCAAGGTCCAGGGGAAATACAAGAAACAATCAGGCGGCCGCGGTCAGTATGGTGA
>JAQUHN010000252.1 GCA_028683555.1 Geobacteraceae bacterium | reverse complement strand
CGCAGCGCCGTGAGGGCAACGGTTGAATCGGCGCCGCAGGTCGCCACACACGCCCGTGTGCGCTATATCGTACCCGAACAGGCCCCATTGGTGGAAATCATTCTCGTATTCCCGGGGCGGCCGGCTGCTGTGCTGCGGCGAAGCGTCGCAGCAATAATTGCCAGGACAACCTATCCCCATTACCGGATAACGTTGGCCGGCGCCGAGCCGGTTGAGCCTGAGTTGCTGCAACTGTTTGAACAATGGTCTGGTGATCCGCGCATTCGGATCAGCCTGGGCGGATCTGTTACCGGTTACGCCCGGCTTGTCAACCAGGCGGTGGATGCCTCCGTTGCCGACCTGATCTGTCTGCTGGACAGTAGCCTTGACGTCATCAGCCCCGACTGGCTCGGCGAGATGGCCGGCCATGCCCTGCAGTCCGGTGTCGGTGCAGTTGGTGCGAGGCTGCTGTATCCCGATAATACCCTGCAGTATGGCGGGGTCATCCTTGGTCTTGGCGGCAGTTTTGGTTATGCCCACCAGGGGTGTCCCCGGGCTGCTGCCGGCTATTTCGGCCGGGCCGTACTTCAGCAAGAATTTTCAGCCGTATCGGGCTCTTGCCTGTTGGTTGCCCGGCAGCGTTACCTTGCGGCGGGCGGCCTGGAAGAACAGTACCTTTCAAAAGAGTTTGCCGCTATCGACTTTTGCCTCAAACTGAAAGAACAGGGGTTGCGTACGCTCTGGACGCCCTACGCCGAACTCTGCAACCGTGCTGATACGGATATAGCAGCGCATCAGAGCCCCTACGCAGCAGATGTTTGCTATCTTCAGCGGCGCTGGGGTACTGTCTTGGCCGATGACCCGTGCTATTCACCAAACCTGGCGCTTGAGGCGCCAGGCGCCAGCTTTGGCCTGGCCTGGCCGCCGAGGCTACGCCAGCTTCCCGTTGTTTGACGAGCCGGCAACAATTACTCATTATAGTTTCGGCAGACACCGGCTTTGACGGTTTGGCAGGCCGATTGATCTTTGGCCTCCGGCGTGGTAGTACCCCCGAAGGGGTGCTGGTGCTCAGCCCGGCCGGCACACTCGACCGATTGTTTGCACATTAAATAATAATTGCTAACTAATGAGGCTCTTGCAAAAAGATTGTCATCCCCGAATGCCTTTATCGGGTATCCAAGGTTTTCAGTCACTTAAAATCTGGATTCCCGATCAGAAGCGCTTCGGGAATGACAGTTTTAGGATTTTTGCAAGAGGCTCACTTGAGTGGTTTTATGCCCCCCCCCCCCTATTTCAGGAGGGGCTGGGGGTGGTAAGGTTTTGGCTTTTGACTCTGTTTTTATCTTTAAAATTGATGAAAACCAAAGGCAACCACCCCTAACCCCTCCTTAAAAGGAAGGAGGGGGACTAATTGCAAAAACCAAACCGGACAACGCTGAGTATTTATTAATTAGTAAATAATAAATAGCATGTCTATGTGTGTGGGGACTGATCGGCAGTGTGGAGGTAATTGAGATGGCTACTATTACAGATATAGAACAAATATCCGCATCTATTGCCCGTGAATTCAAGCCTCGTAAAATAGTGCTTTTCGGCTCCCATGCCTGGGGGACGCCGACATCGGATTCCGATGTGGATATGCTGGTGATTCTCCCGTTCGAGGGCAAGGGATGGCGGATGGCAACGGCTATTAGAGAGAAGATAAAGGTCACCTTCCCGCTTGATCTCATCGTTCGCACTGAGAGCCAAATTGAGGATCGCTTGAATAAGCATGACTCCTTTATTTCCGAAATCGTCGAAAAAGGGAGAGTGCTCCATGAAGCCTGAGACAACAGAGTGGGTTCAGAAGGCCGAAGGGGATATGAACACTGCACAGCGGGAATTTGCGGTACAAGTTGAACCAAACCACGATGCCGTTTGCTTTCATGCTCAACAGTGCGCCGAGAAGTACCTCAAAGCCAGGTTGATTGAAGAAGGCCTGCCAGTTATGCGGATCCATGACCTGGAAATACTGCTTAATCAGCTCTTGCCCTTTGAAGTGGGTTTTGCTGACCTGCTGCAGGCGGTTCGCATTCTGTCGGCGATGGCCGTCGAAGTCCGCTACCCCGGAATGGCTGCCGATGAGGAGGATGCAGCAGAAGCCTTGCGATCGTCGGGAAAGATTCGCAATGCCATACGATCATCTCTCTGTATTTGATCTAACTTGGCAAGCTCTGACGTTGTGACATGACCACCAACCCTCAAAAAATAAATCTGTCCACCCTTTTTGTCCAAGGTATAGAGATAAAACCAATCAGAAAATCTTTTGGGTTTTGTCCTTCCCCCGCTTCACTGCCTTTATCTTTATCTGTTGCTTCGTTGCTCTGTGTTTAGTGAACTGCCGTTTTCGATCGATTGATTTTCGGCCTCCGGTTTGGTACTGTGCGGCAGGTAATAGTCTGTCCGATGGAGCAGTACAGCGACCGGCTGCCTGTGCACTAAATAATAATTGCTAATTATTATTTAGTATTTATTACAACGCGGAGTACATAAATGTCTTATCACTCTAGCCGCGCCACCGCCCTTTGCACCCTGCGGCACCACCTGCCCACATGCTGCTTTTTGGCTGTTCTCGTCGCTTTCCTCCTTCCGTCAGCCCCGGCTGCCGCCCAGGAGGCCACAGCGCCCACCTGGCAGATCGGCATCAAGCTCAAAACGCTGGTAAACGGCCACACCTCCTACGAATTCGGCAACCCGTTGCCGCCTTATCAGCAACCGCTCAGCCGTCTTGAATTCCCCGTTGATTCTGTATGGGCTGGCCTGGCAATCAAAAAACAGTTTTCTCGCTTTTCGGTGGGCGCCGAATTTCTGACAACCGTGGCCGATCAGGAGAGCGGCAGTTTTAAAGACACCGATTGGGGTGACAACCTGAACCCTACGCGGGTGACCACCCGCGGCGCAGCCGACACCCGGCTTGAGCCCAGCTATCAGGTTGGCGTTGATCTGGCGGTACAGGTGGCTGATCTACTCCGTCTGCCGTCGCAGTTCGACCTGCAGCCCGTTATCGGCTACCGTTGGCAACAGCTGTCGCTGGTTGCCCACGACGGCGTCCAGACCGACTACACTGCCGCCGGAACGGCCTCGTCGGTGCACCTGCCCGGCGATCTGGTCTCCTTTGAACAAAATTGGCACCAGTACTTTGCCGGGCTGCGGCTCGGTTATGCCTGGCAGGATCTGCCAGCCTGGCTGCATCGTTTGAAGGCGCAGACCCAGCTGGACTGGGGCCATCTTGAGGGAGACAATCGCGACAACCACCTGTTGCGGGCCGGCCGTATCTCAACCATGGAAACCAGCGGTGATGCCTGGCATGCCTCCCTCGGGTTGCAAGTTGGGCTGACCGAGCGCCTTGATCTGGGTATTGAGGCCGACTATCTGAAGCTTGCCAGCACCGGCACCTACACCCAGCGCGATGCTGGGAGTGTCGCCAGTTGGAGTAACGGCGTCAAGGCCTGGTCAGAGCAAATCGGCCTGCTGCTGACAGTAGGGTATCGATACTAGCATCACACTACACGTACAAAGGACAAACCAGCCATGGAAACCGTAAAACAACAACTTGAAAAACTGATTCTTGAACAGAGCGGACAGCAGATCGACCAGGAAAAGGCCGCTGAGCTGGCGGCAAAGCTTGAACAGGCCCTTGCCGGTAAAAAGGCCGAAGAACCGCAAGAAAAAACCCCGTAGGGTAACCACGCTGATCCGGCACTCGTTGTTTTCACAAATTAATTTGACACCTTCGGCGAAATGTGTAAAATGCACATTTAAGGATGGTGTCACTCAATGGCTGAGAGCTGCACGGCATATGTAAGCGATACAACAGGAGCAGACTCGCTATTTGATCGGGTACTGCACCGCCTTTTGGCGCCTGTGGCCCGGCTTTGTCTGAAACACGGCATTACCTTTGCTGCGGCAGTAGAAAAACTCAAGCATGCCTTTGTGCGTGAGGCCCTCGCGCTGCGGCCCGAAGCCGCCGGACATGGTACGGTCAGCCGCGTAGCCACCGCCACCGGTATTAACCGTCGTGAAATAACCCGTCTCACCAAGGCCGTTGCCCCGCAGCGGGTAGCCAGGCAGCCCCTTGCCGCAGAAGTCATCGCACTCTGGGCAACCAGTCAGCTCTACCGCAATCCGCAAGGCGCACCACTGGAACTGCCGCGTCAGGGAACAGCCCCCAGCTTTGAATCCCTTGCCCACAAGATCACCCGCGACGTCCACCCCCGCAGTCTGCTGGATGAACTGGAGCGGCTTGGCTTTGTGCGGCACAACAGGGAAACCGACCGCGTGCAGTTGTTACGGCTTGATTTTGTCCCTGAAGCTGATGCCGGGCAGATGCTGTCGTTTCTGGCCGACAACGTGGGCGATCATCTTGAGGCCGCCGTAGACAACGTGATGGGTGGCCGCCCCACCCACCTTGAACAAGCCGTTTTTGCCGATGAATTATCAGACACCTCCATCGCT
>JAQUHN010000251.1 GCA_028683555.1 Geobacteraceae bacterium | reverse complement strand
GATCATGCGGAAGATTTTCTTCTGCTCCGGATAGGTGAGCTTGGTCTGGAAACCGACCAGATTGTACAGGGTTGCTTCCCTGTTTTCCATGCGAAGCTGGACCACGGCATGGGGTTCCTTGCCGGTACGCGGGTCAACCAGGCCGACCGGTTTCATCGGGCCGAAACGAAGCGTGTCCGGACCACGTGAGGCCATTTCCTCCACCGGCATGCACCCTTCGAAGTGGATCAATTTTTCGAAGTCCCGTGTGGCCACCTTGTCCCCGGCCAGCAGTGCCGCGATGAATGCGTCGTACTCTTCCTTGGTCATGGGACAATTGAGGTAGTCGTCGCTGTCTCCCTTGCCGTAGCGGGAGGCGCGAAAAACCGTGTCCATGTCAATGGATGTAGCGGTGACGATGGGCGCGATTGCGTCATAGAAATAGAGGTAGGGCCCGGTCAGCGCGCTGATGGCAGCGGCGAGCGGGTCGCTGGTGAGCGGACCGGAAGCAAGGATGACAATGCCCTGGTGCGGAATCCCGGTGACTTCTTCCCGAACCAGCGTTATCAGCGGATGGGATTCGATCTTTTCCGTTATATAGCGGGAAAAGAGTTCCCGGTCCACCGCCAGGGCTCCACCGGCAGGAACCCGGGTGGCGTCTGCCGCTGTCATGAACAGGCTGTCAAGCCGGCGCATTTCTTCTTTGAGCAGGCCGACGGCGTTTTCCAGTCCGGCGCCGCGCAGGGAATTGGAGCAGACCAGCTCCGCCAGGGAGGGCAGGGCATGGGCCTCGGAAAACCGCTGCGGCTTCATCTCGAACAACGTGACGGGTATGCCCCTGGTGGCCGCCTGCCATGCCGCTTCACATCCGGCAAGTCCGCCGCCGATAATGGTGATTCCCTGGTGGGTCACTCTTTGCTACCCCCGTTTTCCGGCATTTCCTTGTATTCGCATTTGGGGCACTTGAGAAAGGCGCCCTGGCGCTTGTAGACTTTCTGTGCCAGCACCGGAAAGCCGCACTGCGGGCAGGGTTTTGCCACCGGCGGGTCCCATAGGGCGAATTTGCACTCTGGATAGCGATTGCAGGAATAAAAGAATTTGCCGTAGCGGGACTTCTTTTCCGTCAACTCCCCTTTGCCGCACTCGGGACAGGTAACGCCGGTTCCCTTCGGCTTGATCAAAGGTTGGTTGTTTTTGCATTCCGGATAATTGGAGCAGGCCAGGTACTTGCCGTAACGGCCATCCTTGATCAGCATCGGGCTGCCGCATTTCTCGCACTTTTCCTCGGAAAACACCGGTTCCGCCGGTTCACCCTGGGTGCCTTTGTCCATGGCGCGAGTGTAGCGGCAGCCATCCTGGTAGCCGGAGCAGGCGATAAACTTGCCCATTTTGCCCAGTTTTTCCACCAGCGGCTTGCCGCACTCGGGACAGTTCTCGCCAACTTCCTTTACCCGCCGCGGCTCGCTGAGCTTTTCCTGCAGGAGCGTGGTGAACGGTCCCCAGAATTCACGCAACAGCTGTTTCCATTCCTTTTCGCCGCGCGATACCTGATCAAGTTCTTCTTCCAGTCCCGCGGTGAAATGATAGTCCACGTACTTGGGGAAGTCTTCAGTCAGCAGGTCATTGACCACCATTCCGGTGTCTTGGGGAATGAAGCGTTTCTTGTCCAGTACGGCGTATTTCCGCTCGATGAGGGTGTTAAGGATACTGGCATAGGTGGAAGGGCGGCCGATGCCGAATTCCTCCAGGGTCTTGACCAGGGTCGCTTCGGTGTAGCGTGGTGGCGGCTGGGTAAAATGCTGCTCGGGCAAGATGTCAAGAAGCGACAGTTCCTCTCCTTCCTCGAGCGGCGGCAGCAGTCCCTCCTTTTCCTCCAACTCGTCATCTTTGCCTTCAATATAGAGCTTCATGAAGCCTGGAAAGCGGATAATGCTGCCGGATGCCCGGAAAGTTGTGCCGGTGCCGGCACTGATGTCGATCGACGTCTGGTCGAGCAGCGCTACAGTCATCTGGCAGGCAATGGTACGCTTCCAGATCAGGTCATAGAGTTTGAACTGGTCCGGGGTGAGGTGCTTCTTCAGTTCCGCCGGGGTCTTGGAAAGGTAGGTGGGGCGGATCGCCTCATGGGCCTCCTGGGCGTTTTTCGATTTGTTCTTGAAGTGCCGGGGCTTGTCGAGGGCGTACTCCGGGCCGAACAGCGCGGTTATCACCTCGTGCGCCTCCTTGAGCGCCTGGCTGGAAAGGTTTACGCTGTCGGTACGCATGTAGGTGATGAGACCGACCGTGCCCTCGCCGCCGATATCTATCCCTTCGTACAGTTTCTGCGCCGTGGCCATGGTTTTCTTGGCCGAGAAACCGAGTTTTCGTGCCGCTTCCTGTTGCAGGGTAGAGGTGGTGAAAGGGGGCGAGGGATTACGCTTCTTCTCGCTTTTCGTGACTTTTTCTACCCGGCACGGTTGGCCGAGAATGATGTTTTTTATCTGTTCGGCCGCCGTCTGGTCGGGAATGGCGAACTTGCCGAGCTTCTTGCCGTCGAACTCGATCAGGTTGGCCTTGAAGCCCTGGCCGGAGGCCTTTTCAAGGTTTGCGGCAATCGTCCAGTATTCCTGCTCGACAAAGGCGGCGATTTCCTTCTCCCGGTCGCAGATCAACCGGGGGGCAACCGACTGCACACGTCCCGCAGAAAGACCATAGCGGATCTTTTTCCAGAGAAAGGGTGAGAGGTTGAAACCAACCAGGTAGTCGAGTATCGAACGGGCCTGCTGGGCATCCACCAAGTCGAGGGAGATGTCGCGGGGATGCTTGACGGCATGGATGATGGCATCTTTGGTGATTTCGTGGAACACGACCCGCTTGACGTCAACCTTGGTCTTTTTCGGGTCAACGCCCAATGCCGACAGCAGATGCCAGGAAATTGCCTCACCCTCGCGGTCGGGGTCAGTGGCGAGGAGCAGGGCATCGGAGTCTTTCAATTCCTTCTTGATGGCCTGGATGTGTTTTTTGCTTTCCGGAAGCACCGCATATTTCGGTTCGAAATCACTTTCTATGTCGACCGATCCCTGTTTGCTCGGCAGGGCTCGAACATGGCCATAGGAGGCAAGGACCTTATAATCCTTGCCAAGGAATTTTTCAATTGTTCGCGCTTTTGCGGGAGATTCGACGATAACAAGTTTCTGGGACATATTTTCACCATGCAAACACTAGACTAGAGGAAAAAGTATTAAATCGACCATAGCAAGAATCTAACACGAATAGGCGGAATTTGAAGGCGGTGAGCACAAAAAAGTCTCGCCAGCGCGGAGCAGCATGCCTGGATCCTTCCGTTCCGCTTCTTTCTGTGCGGTCAATACCGTATTCTGGTGACGGAATATTGCGCGCGGCTTCGTACACCGCAAGCAAGATATTTATCGGCACTGGATGGATTATGCAAGCAGAAATTGTTTTCCGGGGAGTTGCGAAATGACACCATTCAGTTCTAGGCGCAGTAAAATAGCGGAAACTTCCCCTACTGTCAACGCGCTTCTTGTCGCGATTTCATCAATATGGAGCGGGTTTATGGAAAGGAGGGAATAAATTGCGGCCTCCTGGGGAGAAAAGACGGTTCCAGGGAATGGCTGCGGCTCTTTCTTTTTCCCGCTTCGTTGAGGGAAGTCTTCCAGTATGTCTTCAACCGTGTCAACCAGCTTTGCCCCCTGTTTGATGAGCTGATTGGTGCCACGGCTGTTCGTTGCCTGAATGTTTCCGGGGATGGCATAGATGTCTCGTCCCTGTTCCAGTGCGCATTGGGCGGTAATGAGCGAGCCGCTGCCTGCCGCCGCCTCGACAACCAGTATTCCGCGGCAAAGGCCGCTGATGATCCGGTTGCGCCGCGGAAAGTTTTCGGCAAGCGGCATTGTCCCCATCGGGAACTCGGAAACGAGCGCTCCCCTGGCAGCCATTTCGGCAAACAGTGCGCGGTTTTCGCGTGGGTACATCACATCGATGCCGCACCCGAGCACACCGATGGTCGGGCCGCTCTCGAGCAGTGCGCCGCGGTGGGCAGCGGCGTCTATGCCCTTTGCCATTCCCGAAACCACGGTTATACCGTTTCGTGCCAGTTCACCGGCCATTTTTTGCGTTGTGGCGATACCGAATCCTGAAGCCCGACGTGATCCGACAATGCCGATGGCTGTCTCCGTATCCGGCAGATCACCTTTCACGTAGAGCAAAGGCGGAGTGTCCGGTAGGTGGAGCAGCAGCTTCGGGTACTCGGGAGAGTGGAGCGTTACGAGCCGGGCGCCTGCTTTCTGAATCGTTTGCCATTCTTTCTTCGCCCAGCTGATGCCGTCATGCTGCAGCAAAGACGCCACTGCGGCGGGGAAAATCCCTTTAACGCCAGCCAGTTCGCGCTCGGATGCCGAAAGCGCCCTTTCCGGGGTGCCGAAGTGCTCCAGCAGGCGTCGGACGGTTACATTGCACACCTGGGGGACGTTTTTAAGTGCCAGCCAGAATTTATCATCTATGGAGAAAAAATGAAAAAG
>JAQUHN010000250.1 GCA_028683555.1 Geobacteraceae bacterium | reverse complement strand
TGCAGCAGTTGGTGGATCATTTCAAGCTGGCAGTGTAATCGCCGCGTAGTGACACCAGCAAGAGTTTACCTTGCTTGCAACTGGAACTGCGTGTGCTTGTCCAGTGTTTGGTCGGTTATGTAACGTCAAAAAAACATCTACTTATGAACATTCGTCCCCTCGGTTTTCGATGACCGAGGGGATTTTTGCATTGTAAAGAAATTCTCCCGGCAAAAAACAAGGTTAGCATATTTATGCCACGTAAAGAATGCAGAGTCTCGCGTTGCATGCCAAGCAAGCCGTCAGCGACGGATTTCCTCCTTTTGCCAACCTCATTTCACTCCAGCCTCATACTAATAATCAGGGTTTGCGAAACTGCATATCAGGGTTTCCCTGATATTTATTTATTTGTTAATGGTTTAAATTTAAATAAAAAATACCTTGTGCAGACTGTCCGGTAAGCGAAAAAACACCGTGGTGATCAGGTGTGTTTTGTCGTGTGTTTACTGTGGATACATGGTGCATCGAAATACCGGATATATTCGACCACTGGGGTATTGCGAGGCAAATCATCGCAAAAAAGGAGAATTTAAGATGAATTGGTTCTACAACAGGAAGATCGGTACGAAGCTGTTGTCTGGGTTTATCTTGGTAGCTTTGCTTGCAGGGATTGTCGGTTGGGTTGGGATTAGCAATATGCGGGAGATTGCTGCTAAAGACACCATGATGTACGAGGAAATGCTGTTGCCGATAACACAATTGGGATATATCTCTACAGCATTCCAGCGAATCCGCGTGAATCTGGCGAAAATACTACTCAGCAAAAATATCGAAGAGAAAGAAAAATACAAGGAGCGAATCAAGATGTTCAGCGATGAAATCACGTCGCACATCGACGAGTTGAACAAGGAAGTGGCAAACCTTGAGGAAAAAACTCTTCTCAAGCAACTTGTAGACAGCAGGGGCGTATTTCGACCCATTATCGGCCAGATAATTGAGCTTTCCACGGCGGGCAAAGATACCGAGGCAATAGCCTTGTATCAGGGCAACGCGACCATTGCTGCTCGAAACGAGCAGGCTGTAATCGACAAGCTTGTAGAGCTCAACACCAAGCTTGCAGAGCAGGCGTCGCAAAATAACTCAGCAACAGCGCAAGGCGCAATTCGATTCACGATGGTTTTTGCCCTTCTCGCCATTATTCTGGCGATAGGGTTGGGAATCTTCATTTCCCGGATAATCACCAGTCCCTTGAAGAAGGGCGTTGATTTTGCCCAAGCTATTGCGGGGGGGGATCTGACTCGTCGTCTCCATGTGACCAGCAAGGACGAGACGGGCATTCTTTCAAGAGCCTTGGACGACATGGTGGAGAAGTTGCGAGATATTATCAGTAAGATTACGACTGCTTCTGATACCGTTTCCGCCTCAGCAATCCAGCTCAGCGCCAGTTCCGTACAAATGGCAACCGGAACCGAGGAAGTTGCTGCCCAGGTCGGAACGGTGGCTACGGCGGGCGAGGAAATGGCGGCTACTTCCATGGAAATTGCCCAGAATTGCGGCATGGCAGCAGAAAGCTCCAGGCGTGCAAATGATTCTGCTGTCAGTGGTGCTGCCATAGTTCAACAAACTGTTACTCTCATGAGTCGAATTGCCGATAGGGTCAAGGATTCCGCCAAGACCGTTGAAAGTCTCGGCAGCCGTAGCGACCAGATAGGAGAAATTATCGGTACCATCGAGGACATTGCCGACCAGACCAACCTGCTGGCCCTGAACGCGGCCATAGAGGCAGCCCGTGCAGGCGAGCAGGGAAGAGGTTTTGCCGTGGTTGCTGACGAGGTGCGGGCGTTGGCGGAGCGGACGACGAAGGCTACCAAGGAAATCGGTCAGATGATAACGGCAATCCAGAGTGAAACGAAAGGGGCGGTTGAAGTCATGGAAGAAGGTGTTAGGGAGGTGGCGATTGGTACCGCCGAAGCCGCCAAGTCCGGCGATGCCTTGCAGGATATTCTCGATCAGATCAACGCCGTGTCGATGCAGGTAAGTCAGATGGCTACCGCAGCCGAACAGCAAACCGCCACCACCACTGAAATCAGCAGCAACATGCAGCAGATTACCGAGGTGATCCAGGATACTGCCAAAGGCGTGGACGAGTCCGCATCCGCAGCCAAGCAACTGGCTGGGATGGCGGAGGAACTGCAAAGCCTGGCAGGTCATTTCAGGCTGGTTGGTTGATTACGACCTTGCAAAGGGGACATTCATATGACTGATAACGAAATATTACAGATGGTCGGTTTTTCGGTCGGGGATGAGGAGTTCTGCATCGATATTCTCAAGGTGCAGGAGATCATGCGTTTGGTGGATATTACCAAAGTCCCCAATGCTCCCGAATACGTTGCAGGTCTTATCAACCTGCGTGGCAAAGTCATTCCAATCATTGATTTCAGGAAGCGATGCAAATTGTACGGCGGGACGGAATTGGATAACCAGCACAAACGTATCGTGGTAACCTCTGTCGGAGAAAAGACCGTCGGACTGATTGTGGACAAGGTCTCACAAGTACTCAAACTTGAGAAGGGCAAAATAGATCCAACCCCCGATGTGGTCAAGGGGGTTAATTCGGAATTCATCAGTGGGGTCGGCCAGAACGACGATACACTGCTTATTCTTCTTGATCTGGAAAAGCTCATACTGCATGACGAGTTGGAAACTATCGAGAATGCCGCATAAATATACTGTAGCTATGAGCAGAAAGCATGGCAGGATCTACTGTCATTGCGGCCGTCTCCTGCAGGGGGAGGCCGCTTTTCATTGTTCCGCTTTGTATTCGGGGAAGAAAACAGCTACTGCTGCTTTTGAAGCTGGTTTTCGCCACGGCCAAGCGCTTATCCGTTTCGGGAGTTCGGACTACGTCCGCACTCCCATTGTGCCCTCTACGCTAATGATGCTCCGCATTTCAACGGCCAGTTCGGTAGACGGTTACGACTTCGCAATGAAGTCTTTTGATATGTCACCATCTGCCTGGCTTGCTTCAAGATCTTCTGTCACGTCGCTACGCATAAGTCAACCCACCCCTCAGGATCAAGCAAACCAGGTTGCCCGGGCGGTTACAACAGCTTTTCATTCATCCGCCGACGGTCACTTCAATACCGTACGATCGTGCCAAATCAGCCAGTTCGTATACCCGGTCCTTGTCGGGTGGCGTCATTCCGTGCAGTTGATACTCCTGGTTCAGTTGACCCCACTTTGCTTCACCCATGCGATGATAGGGAAGAATATCGAGAGCTTCCAGGTTGCTGAAACCCGCTATGAATTCAGCGGTGGCCCGTACGTTTTCTTCGGAGTCGTTGAATTGCGGTATCAGCGGCAACCTGATACGAAGGGGTTTGCCTGATGCATCGATTCGCTTCACGTTTTCCAGTATGATGCGGTTGTTGACGCCTGTCTTTTGGAGATGCATGTCCGGATCCATGTGTTTCAGGTCGTAGAGTACGTAATCCAGGTGTTCCAGCACTGAACTCAGGGTTTCCCCGTTTACGTGACCGCATGTTTCCACGGCGGTATGGAGATTCAACATCTTTGCCGTCCGCGCCAGTTCAAGGAGAAAAGCCGGTTGCGCAAACGGTTCCCCACCGGAAAATGTCACTCCGCCTCCGGTACGTTCGTAAAATTCGTAGTCCCGCAGCACCACATCCAAAACCTCTGCAACGGAGAGAAAACGACCGCTGATGTTGATGGCGTTGGCGTAACATACGTGCTGGCATTTCCCGCATTGGGGAAGGAGGCACTTGTTACGGTCGATGGCGGATATGCGACCGTTGGTTTCGCGTAAGCAGTTTACGGGACAGGCATCGTAACACTGGCCGCATCCTATGCAGTTATGGGGGATCAGCATTATCTCCGGGCGGGCTGATATGGTTTCCGGGTTCGCGCACCAGGCACAGTGCAGGGGACAGCCTTTGAGGAAGACAATGGTTCTGATCCCCGGACCATCGTGGATGGAAAATCTCTGAAAATCACTGACCAGCCCGGTCGGCTCAGTACGGTTTCCGGCATCAGGATCATAGAGCAGATAATCATGTGACCAACTCATTATGCATCTCCTTGGGTAGGTACCCGGTCAACAAGCATGTAGCAACGGGTTTTTGCTGTCCCCTTACGGTGACAGGGCGAGAGACGAGAGGGACTCATCCTCGCCCTGTTCAAGGGGGGCAGGCAAAATCCTTGATAGAAATTTTATAACCAGCATGCCCGGTAAATCAGTGCTGCTATTGCTCCACCGATGCAGGGACCGATCACCGGCACCAAAGCATATCCCCAGTCTGAACTGCCCTTGCCGGAAATGGGGAGAATTGCATGAGCAATTCTAGGGCCCAGATCGCGAGCAGGGTTAATTGCGAAGCCGGTGGGGCCACCAAGGGAGAGTCCGCATGCCGTAACGAGAAAACCAATTAACAGAGGAGTGAGCCCGCCAAGAGGAGTAGCTTTCTGGACATTGGGATCGATCAGCGCCAGAATGCCGAGCACCAGCATAACG
>JAQUHN010000249.1 GCA_028683555.1 Geobacteraceae bacterium | reverse complement strand
CAAACGTCGCCACAGGATCCCGTCTCTACCTGTGCCCTGGGATACATATCGAAGAACAAACCCTCAATAGAGGGGTAGGGATGCTTTTTCCCTCTTGACTACTGACAGCCATATCAGGTTTTGGAAAACCTGGCAGGTCTTGTCAAACGTCATATCCACCTTCTTTTGGGCGATAGGCCCGAATTTTTTCAACTCGACAGGAAGAAATTAATCGTTTTCTCCAGTGCCATTCCGTGCTACATACCAGACGGTGCATATACCTTAATGTACTATTTCTTATCATCACGTGATCGATATGCCACACGAAGGAGATACCTGATGGGCGGCGGAATCAAGGGATGGCCTGAAAACGAAAGGCCTCGGGAAAAAATGCAGAGCCAGGGAGCACAGGCATTGACTGAGGCGGAGCTCCTCGCTCTCATTATCCGCACCGGAGACCCGACAACGAAACAGAGCGCCGTTGACATCGGCCGCCGGCTGCTGCAGGAGTTCGGCAGCCTGCGCAGCCTCGCGGCAGCCACCATCGGCGAAATCTGCCGCATCAAGGGCACCGGCCCGGCAAAAGCCACTGCCATCAAGGCCTCGCTGGAGATCGGCGCCCGCCTCAACACCAATCGCCTGGCGAATCTCGAGCGGTTCACTTCCCCGGAGCAGGTGTATCGACACTTTCACTACTCGTTCCGCGACCGGCGCAAAGAATACTTTATTGTCCTGCTGCTGGACGGCAAGAATCGAATCATCCGGGAGGTGCAGATCTCGGAAGGCTCCCTGAACCAGAGCATCGTCCATCCGCGCGAGGTGTTCAATCCGGCGGTGCGCGATTCGGCGGCCGCCATGATCCTGGTGCACAATCACCCGTCGGGCGATCCGGCGCCGAGCAGGGAGGACCGGGAGATCACCCGGCGGCTGAAGGAAGCCGGCGACCTGATGGGAGTAGCGGTGCTTGATCACATCATCATCGGCGACGGCAGTTTCGTCAGCTTCACCTCCCAGGGGATACTGTAACTGCCCTGCCGCGCCATATTTTCCGGGATCGCTTTTCGCTGCCGATTTATCAGGTACACTAGAAGACGGTAGTGGCGGAGATTCTTCCCGAAAGAATTGCTACCTGCCAATAACAACGCTGACAGTTCGCCAAACTACACCCCCGGCTCGACAAGGAGGATTTATCATGAAACTCGCTATCCGAACAGCCGCAGTTCCGCTGCTTCTGGCCCTCACCCTGCTGACAGCGGGCTGCGGTAGTTCCGACAACACACCGCAACTGCTCTACACATCCAACTCCGTTGTCTTTGGCCCCGGTGTTGTCGTAAAGAATGCCGATTTCATCGCCACTATCACTGCCCAGGTCAACGACCGGCTGAGCCAAAACCCGGAAAGCGCCGAAGACTGGATAAAATTTCTCGAATATTTCGGCGACATCATGCTGCATGCCTCCTACGATGTCGAACTGCACAAGGTCCGCTACCCCTCCACCGGCGCCGATGGTTCGGTGGTGATGCTGAGCGGCCTGGTGATCCTTCCCCGGCAGAACGATCCGCCGCAGCCCACCGTCCCGATCATGATGTACCAGCACGCAACGGAACCCTACAGCGCCCTGGCGCCCTCCGGTTTCCTGACTGTCAGCGCGGATCCGCTCAACTACCCCGAAGTGCTGTTTTCCATTGCCATGGCGATGACCGGTTACAGTGTGGCGCTGCCGGACTACGAAGGAATGGGCATCAATACCAATACCCAGCCGTTCGTGCATGCAAAAACCCTGGCCGTGCAGGTGGTGGACATGCTGCGTGCCACCCGTGACGCCCTCGACGGTGCGGTTACCCTGTTCACGCCACCCTGCAGCTGGAACGGCAAACTGTTCCTGATGGGCTATTCGGAGGGAGGCTTCGTCACCCTGGCCGCCACCAGGGAACTGCAGCAGAACGCCGCCGCCGAATTCACCGTCACTGCCTCCGTCCCGTTGTCAGGTCCGCACGATCTTTCCGGGACCATGCGTTCCGTAATCCTCTCGGACA
This sequence comes from Geobacteraceae bacterium, assembly GCA_028683555.1. Classification (GTDB taxonomy): domain Bacteria; phylum Desulfobacterota; class Desulfuromonadia; order Geobacterales; family Geobacteraceae; genus RPRC01. Next base: position 2,521 of record JAQUHN010000249.1, on the reverse strand, counting down.
AGCCCTTCAAGTCGCCGTATTTTCTGCCGTTCCTGCTGTCGAGCTACTACAGTGTCTACCACGACCCGCTGCTGAGCCCCGCCTACACCATGAATCCACCGTACAACAGCACGCTGCCGCCCCTGTTCGACGGCAAGAGCACCAGCGAGGCAATCAATATCGCCATGGGGATGAGCTATGACCCGGTAAACCTGATCGTGCCGAAAAGCATCCTCACCAGCCAGTTCATCGCCGACCTGCAGAACACCGGCTCCGCGGCATACGGCTACCTGGTGGAAAACGACACCTACCGCAACTGGGCTCCAACCGTGCCGGTTCGTCTCTACCATAATGTCAACGACGACCTGGTTCCGTTTGGCAATTCGCAGGTCGCCTTCGCTGCCTTCAGCAGCGCCGGGGCGAAACCATGGGTTTCCCTGGTGCCAACCACGGATACGGTAAATATTTCGAACAGCCCGGTGCCGACGATCCATGTGGCGGCAGCCATCCCGGAACTGCACGATTCCTGGTACTGGATCTTTACGAACTATGGCAATTGATCGGTACTGTCCGCCGGCTTCGGGGCGCTTTGCCGCAAAGCAGCTTCGACCACCCCCAACCCCTCCTGAACCAGGAGGGGAGCTGTACTTTGTTTCTGTTCCTTGATACGGAGAGCGTAGTACTCCATATTCCCCCTCCTTGATAAGGAGGGGGCCAGGGGGGTGGTTACCAGATAACACACCCTACAAGACTACCTTATCCTCTGAATTCTTTTTCCGCGAAAACTTGATACAGATCAAGGCAGACCATCCTGATTTCGATATAGTCAATCACAGGCAGCGGAAAAACCGTCGCCATCAATTTTCTATGGCATTTGAAAAACAAACCATACCAGGAGGAAAAAACATGTTCTGTCATCAGTGTGAACAAACGGCAAAGGGAATCGGTTGCAATGTAATGGGCGTATGCGGAAAGAAGCCGGAAGTCGCGGCGCTCCAGGACAACCTGTTGTACGGACTGAAGGGTCTGGCCTTTTTCGCCGACAAGGCACGGAAGCTGGGCGCCAAGGACCAGGCCATCGACGTTTTCATGCTGGAAGGACTGTTTACCACCGTTACCAACGTCGATTTCGATCCGGCCCGCATTGAAGCAGCCATCAAGAAATGTTTCGAAATGAAGGAAAAAGCCCGAACCCTTTACAAAGAGGCTTTCTGTAAAGCGAACGGTGTCGTCAAGGCCCGGGTATTCACCGACGGCCCCGCTGCCTGGGTTCCGGCGGCGGACCTGGTACAGCAGGGCGAGCAGTACGGCATCCTCACGCTCCATGAGAACGAAGATATCCGTTCCGCCATCGAGATCCTCACCTACGGCCTCAAGGGAATGGCCGCCTACGCCGACCACAGCCAGATCCTCGGCAAGCACAACGACGAGGTTTACGCATTTTTCCACAAGGCATTGGCCGCCACCGCCGACCCGACCCTGGAGCTGATGGACTTCGTCGGCCTCGCCATGGAGTGCGGCAAGCAGAACCTGACCGTCATGGGCATGCTCAATGAAGGAAACGTGGAGCATTTCGGCCACCCGGTACCGACCCCGGTACAACTGGGCACCAAGGCCGGCAAAGCGATCCTCGTCTCCGGCCACGACCTGCTGATGCTGGAAGAAATCCTCAAGCAGACCGAAGGCAAGGGCATCAATATTTACACCCACGGCGAGATGCTGCCGGCCCACGGCTATCCGGGCCTCAAGAAATACGCCCACCTGGTGGGCAACTTCGGCGGCGCCTGGCAGGACCAGCACAAGGAATTCCCGGAATTCCCCGGCGCCATCATCTTCAACACCAACTGCATCCAGCGACCGGCCGACTCCTACACCGATCGCCTCTTCACCTGGGGCCTGGTGGCCTGGCCCGGCATCCAGCATATCGAAGGCTGGGACTTTAGTCCGGTGATCGAGAAAGCATTGTCGCTGCCCGGTTTCCCCGACGCTCCGGGCAAGGAGATCCTGGTGGGCTTCGGCCACAACGCGGTACTCGGCGTGGCCGACAAGGTGATCGAGGCGGTGAAGGGCGGTGCGGTGAAGCACTTCTTCCTGATCGGCGGTTGCGACGGCGCCAAACCGGGCCGTAACTACTACACCGAGTTTGCCGAGAAGGTGCCGCAGGATTGCGTGATCCTGACCCTGGCCTGCGGCAAGTACCGTTTCAACAAGCTTGACTTCGGCGACATCGGCGGCATCCCGCGGCTGCTTGACGTGGGTCAGTGCAACGATGCCTACTCGGCGATTCAGATCGCGGTGGCCCTGGCCGGCGCTTTCGAGTGCGGCGTGAACGACCTGCCGCTGTCGCTGGTCCTTTCCTGGTACGAGCAGAAGGCGGTGGTCATTCTGTTGACGCTCCTGCATCTCGGCATCAAGAACATCAAGCTGGGACCCAGTCTGCCGGCCTTCGTCTCCCCCAACGTGCTCAACTTCCTGGTGGAGAACTTCAACATCGCCCCCATCACCACCCCGGACGAGGACCTCAAGCAGATCCTCGGCTAAC
>JAQUHN010000055.1 GCA_028683555.1 Geobacteraceae bacterium | reverse complement strand
CCGGTTCAGCGGTTCCGGCAAAAGTATTGACCAATGCCGACCTCGAAAAATTGGTTGACACAACAGATGAGTGGATTACCACAAGAACCGGCATGAAAGAGCGGCGCATTGCCGCGGAAGGGGAGTTTACCTCGACATTTGCGACCACGGCTGCCGAACGAGCCATGGAAATGGCCGGGGTGACTGCGGAAGAACTTGACCTGATTGTCGTGGCCACTGTTACTCCTGATTTTCCCTTCCCCTCAACCGCATGTATCGTGCAGAAAAACCTGCAGGCAACGAAAGCAGCCGCATTTGATGTCTCCGCAGCCTGCTCCGGTTTTCTCTACGCCATTTCGATTGTTGAAAAGTTCATTAAATCCGGTTCTGTTGCTAAAGCATTGGTGATTGGCGCCGAAACATTGACCCGGGTGACCGATTGGACGGACAGAAACTCCTGCGTCTTGTTTGGTGACGGAGCCGGGGCCGTTGTTCTTGAAAGCTTTTCCGGCGATTCCGGTATTCTTTCAACCCATATTCATTCAGATGGTAACTATTGGGAGCTTCTTCACCAACCGGCCTGCGGCAGCAGGAATCCGGCTGCAAAGCACGTTATCGATGAGCGGCTGACCTTTATAAAGATGCAGGGCAACGAGGTCTTCAAGCTGGCGGTGAGGGCGATGGAAGACGCAGCAAATGAAGCGCTTGCGGCTAATGACCTTGCCACCACTGACATCGATCTGTTTATTTCCCACCAGGCGAACCGCCGGATAATCGACGCCATCGGCAAAAGGCTGAAGCTTACCGAAGAACAGGTTTTCATCAACCTGGAACGGTATGGCAACACTTCGGCCGCCTCCATACCCATTGCCCTTGACGAGGCCACTCGGACGGGTAAAGTAAAGGAAGGCGCAATCGTTCTGCTCGATTCCTTTGGCGGCGGTCTTACGTGGGCATCAGTACTAATGCGTTGGTAGCAGACAGGAGGATTGGAATGGAGAAGTATGCTTTCCTCTTTCCCGGCCAGGGGGCTCAGTATCCCGGAATGGGGAAGGAGTTGGCTGATAATTTTGCTGTTGTCCGCCAAACATTTGAAGAGGCTGACGATGCTCTTTCGAGTAAACTTTCGCGCATCTGTTTCGAGGGTCCGGAAAGTGATCTCCTCCTCACCGAAAATACGCAACCGGCACTCCTTGCCACAAGCACTGCGTTTCTCCGCCTGATCAAATCGGAAACAGGACTGCAACCTTCTTGCCTTGCCGGCCATTCCCTCGGTGAATACTCTGCTCTTGTAGCTGCGGGCGCATTGGTTTTTGCCGATGCTCTGCGGACCGTCCGAGCCCGTGGGTCTTTCATGCAGGACGCTGTGCCGGTTGGTACCGGTGCCATGGCTGCTGTTCTGGGTGCCGAGCCGGACGTAGTCGCCCAGATTTGTGCTGAGGCTGCTCAGGGCGAGGTTGTTGTTCCGGCAAACTTCAACTGTCCGGGACAGATTGTCATTTCCGGACATGCTCCTGCGGTACAACGTGCCATCGCTGGCGCGAAAGCGCGTGGCATCAGAAAGGTGTTGCTGCTTCCCGTCAGTGTGCCGTCCCATTGCAGCCTCATGGCATCTGCCGGTGAGAAACTGGCTGGCGTGCTTGATGGTATTCAGGTGTCGCCGCTACAGATTCCGGTCGTCAGCAATGTCGAGGCTAAGCCCTATACCGAAGCTGAGCGCGTCAAGGAACTGCTTGTGGCTCAGATCAGTTCGCCGGTGCTTTGGGAGTCTTCGGTGAAGGAAATGGCGGCGAGCGGTGTGTCCAGAGTCGTCGAAGTCGGGCCGGGAAAGGTTCTTTCCGGGCTCGTCAAGAAAATCGACAAGAACCTGACATTGAATAATTTCGATACTCTTGCCGGATTCAAAGCTTTTATCGGGGAGGTCGTATGAGCCTGACGGGTAAGAAAGCCCTCGTTACCGGAGCATCCAGGGGGATTGGCAAAGCCGTTGCCATGAAACTGGCCGCCGAGGGTGCTGAGGTAATCGTAACCGCAACTTCGCTGGATAGGGCGAAGCAAACCGCTGACCACATCCTGACGCTCGGCGGGAAGGCGATTCCCGTGAAAGTCGATGTGGGCGTTTCCTCTGAAGTTGAAGAACTGTTCAAGGTTGTTGTCGAACAATTCGGTACTCTGGATATTCTGGTGAACAATGCGGGTATTACCCGCGACGGCTTGTTGATGAGAATGAAAGATGAGGACTGGGACAGTGTCATCGACATAAACCTGAAAGGCACCTTTTCCTGCACGCGGGAGGCTATCAAGTTGATGGCCAAGGTAAAGAGTGGCCGTATCGTCAATATCAGTTCCGTTGTCGGCGAGATGGGCAATGCCGGTCAGGCCAATTACTGCGCGAGCAAAGCCGGGATCATCGGTTTTACCAAAGCGGTTGCCAGAGAGTACGCGAAAAGAAATATTACGGTAAACGCCATTGCTCCCGGTTTTATTGAAACCGACATGACCGGTGTGCTTGCCGAAGGCGTCAGGGAGGAGCTTCTGAAGCAGATCCCGGTCAACAGGTTCGGCTCTCCCGATGATATCGCGAATGCTGTATATTTTCTCGTTTCCGATATGGGAAGCTATGTTACCGGTCAGGTTCTCTCGGTAAACGGCGGCATGTACATGTAACGGGTTGATTCCTATCAACTTGATACCGCTGGTGCCCGTCAGTCACCACTATTAGCGACTGATGAAATTTGACTATCGGGCAAAAATATCTTTTGCAATTTTGAAATTTCATGTTAATAAGCAGAACAAGTACAAGGTTTGTATAACCAAAAATGCTAACTACTCGAATGGAGGTACAGTAAATGTCGTCAATAGAAAAAAGGGTTAAAGAGATTGTTGCCGAACAGTTAGGGGTTGATGAAGCTCAGGTTACCGGTGAAGCTTCTTTCATGGATGATCTCGGCGCCGATTCCCTTGACACGGTTGAACTCGTGATGGCCCTTGAAGAAGAATTTGATATCGAAATTTCAGACGAGGACGCAGAGAAGATCGCTACCGTTCAGGACGCCATCGATTACATTGCGGACCATGCCTAGCTGATAGAGAAAAACGTCGCAGTGCAGTCTTGAGTCCACATCTGCCAGGGAATATTCCAAAACTATGGGGTCCCGTATGGTATCAATGGCTCTATCCTGATTGTCGTGCGATGAAATAGAGCTGTTAGTTAACGGAACTTGGAAAGAAGGGGGAGTCAATCCCCCTTTCTTTCCGTTACTACTTCTTGTCTGCATCCAGAGGGGAGTACGTGAGTATCGAGGAGCCTGTTTTTATGAGAAGAGTCGTCGTGACGGGAGTTGGAATCGTATCACCGCTGGGTACAGGAAACCAGAAGAACTGGGATGCCTTAACTGCCGGGATGTCCGGCATTGCCGGGATCACGCGTTTTGACGCATCCGACTTTCCCGTTAAAATTGCCGGCGAGGTAAAGGATTTCAATGCGGAAGATTTCATAGAAAAAAAAGAAATCAAAAAGATGGATCTTTTTATCCAGTATGCATTGGGCGCCGCCCATTATGCAATGCAGGATTCCGGATTGCAGATTACCGATGAAAACGCCACTCGGGTCGGCGTTCTGGTGGGCGCCGGCTTGGGTGGGTTGCCAACCATTGAAAAGTATCATTCTGCTCTCCTGGAAGGCGGTGTCAAGAAGATTTCCCCCTTTTTCATCCCGATGCTCATAACAAACCTGGCACCCGGACACATTTCCATTAAGTACGGGGCCAAAGGCCCGAACCTTTCTTCCGTGTCCGCCTGTGCGACCGGTACCCATTCCATTGGCGACGCGTATCATATTATTCGTCGTGGCGATGCGGATGCCATGATCGCCGGTGGGACAGAATCAACGGTAACGCCGTTGGCCATTGGCGGTTTTGCCGTCATGAAAGCGTTGTCCACCCGCAATGACGATCCGGCCGGGGCTTCCCGTCCTTTTGAAAAAAACCGTGATGGGTTCGTTCTTGCCGAAGGTGCCGGCATTCTTGTCCTCGAGGAATATGAGGCGGCCAAGAAACGTGGCGCAAAGATTTATGGAGAGATAGCCGGCTACGGGCTGACGGGCGATGCCTATCATCTGACCGCTCCCGCACCTGATGGTGAAGGTGCTGCGCGTTGCATGAAAATGGCTCTTGATAACGCCGGGATAAATCCTGACCAGGTTGATCTCATCAATGCCCACGGGACATCGACACCTTTCAATGATTATTATGAAACACTGGCGATTAAATCCGTTTTTGGCGACCATGCAAAAAAGCTTATGGTAACTTCATCCAAGTCCATGACCGGTCATCTTCTCGGCGCAGCGGGCGGTGTTGAAGCGGCGTTGACACTGATGACCATGGATAAGGGTATAGTCACTCCTACGATTAACTACCAGGAGCCTGATCCGGATTGCGATCTGGATTTCGTCCCGAATAGCGCGCGGGAAGCCAAGGTGACCTGCGCATTGTCCAACTCGTTTGGTTTCGGCGGAACCAACGCATCGCTCCTTTTCAGGAAGATATGAGGCTGTAAAGAATGATTGTGATTGGCAGTGACCACGGTGGCTTCGAGCTCAAAGAGGCGGTGAAAGCACTCCTCTTCGAGCGTTCCATAGCGGTAGAGGACTTGGGAACCGATAACGGCAATTCGGTCGATTATCCTGACTTCGGTGAAAGAGTTGCCCGCAAGGTTTCAACCGGCGAAGCGGAAAAAGGTGTTCTGGTCTGCGGTACGGGTATCGGCATGTCGATTGTGGCCAACAAGTTTCCTCGCGTACGGGCTGCTCTGGCTGCGGATCCCTATATGGCAAAAATGGCCAAACAGCACAACAATGCCAATATTCTTGTGCTCGGTGGTCGTGTTATCGACGAAAACGAAGCCCGGGAGATGGTGGCAACCTGGCTTGATGCCGAGTTCGAGGGCGGCCGTCATCAATCCCGACTCGACAAGATCTCCGTCCTGGAAAGGGAACTCTACAAGTAGATCTTCCTTTTTCGGTGCCTCGGGCAGCGAAAATTCCGCTAAAGAGCCAATGCACAGTATACGGGACTTGTCAGTCCCGTTTGCTTTTTTACTACAGTGAAGGAGAAAGAGATGTCCATACTGGAAAAAGTTGATCCGCAGGTTGCTCAGGCAATTCGCCTGGAGACGGAACGTGAGGAATATAACCTGGAACTGATTGCTTCGGAAAACTTCGTTTCGGAGGCAGTCATGGAAGCCCAAGGCTCGGTGATGACCAATAAATACGCTGAAGGGTATCCCGGTAAGCGCTATTACGGTGGCTGCAGCCAAGTGGATGTGGTGGAGAACCTCGCCATCGAGCGTGCCAAGGAGCTTTTCGGCGCTGAGCATGCCAATGTTCAGCCCCATTCCGGTTCTCAGGCAAACATGGCGGTATATTTTTCCGTTCTTAAGCCGGGTGATACCATCCTCGGCATGAATCTTTCTCACGGCGGCCACCTGACCCATGGCAGTTCCGCCAATTTTTCCGGAAAACTCTTTAATGTCGTCTCGTACGGAGTTTCATTGGAGACCGAAGTTATCGATTATGATGAGGTAGCCCGCTTGGCCCGTGAACATCGTCCGAAAATGATTGTCGTTGGTGCCAGTGCCTATGCGCGCACGATCGATTTTGCCCAGTTCAGGAAGATCGCCGATGAGGTAGGGGCCGTAATTATGGTTGATATGGCCCATATCGCGGGTCTCGTGGCAGCGGGATTGCATCCCAGCCCGGTACCCCATGCGGAGTTTGTTACCACCACTACCCATAAAACCTTGCGTGGACCGAGGGGCGGCATGATCCTCTGCCGTCAGGAGTATGCCAAAGTCCTCAATTCCAATATTTTCCCCGGCATTCAGGGCGGGCCTCTCATGCATGTGATTGCTGCCAAGGCGGTTGCTTTCAAAGAGGCATTGACTCCCGAGTTCAAAGCCTATCAGGAACAGATTGTGAAAAATGCCAAAGCTCTGGCAGACGCTCTTACTGCACAGGGCTTCCGACTTGTCTCAGGGGGAACCGATACTCATCTGATGCTGGTTGATCTTACCGATACGGGTCTGACCGGCAAAGTTGCGGAAGAGGCTCTCGACAAGGCCGGTATCACCGTCAACAAAAACACCATCCCCAATGAAACCCGTTCACCGTTTGTAACGTCCGGCATCCGCATTGGAACGCCTGCGGCTACAACCCATGGTTTGAAAGAGAACGAGATGGTGCAGGTAGCCGGTTTCATCGCCGATGCCTTGAAGAATACCGAAAACGAAGCAGAACTGCTGCGCATCAAGGGAGAGGTAAATACTCTGATGAAGAAATTCCCTCTTTATGCACACCGGCTTGTCTGATTAATGCTCTAAACCGGAGAAAAGGGGACGATTGGAAGATCGTCCCCTTTTTTTTGTCTTGAAAAAGCCCTTCTATTCGTTTAAGAATCATTTGATAGATCATAATTTGTTAATGTATTGACTCGATATGCAGAAATGCGCGGTATGCCTACCGGTGTGAAATCGGAGGAGCCAGGGTTTGTCAGAACGTATCTTTTTATGACAAGAGGGGGCAAACAGGATGTATTGTAGAAATTGTGGCAAGGAAGTGGCTGAGCAGGCTGTGATGTGCGTTTCCTGCGGGGTTCCGCCGCAGAAGGGTAAGAACTTCTGCCAGAATTGCGGTGCAGATACCCTTGCAGCCGCGGAAGTCTGCACCAAGTGCGGCCTGAAGCTCGCCGATGGTGAAACTGCTGGTAGAGACTGGTTGACCACCCTGCTGCTCTGTATCTTCCTTGGCGGGCTTGGTATCCATCGCTTTTATACCGGTCATACGGCAATCGGCGTGATTCAGTTACTGACCTTTGGCGGTTGTGGCATCTGGACGCTGGTGGACTTGATACTTATCATTACCGGCTCTTTTAAGGACGCGGCTGGAAACCCGCTCCTCAAGAGGATGTAGCGGAGAAGGTGCATGCGTGCGTTTCGGTTGGTCTTGTTCATCCTGCTGCCCGCTTTTTTTATTGCAATGCCCACCGCTGTTATAGAAAGCGGTCCGAGCCTCTGTCTGATCAAGAACCTGTTCGGGATTGAATGTCCCGGCTGTGGTCTGACACGGGCGTTCTCCGCCTTGGCTCATGGTGATATTCTTGCGGCAATGCAGTTCAACAGTTCCATAATCGTAACCGGACCGCTTCTTTGTTATATTATTCTGCGGGAACTTCTTGTTAATCTCTGCGCGGTATTGTGTTCTTGTCATGGACGAAAATACAATGCGGTAAAACAGCGGGGCTGAAGATTTTTGCAGTGCTTGTGTTGCATACTCTACGTGATGCAGTGAAGGAGGGAAAACATGGAGGCAAAGAACATTGATTTTGCAGCAATTCCTCAAACCGCGATTAAAGTAGTAACCTCTCCGGCAGAGTTCTTCCGGCAAATGCCGAAAACAGGCGGCTTTCTCGAACCGCTGGTCTTCATGGTTGTCATGGGGGTGATAAGTGGCGTGCTTAGCGGACTTTTTCTGGCCCTTTCCAGCATTCTCGGTCTTCATCTCTATCCCGGCAGCCAGATGGGTGTTATTGCCATCGTCATGATGCCGATCATGTATGCTATCGGTTCCGCCATTTTCGGTTTTGTCACGGCGGCAATCCTGTTTGTGATCTGGAAACTGATGGGTTCCGGTGAATCCTATGAGACAGCCTATCGTAGTATCGCCTATCTTTCGGCGCTTTCTCCGATTACTACCGCGCTTGGCATCATACCTTATCTGGGTGGGGCAATCGGCCTGCTTATCGGTACCTATTATCTGGTAACGGCAAGCGTCCAGGTGCACGGTATTCCTGCGCAGAAAGCATGGCTGGTATTCGGCATATTTGCCGCAATCTTCATTGTCCTGAGCGTAAGTGCGCAGATTACCGCACGGCGATTTGTCCGGAATATGGAGCAAGCCAGCGAGTCGTGGAAAGGCGCTGCCGATGAGATGCAGAAAGCAGCGGAAGAGATGCAGCAGCGTATGGAAGATGAGATGGAAAAACATAAACAATCTCTACCGCAACCTGCAGAGCAGATGCAGGAGCCTGCCGAAGATATGCAGCAGTCCGCCCAAGATATGCAGCGAGCTGCAGAAGAGTTGCAGAAACAAATGCAGGAGCAACTGAAGAAACAAAATCAGTAAATTTCTTCCCTCGGAATAACAGGGCTGAGATTGAGGAAAAACACTCAGGGAAGGAAGTTCGTGGAAAATCTTCTCGTTACCGGCGGCGCCGGTTACATTGGGGGACACGTCGTCCGGCAACTCTCCGAGGCCGGCTATCGACCGATCGTTTTTGATAATCTATCAACCGGTTCGGGCGCCACACTTGTTTGCGGCGAAGAATTGATCGTTTCGGATCTGTCCGACCAGGCACGTCTTGAGCAGACACTGCGGGACTACGGCATAACAACGGTTCTTCATTTTGCGGCATCGATCGTTGCCCCGCAGTCTGTGAGCCTGCCGCTCGCCTATTATGGAAACAATACCTGCAACACGCTACGTCTGCTCCAGTCGTGTGTGCGTGTTGGTGTCGAAAAGTTCGTCTTTTCCAGTACTGCAGCCGTGTACGGCGTGCCTGATTCCGGTTGTGCCGCGGAAGATTCTCCGACCATTCCCATTAACCCGTACGGTACCTCCAAGCTGATGAGCGAATGGATGCTGCGGGATGCGGCCCTGGCCCATGGTCTCCGGTATGTGGCACTGCGTTATTTCAATGTTGCCGGAGCCGACCCTCTGGCACGCATGGGGCAGAGGGTCAAGGAAGCAACCCACCTTATCAAGGTCTGCTGTCAGGCGGCCCTGGGCAATCGTCCGTCGGTTTCCATATTCGGTACCGACTATGCCACGCCCGATGGTACTGGAGTGAGGGACTATATCCACATTGAGGATCTTGCTTCCGCTCACCTGGCAGCCCTTGCCTATCTGGAGAGGGGCGGGGAGCCGACTACTTTGAATGTTGGCTATGGCCACGGCAGCAGTGTCCGGGAGGTTATCGAAGTTGTCCAACGGATAGCGGGAGTGCGGTTTCCCGTTTGCGAGGCGCCGCGCCGTCCCGGTGACCCCGCCATGCTCGTGGCAAAGGCGGAGCGGATCCGTCAGGTGCTCGACTGGACGCCTCGTTACGCCGATCTGGAAACCATTGTTGCGGATGCCTGGCGCTGGGAGCAGAAGCTCGCGGCCGGTTAATTTCCGGTTTTTTTCTTCCGCAGGAATTCCATTCTTTCGTTGATGTATTTTTCATACCCGTGGCCTGCCGGACGGTAGAATTTCTTTCCCGTCAACCGTTCCGGCAGGTACTCCTGCTCGACAAAACCTTCCTTGAAATCGTGCGCGTACTTGTATCCCTTATGGTATCCAAGATCCTTCATCAACCGGGTCGGAGCGTTTCTGACATGCAGCGGGACCGGCAGCGCGCCACTCTTTCGAACCTCCGCCAGTGCTTCGTCCATGCCGATATAGGAGGCGTTCGATTTTGGCGCCGTCGCCAGGTAGGTGACCGCCTGGCCGAGAATGATCCTTCCTTCCGGCATGCCTACAAACTGGAATCCCTGCAGGGCGTTTATCGCTACCTGGAGAGCCCTGGGATCGGCGTTGCCGATGTCTTCCGAGGCGAGAATGACCATGCGCCGAAGAATGAAAAGGGGGTCTTCACCCGCCTCCAGCATTCGGGCCAGCCAGTAGAGCGCGCCGTCCGGATCGCTTCCCCGCATTGATTTGATGAATGCGGAAATGACATTGTAGTGTTCCTCGCCGCCCTTGTCGTAGAGCAGCGGTTTTTTCTGCACAGCTTCCCGTACCGTGTCGAGATCAAGTTTGCCGTCCACCGACAGCTTGGCGGTCGTCTCCAGGGTGTTCAGGGCAATGCGGGCATCTCCTTCGGCATGTTCCGCAATAGCGGAGAGCGCGTCATCCGCCAGGGTGAGCCCGGTTCCGCCCAACCCCCGTTGTTCGTCAGCCATTGCGTTGCGGAGGATGTCTTCGATGTCCTCCTTGCGCAACGGATTGAGTACCAGCACCTTGCAGCGCGAGAGCAGCGGGGTTATCACCTCGAATGAGGGGTTCTCGGTGGTGGCGCCGATCATGGTCAGCAGCCCTTTTTCCACATAGGGGAGGAAGGCATCCTGCTGGGCTTTGTTGAAGCGGTGGATTTCGTCGACGAACAGAATGGTTCTTCTGCCGCTGGTGAGGAGTTCTTCCTCGGCATCTTTTACAATCTGCCGCAGGTCCTTAACCCCCGAAAGAATTGCCGAGAAGAAGATGAAATGGGAGCGCGTGGCATTGGCGATGATTCTGGCCAGAGTGGTTTTGCCTGCGCCGGGAGGCCCCCAGAGAATCAGTGACGAAATCTGGTCTGACTCTATCAGTCGGCGCAGTATCTTTGCGGGGCCCAGGAGATGTTCCTGCCCCTTGAATTCGTCTAGGTTTTGCGGCCGCATTCTTTCGGCTAACGGTGCTGCTTCTTGTTCGATGGTCATTAAAAATCCTTTGTTTTTTTGCCATTTGGTTTGCAAGCGGCAGGGTGATGATTGTTCGGAAGATTACGGCCCCTGCGTTCAACCGTGACCGGCGAGACGTTCCAGATGTCGCGTGCATACTCGGCGATGGACCGGTCGCTGGAAAATCTTCCCATGCCGGCACTGGAAAGGATCGAGCGACGCGTCCATTCGTTTTGATCACGGAACACCCGCGCTGCCTCTTCCTGGCATGTAACGTACTGTTCGTAATCGGCCAGCACCAGGTATGGATCTCCCAGGTTCAGAAGGGAGTCGACAAGCGGTTTGAATGTATCCGGGTTTTCCGGAGAAAAGGTCCCGTTTGCAATCATGTCGAGCGCCAGCTTCAATTCTCCGTTGCGGTTGTAAATTTCGCGTGGATTATAGCCCTGTTCTTTCAGTTCTGTAACTTCTGCAGCGGTGAGCCCGAACAGGAAAAAATTCTCCGCACCGATTTCTTCCAAAATTTCGATATTGGCTCCATCAAGGGTGCCGATGGTGAGTGCGCCGTTGAGGGCGAGCTTCATGTTGCCGGTTCCCGATGCTTCGGCGCCGGCGGTGGAAATCTGCTCCGAAAGATCGGCTGCCGGGATAATTCGTTCGGCCAGGTTCACGTTGTAATTGGCAAGGAACACGACCTTGATCATGTCTCGTATCGAAGGGTCGTTATTGACCGTTTTTGCAACGGCGTTGGCCAGGGCAATGGTAAGTTTGGCGATTTGGTAGGAAGGGGCCGCCTTGCCGCTGAAGATGAAGGTCCGCGGGGTGATGTCACTGTCGGGGGTGGCCTTTATCCGGTTGTACAGGGTAATGATATGCAAGATGTTCAGTGCCTGTCGCTTGTACTCATGGAACCTTTTTATGTGACAGTCGAACAGGGAATCGACAGAAACCTGCACGTCGTTTTTGTCAAGGATGTATCGGGCAAGACGTTCCTTGTTCTCCCGTTTTGCTGTGCGCCAGCGGCGGGCGAAATCCGGGTCGTCCGCCAGGGGGCGCAGTTTGGCCAATTCCGACAAGTCCATGATCCAGCCGTCGCCGATGTACTCGCTGATGAGAGAACTGAGATCCGGGTTAGACTTTTTCAGCCAGCGCCGCGGGGTAATTCCATTGGTTTTGTTGCTGAACCTGTCCGGGTACATAGCATAAAAATCCCGAAACACCTTTTGTTGCAGAATTTCCGTATGGAGGCGGGATACGCCGTTTACGGCATGGCTGCCGACAATGGCGAGGTGCGCCATTCGCACTTTCTTTTCCTGGCCTTCCTCGATGAGAGACATGCGTTTTACCTGTTGCAGGTCACCGGGGAAACGGGCCTTGACGTCAGCGAGGAACTTTTCATTGATCCGGTAAATTATTTCCAGGTGGTTGGGCAGAATCTTGCCGAGCAGCCAGACCGGCCATTTCTCCAACGCCTCCGGCAGCACCGTGTGGTTGGTATAGGCAAAGGTGCGCACGGTAATATCCCACGCCGTGTCCCAGTCGAGCTTTTCATGACAGGTCAGCAGTCGCATCATCTCGGGGATCGCTAGGGTGGGGTGGGTGTCGTTGAGCTGGATTGCAACCTTGTCCGGGAGCAGTTTCAGGTCGTGATATTTTTTCTTGAAGCGGTAGAGGATATCCTGAACAGTGGCGGAGGCCAGAAAGTATTCCTGCTTCAGGCGAAGTTCCCTGCCTTCAATCACCTTGTCGGGCGGGTAGAGAACCTTCGAGATGTTTTCCGTAAGCATCTTTTTTTCCACGGCTTCAACATACTTGCCTTCGCTGAAGAAGTGCAGGTCGAACTCACGCGTTGACTTGGCACTCCACAGACGCATCGTGTTGACCACGTCGTTGCCGTAGCCGGGTACCGGTATGTCATATGCCATGGCCATGACGTCTTCGGTATCCACCCAGCAGGAATATGCGTTGCCTTTTTCGTCATGCCTGGTTATCACATTGCCGTAAAATTTGATCGGGTGCAGATGTTCCTTGCGGCCGAATTCCCAGGGGTTGCCATAGCGAAGCCAGTTGTCGGGCAATTCCACCTGTGAACCGTCGATGATCTTCTGGAAAAAGATGCCGTATTCGTAGCGGATGCCGTAGCCGTAGGCCGGAATCGACAGCGTTGCCAGCGAGTCGAGAAAACAGGCGGCAAGTCTCCCGAGGCCACCGTTGCCGAGTCCCGACTCCCATTCCAGATCCTCCACGCATTCCAGTTCCAGGTCCAGTCCCTTGAGAACTTCGGTCCATTCCTCAACCAGGTTCAGGTTGATGAGACTGTTGCCCAGAGTCCGCCCCATCATGAATTCCATGGAGAGGTAATAGACGCGTTTTGCATCCTGGTCGTAATAGGTCTGCTGGGTGTCCCGCCATCTTTCAACGAGAAGATCGCGAATTGCGTGGGCAAGGGCTAGGTAGAGATCCGTCCTGGTGATGGAGAAATTATCCTTGCCCAGGGTGTATTCGAGGTGTTTCAACAGGAGACGGCGGAGGTTGGATGGGGTGAGGGCTTCCCGCGTCCGGTTTTCGAGGAGATAGTAGTGGTTGTGATTCGGCATGGCCTGCTCCTTTTCCGTTGTAACGGTTTCGGTTCGGTCAGGGGAAGTATATAGTGAATGGTACCGTTGCGCAACAGGGCGTTACCATTGGACATCATGCTGTTTTCATGGTACTAATGAACCATTTGTACCGAAGTATTTCGGTGGGAACCAGTCCACTACAGGAGCATGCGTCGTGCCCTCACGTACTCGAAACAGTATCAACAGATCCATGCAGCATATCGGAATCTTTGCCAAGGTTCAGGATCCGCGCTGTCGCGAGGTTGCCGGAGAACTGGTACTGTGGCTGCAAAAGCGCGGCTTTACGCCATTACTGGAGGAGCGGCTTGCCCAGTATCTGGAGTGTGAGGATGGCCTCGAGGGAGACCGAATACCCTCACTGGCGGATCTCATCGTTGTCCTTGGCGGGGACGGCACCCTGATTTCCGTGGCACGACTGGTGGGCGAGCGGGGCGTGCCGATCCTGGGGATAAACCTCGGTAGTCTTGGTTTCCTCACCGAGATACCGGTCAGCGGGCTCTATGGCGCACTCGAATCGTGCCTTTTTGGTGACTGCCGGATCTCGCAGCGGATGATGCTGAACGTTACCCTGTTCAGGAGCGGGCAGGAAGTCGGTTCCTATCAGGCGTTGAACGATGCGGTTATCAATAAGGGTGCCCCGGCAAAGATTATTACCCTCGATGCCTCGGTTGACGGGTCGTTTCTTGCCACCTTCAAGGCGGATGGCCTGATTATCGCCAGTCCGACCGGTTCCACCGGGTATTCCCTTTCTGCCAATGGTCCTATTGTCGATCCGACCATCGACTGTCTCCTGATTACGCCGATATGTTCCCACTCTCTTACCAACCGGCCCATCGTGGTGAGCGCGGACACTGCGATAACGATAATTCTGAATTCCCAGATTGAAAACGTGATGCTTACCCTCGATGGCCAGGTCGGCGTGCCGCTGGAATTTGGTGACGAGATACGGGTCAGCAGGGCCAGGTATCGTACCCGGCTGATCCTTTCCGAGGACACCGATTATTTCACGGTGCTGCGGACCAAACTGAAATGGGGGGAACGATAGGGCTTCCCCGGAACCCGTTCGCCTGTTCAATCATCGGCGACAACAGTTGTTGTGCTACGGCGGAGTGATATTCCATGCTTACCGACCTGATTATCAAAAACTTTGCCATTATCGATGCGCTTCACGTTTCTTTTCAACCGGGGCTGAACATGCTGACCGGGGAAACCGGTGCCGGCAAGTCCATCATCATCGACGCCGTAAATCTGATTCTTGGTGGCAGGGCTTCTGCGGACATGATCCGTACCGGGGAAGACGAGGCGGTGGTGGAATGTCTGTTTGATCTTGCCGGGCAGGAAGATATCCGTGCCATGCTCGAAGAGTCCGGGATAGACACGGACACGGAGTTGCTCATCAAGAGAGTGGTGTCGCGCTCCGGCCGGAATCGGGTCTTCATGAACGGCGGTATGGCAACCACTTCCCTGCTGGGAGATATCGCGCCCCAGTTGGTGAATATTTACGGCCAGCATGAGTCCCAGACTCTTCTGCGTCCAGAGAATCACCTCTATCTGCTGGATGGCTTTGCCGGGATTGTCCCTTTGCGCGAACGCTATGTCGGCCTCCATGAGGAATTCCGGAAAACCAGGGAAGAACTCCGCCAGTTGGAGGACAATGAGCGTGACGCAGCGCGGCGTACCGACCTCCTCTCCTTCCAGTCCGGGGAGATCGCCGAAGCGGCCCTGCTTGCCGGCGAAGATGTCGAGCTGGGCCAAGAGCGGGAGTGCCTGCTGCACGCGGAAAAACTGATCCGCGCCTCCCGTGGCGCCTACGATGCCTTGTATGACGGTGAGGGTGCGCTGCT
Organism: Geobacteraceae bacterium; assembly: GCA_028683555.1. Taxonomy (GTDB): domain Bacteria; phylum Desulfobacterota; class Desulfuromonadia; order Geobacterales; family Geobacteraceae; genus RPRC01. The sequence goes on along the minus strand of JAQUHN010000055.1, from coordinate 4,331 downwards.
CGGGACCCTCCGTACGATAATTGCCGAGGTCGAAGCGGCGGGTAGGGTGGATGGAACCCTTGCGGTGTCGTCCGCCCGGTTGAATGAGGCCTACCTTTCGCTGGAAGACGCCGCACTGTCGCTACGCGATTATGGCGCGCGTCTCGAAGCAGACCCAGGCCGGCTGCAGGAGGTGGATGACCGTCTCGACCTGATTCACCGATTGAAAAGAAAGTATGCTCCCACTATCGAGGAGATACTCGCTTACAAGCTAGAGGTGGATGCCGAATTGGATACCCTTGTCCATCGTGAGGAGCGCCACGGTGAACTGGAAGAGAAGCTTCAGCGTCTGGAACTTGCGCTCCGCGAGGAGGGCAGGGAGTTGACCAGGCAGCGCACCGAGGCAGCGAAACGATTGTGTAGCGCCATGGAGCGGGAACTGCATGAACTCGCCATGAAAAACGCCCACTTTGATGTCGCCTTTACCTCCCATGACGAGCCGCGTGCCACGGGGATGGAGCGGGTTGAGTTTCTCTTTTCGCCGAATCCCGGAGAGGCGCCGAAACCGCTCGCCCGGATAGCCTCGGGAGGGGAGCTGTCTCGCCTGATGCTGGCCATGAAACAGATCCACCCGGAGAGTGACGTGCCGACGCTTATCTTCGATGAGGTTGATACCGGTATCGGCGGTGCCGTCTCGGCCATGGTGGGCAAGAAACTGAAGCGGGTTTCGCGCAATCAGCAGGTGCTCTGCATCACCCATCACCCCCAGGTGGCGGCTTTTGCCGACCATCACTTCAAAGTCAACAAAGCCACCGAGTCAGGGCGCACCAGGACCTCGGTTGACCTGCTTGCCGGTGATGCCAGGGTAATGGAGGTCGCACGAATGCTCAGCGGCGCAAAAATCACCGAAAAGACCCTTGAACATGCACGGGAAATGATGGAAGATGCTCAGTGTGCCGGCCCGGCCAGGAAGACGTGAGCTGTTGGCACTACACTAGGTTGGCTCGAGTGGAAACGGTTAGCTGTGCAGCTGCCGGATCACAGTCAGATGTTTACTACAGGCGGGGAAAGGAAATAATATGCTCCGTAAAGCACAGATCAGGGATATCAAGGAAATCCAGAAGTTATTGACCTTTTACGCAAACCGGGGAGAGATGCTTTCCCGTTCCCTTTCGGAACTCTACGAGTCGGTAAGGGATTTCTATGTCTGCGAGGAGGCGGGCAAACTGCTTGGCGCCTGTGCCCTCCACATCATGTGGGAAGATCTGGCCGAAATCCGGTCGGTTGCGGTCAGTGAGGACGTGCGGCGTCACGGTATCGGTACCCGCCTGGTCACGGCCTGTCTCGATGAAGCACGGCAGCTGGGCTTGAAGAAGCTTTTTTGCCTTACCTATAAACCGGAGTTCTTTGCCCGGTTCGGCTTTGTGGTCGTCGACAAATCCGAACTGCCGCAAAAGGTGTGGCGGGATTGCATCAACTGCGTGAAGTTTCCGGACTGCGATGAAATTGCCATGATACTGGAAATCTGAGGTCCGGCAACGGATAACGACGAGAGAAAACAGGAACGATGAATGAATCAGATTGAAATTGCCGATACCATTGAGAAGCTGTTAACTACGCGAGCGGTGGACGGGTACGAGATATCCGTCGGCGCTTCGCGTAATCTTTCCATCGAAGTAAAGGAACAGAAGATTGACACGTTCAAGTGTTCGGCACCCATCGGTGTAAGCATCCGGGTGCTGAAAGCGAATGGTTTGGGGTTTTCCTACTCCACCAGTCTGGCGGACAGCGACCTCGAGCGGATGGTTGCCGATGCCATCATTTCCGCGGAGAACCAGACGCCTGACCCCTGCAACGGTTTCCCCGAGCCGCGTCCGTTTCCCGTGGTGGAATGTCTGTTCGACGGCGCGCTGGCACTCGTTGACGAAGATCGCAAGATTCAGTGCGCCATGGAGCTGGAGCGCCTGACATGCGACGCTGATACCCGTATCCAAAAGGTTCGCAAGGCGAGCTACGGGGAATCGGAGTACCAGGTCTATATCAGGAATTCTCATGGAGTGGAAGGTGGCTTCCGCGGTACTTCCGTGTCCGCCAGCGTCTCGGCCATTGCCGAACAGGACGGTGATTCGCAGATGGGCTGGGACTTCGGTTTCGGCACCTCGTTCTCCGATATTCATGTGGAGCAGATTGCCGCCAGTGCCGCGTCCCGTGCGGTCGGCCTGCTCGGCGCCCGCAAGATAGAGAGCATGCGCTGTCCGGTGGTACTTGATAACCAGGTGGCTGCGGATATCCTGGAAGTGCTCTCTTCGTCGTTCCTGGCGGAGAATGTCCTGAAGGGCAAGTCAATGCTTGCCGGAAAGCTGGGCAGCGAGGTGTTTTCCCGCATTCTGCGGATCAGGGATAATGGCATTCTGCCCGGCGGCATGGCAACGGCCCCCTTTGACGCCGAAGGCGCCCCCCAGCAGGATACTCTCCTGGTAGAGGACGGTCGGGTTCTTTCATTCCTCTATGACAGTTACTGGGCCCGCAGGGATGGCGTGCTGTCCACCGGCAACTCCACCCGTAGCGGTATGAAAAGCCCCGCCCATCTCGGTGTTACCAATTTTTATATTGAAAACGGTACGCTGCCCGCTACGGAGCTCCTGGCGGGTATCGCCAAAGGGCTGCTGATCACCGACGTGATGGGAATCCATACTGCAAACCCGATTTCCGGGGACTTTTCGGTTGGTGCGTCCGGCTTTCTGGTGGAAAACGGTGCAATAGCGTACCCGGTAAAGGAAATTGCCTTGTCCGGAAACATCATCGAGCTCTTTGCTGCGGTGGAGTCGGTTGGCAACGACCTGCGCTTCTATGGCAGTGTCGGCTCGCCATCCCTGCGGATCGCCGCACTGGATGTGAGCGGAGCGTGAGTGAAGTAACAAGTTAGATGTAAGAAGGCAGAAGGCGAAGCCCGGGAAATCAAAAACCAAAAACTAAAAACCAAACAAAGGTCTGGATCTGGGAGACGGAGCTTCGAGCCAACTGCTAAACGCTCTTGTCGGGACTTTCTGACCACCCTTTGCTGATTTGAATACTGTATATGGAGCAATTACTTATGATAGAAGCATACCTTCACCATGAAACGGAACGGCGCGAAAAGAAAATTCCTCCGCTGCCCCTTGATCCTGAGCAGACCAAGGCGCTCTGCGAACTTCTGCAGAACCCTCCTTCGGGACAGGAAGCGTTCCTGCTGCATCTCCTCCAGGAGCGGGTTCCGCCCGGTGTCGACCCGGCCGCTCGGGTCAAGGTCGAGTTTCTGGCAGCGATCATTGACGGTGCCCTGCAGTCTCCCCTGGTTTCTCCGCTCGACGCTGTCAGGATTCTCGGTACGATGCTGGGTGGGTATAATGTGAAACCGCTTATTGCCGCCCTGGCGAATCCCGCATACGCGGCAGAGGCTCAGGCGGCTCTCTCCCGGACAATTCTGGTGTATGATGCCTTTGACGCGTTCGCCCGTCTTGCCGAAACTCTTCCCTCGGCGCGGCTGGTCCTGCAGTCCTGGGCCGATGCCGAATGGTTCACCGGGCGGCCGTCTTTGCCGGAATCGATCCGGGTCCGGATATTCAAGGTTGAAGGTGAAATCAATACTGATGATTTTTCTCCTGCGTCAGATGCCTGGAGTCGTCCCGATATCCCGCTGCATGCCCTTTCCATGGGCAAGGTCCGTTTCCCGGGCGGCATCGAAACCATCGCCTCCTATCGTGCGGCCGGCGAGACGGTGGCCTTTGTCGGTGACGTGGTTGGTACCGGCTCTTCGAGAAAATCGGCCTGCAACAGTGTGCTCTGGCACATTGGCGAGGATATTCCGCATGTTCCCAACAAGCGTCGTGGCGGGGTGATCCTCGGTGGGGCAATAGCCCCCATTTTTTTCAATACTGCCCAGGATTCCGGGGCCCTGCCGATTCGATGCGATGTGACGAGACTGAAGAACGGCGACGTAGTGACCGTCGACACCAAAAATGGCCGGGTCCTTTCCGACGAGGGTGAAGTGCTTTCAACCTTTGCCCTTACACCGGAAACTATTGCCGACGAGTACCGCGCCGGTGGCCGAATACCGCTGATAATCGGCCGCTCGCTCACGGCCAAGGCGCGTAAAGCTTTGGGCATGGACCAGGGCCACACCTTCGTTACGGTTAAGAATCCGGAACCTGTCGCGGGACAGAAGTACACCCTTGCCCAGAAAATGGTGGGCAGGGCCTGCGGCCTTGCCGGAGTTCTGCCCGGCACCGCATGTGAACCGCGGATGACGACGGTCGGCTCCCAGGATACCACCGGCCCCATGACTGCCGACGAACTGAAGGAGCTTGCCTGCC
>JAQUHN010000054.1 GCA_028683555.1 Geobacteraceae bacterium | reverse complement strand
GATGGATTGCAGTTTCCGGATCATCCAGGGGCCCAGCAGAAACGAAACGACCAGTGCCGTAATCACGGCATAAATAGTTCTGAAGGTCAGATATTTGAAGACGTTGAGGAAATGATATTCCGTCGCCAGCGGGTACAGGAGATTGTACAGCATTAGTTGTCAGCCCCTTTCGCCGTTGCGGCGGCATATGCATGCCTGATGCCCTCGGCAACGGTTTCCATCCGCATGCCGCGGGAACCCTTCACCAGGATGCAATCACCCGGCCTCATGGCGTCACGTATATCGTCAAGGATTTCGGCATGGCTCTTGGCCAGAAAAATGGCATTGTCCGGGAGCCCGGCCAAGGCAGCCCCACGAGCCACGCTTGGCGCCATCGCCCCCATCAGGTAGAGGCGCTCCACGCAACCGGCGGCCAGTCTGCCGATTTCTTCATGCGCCCGTGACGAAGACTCTCCCAGTTCAAGCATATCGCCCAGGACGGCGATGCCACGGCCCTCCTCTTTCAGGCTCGCGATGGTTTTCAGCGCGGCCGTCATCGAAGACGGGTTGGCATTGTAACTGTCGTCGATCAAAAGAATTCCGCCAATATCCTCTGGTGAAAAGCGTTTTTCCACCGGTGAAAATGATTCGAGCCCATCGCGGATAGCCTCCGGTTCGAGCCCCAGCACATGGGCAACGGCTGCCGCAGCCAGGGCGTTCAGAATATTGTGGCGGCCAAAGACCTTCATCGTCAGCGGAATCTTTGCCGCAGGAAGGCAAAGGACAAAAGATTGCCCTGCCCGGCCCAACTCTGCGATCTGTTCCGCCCGAACCTCGGCATCACCAAGGCCGAACGACAGCCTGCCGACGCCAGCGGCTGTCGGCAACCCGGCTACAAGGGGGTCGTCGGCATTGAACACAGCGGTATTCCCCTGCTGAAGGCGAAGAAACAGTTCGCCCTTGGCGGAAGAAACAGCGGCAACGCTCCCCATGCTCTGCAGATGGGCGGGAGCCACATTGGTAATCACTCCCACATCGGGACGGGCAATTTCCGCCAACCGGTCAATCTCACCCGGTTCACTCATGCCCATTTCCAGCACTGCCCACCGGTGCCTGTCGCACAGCTGAAAAACCATCTGCGGCAACCCAATGAGATTGTTCAGGTTCCCTGCGGTCTTCAGCCCTGCTCCGGTACGCTGCAAAATAGCCGCAAGCATCTCCTTGGTGGTTGTCTTGCCGTTACTGCCGGTAACGGCAACCACCGGCAGGCTAAAACGGTTGCGATGGAAAGCAGCCAGGTCGCCGAGTGCGCGCAGCGTATCGGCCACCGTGATGCAGGTGGTTCCCGGCGGCAAGGCGGCAAGATTTCCGCAACCCTGTTCCGCCAGCAGCACCGTTACTCCCCGTGCCAGGGCCGCATCGATGAAACGATGACCATCGAAACGCTCCCCCCGCAGGGGAACGAACAACTGGCCGGACTGCACGGTGCGGGAATCGGTGGAAACTCCCACTACCCGCCCCGCTGCTCCGCCGATCACGGTTCCGCCCACGGCTGCGGCAATTTCGCTGACGGTAAAGGTCGGTGTCATAGCGACCCTCCTGCCAGACGGAGCGCTGCTGCCGCCTCTTCCCGGTCGTCGAAATGGTGTTTTTCGGTGCCGATAATCTGATAGTCTTCATGGCCCTTACCGGCGATCAACACGATGTCGCCCGGGACGGCAACCATGGCAGCCAGCCGGATTGCCTCGCGGCGTGATTCGACGCTGAGGAAACCCTTTGGCGCGATTTCGCCGGCCAGCTCCGCGAGGCGGTATTCCCGCAAACCGAGCGGCAGAATCCCCTGCCGGATTTCCTCGATAATTGCTGCCGGCTGTTCGGTCCGCGGATTGTCGGAAGTAATGATCGCAAAATCACTGTAGCGCCCGGCTATCTCGCCCATGATGGGCCGCTTGCCGCGATCGCGGTCGCCGCCGCAGCCGAAAACGGTGATGATCCGTCCGGTAGCTAGTTCGGTGAGGGTTTTGAGAACATTCTCCAAGGCATCACCGGTATGGGCATAATCCACCAGCACAGTAATGCCCCGGTCATTCTCGACCCGCTCCAATCTCCCTGCCACCGTACCGTGGTCTTCGATCCCGGCACGAATGCTGTCAAGGGATAGCCCCAAGGCAAAGGCCGCTCCGGCAGCGGAAAGAATGTTGTACAAATTGAACCGGCCGAGCAGACGAGAGCAAAATGCCGTGTCACCGGCCGGCGTACAAAGCGTTGCGCGGATTCCGGCCGTGGAAAAAACAACATCCCGAGCCGAAATAGCGGCAGCGGGATCAAGACCGTAACTGATGACCGGGCAGGCGGAGGCACGGGAAATGGAGGATCCTGCTGGATCGTCCATATTAACCACGGCATGCCGCCCCGGTTTTGCCCCATCGGGAACCAGCAGTTCAGAGAAAAGCCTCTGTTTGCTCGCCAGATAGGACTGCATATCATGATGATAGTCCAGATGATCCCGGGTAAGATTGGTGAAAACCCCTACATCGAAGCGGCACCCGTCGACCCGCCGCTGCTCCAGGGAATGGGAGGAAACCTCCATCACCACACCCCGGGCGCCAAGATCAACAAGCTGCCGGAGGATTCCCTGCAGTTCCACCGATTCGGGAGTGGTGTGGGAGGCCTCGATAGTGGTATCGCCGAACCGGTAGTTGATGGTGCCGAGCACCGCCGCAGGAATCCCCCCCTTGGCGAGTATGGCCTCGATCAGGTAGGTAGTAGTCGTTTTACCGTTGGTTCCGGTAATGCCGATCAGCGGGATGTCTGCGGTGGGATCCCCATAATAGCATGCCGCCATCCGGGCCATGGCCAGCCTGGCATCCCGGACCGTAACCGCGGCGACACCGTCAGGAAGGTCCGTGTCATCCTCGACGACCACGGCAACTGCCCCGGCCCGTGCCGCCTTGGCAAGATAGGCATGCCCGTCAACGGCCGTGCCCCGCAAGGCGAAAAACAACCCGCCCGGTATCACCGCACGGGAGTCATAGTACAGTCCGCGGATCTCCACAGCAGTATTTCCGGTGACCCGCACCGGCTCTCCGATGGCTTGCAGTAGTTCGGAAAACCGCATAAAAACTCTCCCCGGCAGCCGTCGCTGCCGTTTCTAACCGTAACGCCCCATTTCCCGCATCACGCGGAAGGGACGAACCTCACCCAGACTTGATTTTTTGGACCGATCTGCTGGCCCGGCTGCGGATTCTGCTCCACTGCGCGGCCACTCCCCAAGATTTTCACATTCAGCGAATTCTTTTCCATATACTGCAGTACCTGGCGGATACTCATACCACGGAAATTGGGCATCATGCCGCCGCCGACCACTTCGTCGATAACTCCTTCGGCGACAACAGCCGTCTGATCCTGTCGGGCTTTGCCGGGCTCCTCGGCCTGCGGCTCCTTCGCCTTCGCTTTCAGGGGAAGCGTCGGCGGCACCTTGAGGTAGCACAGCGATTGGTGGGCAATCTCCCGGAACGCCGGGGCAGCTACCACACCGCCATAGGAACTGGTCTTCGGTTCATCGATGATCACCAGAATGGTAAGGCGCGGTTTTTCCGCCGGGACAAACCCGACAAACGATGCGGTCCGCTTGGTTGCCGAGTAGCATTTTGTCATCGGATCAACCTTCTGCGCGGTGCCGGTTTTTCCGGCAACCCGATAGCCGTCGACCACCGCATTGAGGCCGGTGCCACCCTCCGATGCAACACTTTCCATCATCTTCGTCATTGCTTGCGCTGTGCGGGCAGATACCACCCGGTGGCGAATCTGGGGGGAAAACTGTCGGACAACTGTTCCGGAATCATCGGCAATTTTCTCCACCAGGTACGGTTTCATCAGCATGCCGCCATTGGCAATCGAGGAAACCGCCGTAGCCAACTGCAGGGCTGAAATCGACAGGCCCTGGCCAAACGAGATTGTTGCCAAATCAATGGGATACCAACGACTACGGTCCCGCAGGTAGCCGCTAACCTCCCCGGGAAGATCAATACCGGTTCTTTCGCCGAAGCCGAAATTTTTCAGACTGGACAGCAGCCTCGCCGGACCGAGACGGCTGCCGATTTTGGCTGACCCGATGTTGCTTGAATATTTCAGTATTTCCGCAACCCTGAGGCTACCGTACTTATGGGTGTCGTGAATAACCCGACCACCGATGGCATAGGTACCGTTCTCGCAGTTGAACATGTCGTTCGGCCCGACAACCCTTGTTTCCAGGGCCGACGCAATGAGAAAAACCTTCATGGTCGAACCGGGTTCGAAGGTGTCGGCAATGGCCCTGTTCCGCAGCGAGTCATGGGAATAGTTGCGGAAGGCATTGGGATTGAACGTCGGATAGGAAGCCATTGCCAGGACCTTGCCACTATCTGGATCCATAACCAGGGCAATACCACCGGCGGCCCTGCTTTCGGTTACGGCCTTGGCCAGTTCCTTCTCCGCGACGTACTGGATATTCTTGTCCAGCGTCAGGGTTATGTTGTAGCCCTTGGACGATTTCTTGACAACCTTGTCCACCAGGGCAATATCACGCCCCAAAGCATCACGCTGGGTAACCAGGTATCCGGTGTTGCCGAGAATCTGCGAATTATACTTCAGTTCGATTCCCTCAAGCCCCTGCGGATCGAGGCCGGTAAAGCCGATTACATGGGCTGCGACCTCGGAGTTCGGATAGAATCGGCGTGACTCCTTGACGAAGCCGATCCCGCCAATCTTGAGGTCCTGAATCTTTTGCGTCATATCCGGAACGATCTGGCGCCGCAACCAGACGAACCCTCTTTTGCCGGTCAGTTTCTTCTCGAGTTCATTCCGGGGTATGCCGAGAATAGGCGCCAGCTTTACCGCTGTGCCATGCGGGTCTTTAATAAAGATAGGCTCGGCAAAGCAGGAATCCAGCTCGATGGAAACAGCAAGCGCCGCTCCGGTACTGTCATAGATCGTACCGCGGGCCGGAGTCAGGGGAACGGTTTTCTGGTGCTGCCGCTCCGCGATCCTGGTCCAGTCATCTTTCTTGATTATCTGCAGATAAAACGCCCGCGATGAGGTTACGACAAAGAAAAAGGCAAACAGGAATCCGATGATACGGATACGGATTCTCGACCATTTTTCCTTGGTATCTTTCATCGTACAATTATCACCTGTTGATCGCTTGGCAGATCCATTTGCAGCTCACCCTTTGCCAGAGCCTCAATTCGTGCCGGATGCTTCAGCGAGGCAACCTCAAGCTTCAGGGCATTCTTTTCCTGCTGCAATTCCTTGAACAGACGGTTCGTTTCGGTAATTTCCAGATTCAGATCAACAACCTTCACCCGCGACCAGACATGAAAAAGGGAAAGGAGGGTAAGAAGAATCAACAGGGTTACCAGATACGGAAAGAGATCCCATCTCTGCGCGGCCGCCACCTCGATTTTTTTTGGCGATGCTACTTTGCTGTGAGCAGTTTTCGCAAATGACATGGTAGCAGGCTCCTTTCCAACTAGAGTTTTTCAGCGGCTCTCAGTTTCGCGCTGCGCGATCGGGGATTCGCAGCAATCTCATCCTGACCGGCTATCACCGGTTTCCCGGTCAGTTTGCGCACCACAGGAAGCTTTCCGCAGATGCACCGCGGAATACTTTTCGGACAGACGCAACCCCTGGCGAGTTCGTTGAAGACATTTTTCACTATTCTGTCTTCCAGGGAGTGGAAGGAAATTACGACAATTCGCCCCCCGCTCTTCAGTGCTTCAACCCCGGCAATCAGCCCGCGCTCCAGGCTTTCGAGCTCTTCATTGACGGCAATGCGTATTGCCTGGAAGGTTCTGGTGGCCGGATGCAGACGTGCTTCCCAGCGAGCCCGTGGAATGGCTCCTTTGACAAGGTCCGCCAGCCGCAACGTGGTGGTGATGGGTTCGGCAGTCCGTGCCGCAACGATAAAGGCTGCAATCCGGCGTGCCCAGCGTTCCTCGCCATAATCCCGGATTATCCGCTCCAGTTCCTGTTCCGGCAGGGTATTCACGAGATCCGCGGCGGTCTTTCCGGATGAACCGTCCATTCTCATATCCAGCGGAGCATCCTGCTGAAAACTGAAACCACGTTCCGCCTTGTCCAACTGGTGCGATGACACACCTACGTCGAGCACCAGCCCGTCAATCGATTCAATCCCTTCCCGTGCCAGCACATCAGGGAGACGGCAGAAATTTTCATGGAACAGCCTGACGCGACTTCCATAAGGGGCAAGCCTGGCAGCCGCTACCGCCAGGGCCTCCTGATCCCGGTCGAATCCGAGCAGCATCCCGTCCGGACAAGATGCCTCGAGAACTCCCCGGGCATGCCCGGCGCCACCCAGCGTACCATCCACGTAGATCCCGCCGGGATGGGGTGCCAGGTAGTGGAGAACCTCTTCATAGAGAACCGATATATGGCGAAACTCGCCCACTACAGCCCCAGTTCGGCCAAGGCCGGCGAATCGTCAGGGAAATTTTCGTCATCCTGACGACGGACTTTCTCATACTCCGCAAGGCTCCAGATCTCTGCTTTGTTTAAAAGGCCGGCAAAGACGATTTCTCGCTCAAGGGAAGCACCCTTGCGAAGATGGGGTGGAATCAGTATCCTGCCAAGCTTGTCGGCGGAACATTCGACAGCCGGCGCCACAATCCGTCTCTTGACGGCTGCCAGTTCTGCCGAAGAAAGTCCGAGGCCGGTTCCCCGCACAAGCTTTTCTTCAAGGGCAATCCATTCCCGGTAGGGAAAGATAGCCAGCCCGGAACAGGAGACTCCGTCCGCTAACCGTACCGGATTGGAATTGGTAATGAAAAATCTTTCGTCGCCGAAGGTTTCGGTAAGGACTTCACGAAACTTGGCTGGCAAGCTCGTTCGCCCCTTTACATCTATGGTGGTATTGAAAACCCCCCGAAACATCGCCCCTCCGATACATTTTCCACATTTTACCACTTTATACCACTATTGCGACAAACTATACTAAGCGTCCCAGAGGTTGTCAAGGCAAAAGTATTGCAAAAAAAGAGAAATTTTCTACGATTTTCCGGGGAGTTAAGAGTTCTGTAGGAGGGGGAAGGACAAATGGTCTCTTGACCGGAACAAACTTGAAGATTTCAGCGCCAGACGCCCGAGAAAAACTCGATACTTCAGCAGGTTCCGTGCAGGGCGGCAAGTAAGATGCGAAGGAGGGGAAATGGCTGACGGAACGCAGGAAATATTCTTGAGAAAATGGGCCTTGACTCGTTCTGCTTACTTCTCCTTCTTGCGATCAACAAGGGAGACGACCTTTGCCGGCTCCTTTTTTTCAGGCACAGGGAGGTCATCTTCCTCAACAGGCAAAGACGACTCAAGATCTGTCGTCTCCAGGGGGGAAACGACCTTTTCGAGGAAAATCGGCGTGCCACCCATGGTAAAGGGGGTGCCGTTAATCTGATTTTCTTCCAGTATCCAGCTAAAAACCTGCAGCGGGGAGGTCAACACCAGCAAACTCACCTTCCACCACCCCAGTTTGACATCGGGGACAATCTCTTCGATACGGGCGAAAAATGCCGGCTTATTCTCAATATGAATACAGACAAGATCATGAATCGTCGTGGCCATGGGTCCTCCGAAGGATTTTTGACAGACTATTGAATTCTGGTTCCGGCGACTGCAGGCTATGCCGCACGGGACACTAGCGACCGCCGACCCCGGAGAGAATTGCCGCATCGGCACCAGCAAGAAAGCGTTCATAACTCAGCAGAAGTCCCTGCATCAATCGATTCCCAAACAGTTCTTCCATCTGCCGACAGCTGGCACGCAGACTACGCTCCAGAAGATACATTCGCTCCAGCTCGACAGCAGAAAGGGGCGATTCCAAGAGCTCGCAGTGGAAGGTGATACACGGAAAGGGGCGGTACGCGGGATCCATCAAGCACCCCCTTTCGCCCAGAAAGGGGCATGGCGTTTCGCGAAAAGACGGAGTAAACAGTTCGCGCCCTGTCGAAAGATACACCAGCAGATCAATGACGGAAAAGTGATATTTCCCTTTTTCACAGCAAAGCCCGGCGCAGGTGGCGCAAGTCTCGATCGCGGCGGATTGTTCGGCAAGAGAAAAAATTTCGAGTTTAATTTGCCGAATGGATTCGCCGATTCTTGCCACCCGGGCCTTCACCGGTCCGGCAAGGGCCTCATATTCGGCCATGACGACATGTACGGCATTTTCCCACATCTGCTGGTCTGTCAAAAAATCTCCCTGCAAAGACAAATCCTGATAAAACAATTTTGGCCGAAGCAGTCCATAAGCCGGGTTCTGTTCCCTTCGCAGGTTACCCTGTGAAGAGTGGCGACCATTCCTCTAGTGCCGCCGTTGCCGACGGCATCAAGCAGCCAACCCGGAAGCACGGACGGGCCGTCCTTAACGCTTCCCTATTCGGCCTTGCTCCTGGTGGGGTTTACCGAGCATCCGATGTCACCATCGGACCTGGTAAGCTCTTACCTTACCCTTTCACCCTTACCCGCCTACGCTAAAGCTTCGGCGGGCGGTCTACTCTCTGTGGCACTTTCCCTGGGGTCACCCCCGCTGGACGTTATCCAGCACCATGCCCTGTGGAGCCCGGACTTTCCTCTCCCCGCCTATGCTAGAGCTTCGGCGGGCAGCGGCCACCTGGACTGCTTCGACCAAACTATTGGTTTTCAATTCGGAAACGAAGGATTTTTTGTCTTGGCAAGGAAATCAAGGGGTTGCGCGGAGGCGTACCCAGGTACGCCGCACAAGCAAGCCCGCTGATTGACACAGCCAGGGCGGAAAAGAACCGTTTCCGGATGAAAACTATTTATCCTGCAGCGGCTTCGTCATTGTCCTGGCGCAGGAAGAGCATCCGCTGGCAATGGGGACAACAAACAAAGTTCTCTTCCTTGAACAGGCTGTTGAAAACCTGGGGAGGAAGATTCATATTGCACCCCATGCACGAGCCCGCTTTTGCTTCGGCAATTGCCAACCCCTGACGCTTCTGGCGAAGCGTCTCGTAACGCTTCATCATCGAGGCAGCAATATCTTTGGCGGTCACGTTACGCGCCGAACTGTCATCGGCAATGGCCTTTTCCAGTTGCTCGATCCTGTCCTGAAGCTCACTCTTGCGAGCCGATGCATTCCCCTCGAACTCCTGCAGCTTACCTTCCTTCTCCGCAATAATAACATTCAACTCGTCAGTGCGGGTAATCTTCTGCAGGATCTGCTCTTCGAGATCGGTCTTCACTTTTTTCGCCGTGGCTATCTCTTTCGACACGGCCTGGTATTCCTTCTGGGTTTTGATCTCCCGCAAACGTATCTCGGACCGGGAAATGGAATCCGATTCCGTGGCCAGATTTTCTTCCAGGACTCGCTTTTCCTCTTCAATAACAGACAACTCAGACTTCTGCTCAGCAATATCCTGCTGTTTTTCTGCCGCCATGGCCTCCAGAGAGTGAATCTCGTTCTGTAAAGCCTGCGCTTCTCCGCGCGACGAGTCAATCTTGAGATCGATCTCCTGCAGTTGCGCCAGAATCCTCACGTTCTTACCCAAAACCTACCTCCTGTCTCGCCGGTCCGGTCCATGGCCTGTTCATCCAACTGCAGGCTCATCGGTACCGGAACGGGTCCTTTTCAACGGTACACGCCATGAGTTCCGCGACAAAACCTCGTGCACGCAACTCGCTTTCCAACCGGGAAACCAACCCTTCCACCATCGGAATTTCCGAGGCAAAATGGCCCAGATCAACCAGTGCGAGGCCCAATGTCTGGGCTTCGCGCGCCTCGTGATATTTCACATCCCCGGTAACCAATACATCGGCCCCCTGAGCGTGGGCCTCCCTCAGCAGGGAGGAACCGCTGCCCCCACAGAGGGCAACCTTTCCCAGGAGCCGATTTCCTTCACCAACAAACCGTATTCCCTCAACGGCAAACTCTTCTTTAATGCGGGAAACAAACTGCTCCAGGGAAAGGGGCTGTTTCAGGTCCCCTATCCTGCCAAGGCCCGCACGCACCCCGTCGTTCAGCAGCGGATAAAGATCCACGGCCGGTTCTTCATAGGGATGGGCGGCAGATAAAGCCGCGAGTGCCCGATCCATGTCCGCTCTGCGGAGCAGCACCTCTATCCTCGTCTCTTCAGCATATTCGCGCGTCCCGATCACGCCGAGGAACGGGGAAGCCCCTTCAAGGGGTTTAAAGGTACCCGTTCCTGCCGCCTGGAATGAACACTCCGAATAATTTCCGATAAAGCCGCTAAACTGGAACAAGGCCTGGGCAACCTGTTCTTCGAAGCCTTTTGGAACGAAGACGGCTAGCTTCACCAACGTCTCGGCATGGGTAACGGAAAGCGGCGCCGTGGCAACGACCCCCAGCCTTTCTGCCAGCAGATCATTCACACCACCCTCGGCACTATCAAAATTTGTATGAAGGGAAACGATACTGATAGAGTTGCGAAATGCCTTACCGATAAGGGCTCCGGAAGGATCTGCGAGACTGATGCTCTGTACTGGGCGGAAAATGAGCGGGTGGTGTGTCAGGAGGAGATGACACTGTGCTGCAACTGCAGCATCCAGTGCTTCGGCGCACGCATCGAGAGAAACCATGATTCTCGAAGCCGGGGCAGCAGGATCACCCACCTGCAGTCCGACATTATCCCATTCCTCAGCCAGCCGAAATGGGGCAATTGCGTCAATTATTTCAATGATGTCTGATACTCTGGGGTTCATTTTCCCAGCCAAAAGAAAAGAGTGCAATCTCGGAAGATTGCACTCTTTTCTCCACTGTTGGATATATATTTCGGTTACGTTGGCACCGTACAGGCATCCCCAATCATCCCATGGATCAGGTGGTGGGCCCACCAGGATTCGAACCTGGGACCTACCGGTTATGAGCCGGTGGCTCTAGCCAGCTGAGCTATAGGCCCGCAAAGTGAAAGAACATGATAAAACAAGCGAAATCGGGTGTCAAGGTTTTTCATTGTTCCGCCTTAGCACCCATCTTGACCGGTTTGCGGACGAAATCCTCGCTAGAAACAAGTGACAGCAACGGGTTGCAACAGCCGTGTCTAGGCCGGTGCAAAATTTCCGGCCATCTCTGCAAAGAAAAATTGACAAATATCCCCGATTGTTTTCTAGTAAAAAAATGATGAGAAAAAGAACCGATGAAACACCAAAATCAAAGAAACTAAAACCGCTGCAAGGCCAGACACTCGACCTCTCCATTATCAGTCTCGACGAAGACGGCTATGGTATCGCAGACCATGCAGACACCAAGATTCGCGTTAACGGGGCGTTCCCGGGAGAACAGGTGCGCGCTCGAATCACCTTTTCCGGCCAGCGGGACACCTTCGCCGACACAATCAAGATCCTGCGCGGCTCGCCGGAGCGATTGCCGGAACCGCCTTGCTCCAAAGGAACAGCCTGCGACGGCTGCCAACTGATCCAGATGAAATACCAGGCACAACTTGACTGGAAAAAAGGTCTGGTAGAAGCAACTCTGCGCCGCTACCCGTCACTGCGGGAAACAACAATCCGGCCGGTGCTCGCCGCGAAAAAACCTCTCGGCTATCGCACCACGGCCAAGCTGATGATATCCGGCAAGTTCGCAGCACCGAACATCGGTATCTACCGGCGCAACAGCCACCAGGTCATCGATATCGGAAACTGCCCCCTGCACCATCCGCTCATCAACCAGATCGTAGCGGCCGTCAGGGAGGGGATCAGAAAAGGCAAGGTGCCGATCTACAACCCCAAAACCCGGAACGGCATCCTACGCTACCTGGTGATCCGCGTTTCCGAGCAGGAAGACCGTGCCATGGCGGTGTTTGTCACCAGCGAGCGCAGCTTCAACGAAATCCACCACTTGACAAAACACCTGCAAAAAGCTGTTCCGCAAGTGATGGTCGTCGCCCAGAGTGTCAACAACTCGACCGGCAACGTCATCCTCGGTGATCGGGAATATTTCGTCACCAAGCGCCAGACCCTTACGGAGAAAATCGGCGACATTCGTTTCTCCGTCTCCCCCCGCTCCTTCTTCCAGGTAAACAACGACGGCGCCCGGACCATCTACGAGCAGGTACGGCAATGGGCCGCCCTCACCGGCAGCGAAAGGGTTGTGGACGTCTATTGCGGGGTCGGCGGCATATCCCTGTTTCTGGCCGGCAACAGCCACGAAATAATCGGCATAGAAGTAGTCGCGGCAGCCGTGGCCGATGCTGAAAAGAACGCCAGCATGAACGGCATCCGCAACTGTCGTTTCGAGGCCGGGGACGCAGCAAGACAACTGGAAGACATCAGCGCGGAAGCTGTCGCTGTCGACGTCGTGGTACTGAACCCGCCCCGCAAGGGTTGCGACGAAGAGGTTTTGCGAAGCTGTGCAAACCTCAAGCCCCGACGAATCATCTACGTTTCCTGCTCGCCGACTACCCTTGCCCGCGATCTCAACCTCCTCGCCGGGCTTGGTTACCGGGCCCTCGAAGTACAGCCGGTGGACATGTTTCCCCAGACCTCTCACGTGGAAAATGTAGCGCTGCTGGCGAGTGAAACCCGGCTCTCCTGAACGCAAACTTTCTTCCTTGACTGGCCGGTAATATGGTGCTAGTGTTAGTAAAATTAACTGACCGGCCTTTTAATCTAACCCTGTGAGGTTAACAAAGGTGGGGGCATGCAGCAATCCGATTTTTTGACTAGCCAAAAGCCTTTCCGCCGATTTGCGGAAAGGCTTTTTTTGCGCCGTTCGCAACCGGTCAGCTACCCGGAAAAGCTCTTCTAAGGCCTGCAAAGGAGGTTCGACGTGAACAAAGAAACAACCGTCATCCTTGACGGAGCCGGTGTCAAACGGGCGCTCACCCGAATTGCCCACGAGATCCTGGAACGCAACAAGGGAGTTTCCGAACTGGTACTCGTGGGAATCCGGACCGGAGGAGATCATCTCGCTTTCGAGCTGGCTTCCCGCCTGGAAGAAATCGAAGGGGTCACCGTGCCGGTCGGCTCGGTGGACATAACCCTCTACCGGGACGACATCAAGACCCAGGCCGCCCATCTCCCGGTCGGAAAAACCGAAATCCCCTTCAGCACCGAAGGGAAGCGGGTGGTACTGGTGGACGATGTGCTTTTTACCGGCAGAACCATACGGGCCGCGATGGATGCCATGATGGACCACGGCAGGCCCCAGTGCATCCAGCTGGCGGTTCTTGTCGACCGTGGCCACCGGGAGTTGCCGATCCGTGCCGATTTCGTCGGCCGCAATGTTCCCACCAGCAGGAAAGAGAATATCCTGGTAAGCTTCGACGAAGCCAACCACCCGATCGAAGTGGTACTGGAAAAACCCTGATTTTTCACTATTTTCTGGAGGGTCACCCATGGCATTCAAACATAAGGACATCCTGGGACTGCAAGATCTGACTGCGGAAGAGATCGAACTGCTCCTCAACACCGCCGACAACATGAAAGAAATCAGCAAGCGGGAGGTCAAGAAGGTTCCGACCCTGCGCGGCAAAACAGTCGTGAACCTGTTTTTCGAGCCATCCACCCGCACCCGCACCTCTTTCGAAATCGCGGCCAAGAGGCTTTCGGCGGATACCCTCAACATCTCGGCATCCACCAGCGCGGTCCAGAAGGGAGAAACTCTTTCGGACACGGCTTGGAACATCGAGGCCATGAAACCGGACATCATCGTCATGCGCCACGGAATCTCCGGAGCGCACCACTACCTGGCGCAACGTGTTTCCTATTCGGTTATCAACGCCGGCGACGGCGCTCATGAGCATCCCTCCCAGGGGCTACTCGACATGATGACCATGCGTGAAAAATTCGGCACCCTACAGGGACTCAAGGTCGCCATCGTTGGTGACATCACCCACAGCCGGGTCGCCCGCTCCAACATCTACGGCCTCACCAAGATGGGTGCCAACGTCTCCCTGGCAGGCCCGCCAACCCTGATTCCCCCCGGTGCGGAACGCCTCGGCAATGTTACCGTCTGCAACAGGATGCAGGAAGCGGTGGAAGGTGCCGACGTCATCATGATGCTCCGCATCCAGCTGGAACGGCAGGGCAAGACCCTGCTCCCCACCATGCGTGAATACTCCCGCTATTTCGGGCTTTCCGCAGATGTGGTAAAAATGGCGAAACCGGGCGTACTGGTAATGCATCCCGGCCCCATGAACCGCGGCGTGGAAATTTCCTCCGATGTAGCCGACGGAGAAAATTCCGTCATCCTCGAACAGGTGGAAAACGGCGTGGCGGTCCGTATGTCGATGCTCTATCACGTGAGCGGTGGCGGTCCGACGGAATAAAACCCGGTTCAACGTTCAATGTTCGAAGTTCAACGTTACAGGCAAAACCTGAGATAGTGGGCTTTCAGCTTCGAACCTTCGACCTTGAACCTTGAACCTTGAACCTTGAACTTTTACCATGAGGTGCCATATGGATCTTTTAATTAAAGGTGGTCGCGTCATCGACCCGGCCCAGCAAATTGACGAGAAGCTTGACATCCGCATCACAGACGGGAAGATTAAGGAGCTGGGCAAAAAGCTCGCCGCCGACAAATCCTGCGAGGTCATCGATGCCAAGGGACTTATCGTAACTCCTGGACTGATCGACATGCATGTTCATCTGCGGGACCCGGGCCTCGAATACAAGGAAGACATCGTAACCGGAACCAGGGCGGCAGCCGCCGGCGGCTTCACCTCCGTTGTCTGCATGCCCAATACCAAGCCGGTGAACGACAACAAGGCCATTACGACCTACATCATTGCCAAGGCAAAAGCCGAGGGACTGGTGAATGTTTTTCCCGTAGGAACCATCACCCAGGGCATGAAAAGCGAAAACCTTGCGGAGATGGGTGACCTGAAGGAGGCCGGATGCGTGGCCGTTTCCGACGACGGACGCCCGGTAACCAATCCCGAACTGATGCGCCGGGCACTGGAATACGCCAAGGGGATGGCAATCCCTCTGATCTCCCACGCCGAGGATCTGGGACTGGCCGGTGACGGACAGATGAACGACGGCTTTACCGCCACCGAACTGGGACTCAAGGGAATCCCCTGGGTCGCCGAGGATGCGGCCACCGCACGGGACGTCTACCTGGCCGAATTCACCAACTCGCCGATCCACATTGCCCATGTCTCAACCAAAGGAGCGGTACGGATCATTCGAGACGCCAAGGCGCGCGGTGTCCAGGTAACCTGCGAAACGGCCCCCCATTACTTCACCCTTACCGAAGACGCAGTCAGGGGCTACAATACCAACGCCAAGATGAACCCGCCGCTCAGAACCGGTGAAGACGTGGCTGCCATCAAGGCGGGCCTTGCCGATGGAACCATCGACGCCATCGCCACCGACCATGCGCCCCACCATAGCGACGAAAAGGACCTGGAGTTCGCCCTGGCCGCCAATGGCATCATCGGCCTTGAAACCGCCCTGCCGCTCGCCCTGACCCTTGTGGAAGAGAAGGTGCTCGACCTGAGTGCCCTGGTTGCCAAGCTTTGCCTGAATCCGGCCCGGATACTGAAACTCGGCCGGGGCACCCTCGAGCCGGGAGCTGTCGCGGACATCACGATCATCGAACCGGACCGCAAGTGGACGGTAGAGGCAGCCAAGCTCGCCAGCAAGTCGAAGAATTCCCCCTTTCTCGGCATGACGATGAAAGGGCAGTCAGCCTACACCATTGTCGGCGGGAAAATTGTCCATAAAAACCAGTAAATTGGTTGGGGAGCTGCGTGCCTGCCCCAACCGTGACATACCAAACCAGCAGGGAGATACACATGAAAGCAGTTCTAGCGCTCGCCGACGGCCGTATTTTTGAAGGAAAATCTTTCGGAGCCACCGGAGAAGCAACCGGCGAGGTGGTTTTCAATACCGCCATGTCAGGATACCAGGAAGTACTCACCGATCCTTCCTACAAGGGGCAGATGGTCACCATGACCTACCCCCAGATCGGCAATACCGGCATCAACCCGGAAGATGTGGAGAGCGGCAAGCTCTACCTTTCGGGATTCATCGTCAAAGAGTACATCGACGAATATTCGAACTGGCGAGCCACCATGAGTCTCGGCGCCTATCTGCGGGAAAACGGCGTGGTGGGCATCCAGGGAATCGATACCCGGGCGTTGACCCGCCATCTGCGCGACCATGGAGCACAAAACGGCATCATCTCCACCATCCATACCGACCATGCCAGCCTGCTGCAGAAGGTTCGTGCCGTCCCCAGCATGGCGGGTCTCGACCTTGCCACCGGAGTAAGCTGCGACCATTCCTACCCTTGGGCGGAGGGCCTCTGGGAACTGGGCGCCGGCTATGCCGATTGCTCCACCAAGGAGCGGCCCTACAAAGTTGTTGCCTACGACTTCGGCATCAAGTTCAACATCCTCCGCTGCCTGGCCTCCGCAGGATGCGACGTTACGGTTGTTCCGGCCACGTTCCCGGCCGAGCAGGCGCTCGCCATGAATCCTGACGGCATATTCCTCTCCAACGGCCCCGGTGACCCCGAACCAATGACCGAGGTTATCGAAAACATCAAGCGACTGGTCGGCAAGGTTCCCATTTTCGGCATTTGTCTCGGCCACCAACTGCTGGGCCTGGCCCTCGGCGGCCGAACCGTAAAGCTGAAATTCGGCAACCACGGCTCCAACCTGCCGGTCATGGACCTGGCAACCGGCACCGTTGAAATCACCGCCCAGAACCACGGCTTTTCGGTGGACATCGCCTCGCTTTCCCAATCCTGTGAACTGGCCCACGAAAACCTCAACGACATGACCGTCGAAGGGATGCGACATAAGGAACTGCCGATTTTTTCCGTCCAGCATCACCCCGAGGCATCCCCGGGCCCCCATGACTCCCAGTACCTGTTCGCGCGGTTCGTGGAGTTGATGGAGAAATCCAAGAAGGCGTGAAAACGGGATACGGATTAAGGATTATGGAGAAAGCAGTTATTAGTTTTGGGTGTTGAGTTTTTAGTTATAAGAACGAGGAACGAGGAAAAGCCGTTCACCGTTCACTCTTCACTGTTCACTGCTCACTGTTCACCAATTGATTAAGGGATAAGGATTACGGGACAAAGGATGGGAAGCCGGCAGGAACAGGTGTTTCGCCCACAAGCTTTATCCCGACAGGTTTTCATGCGCTACATCGATCTTTTTCAATCAGGAGAACTCCTGGAGCGGGTCCGGCACGCCTATGCCCGACTTCGCAGGTGCGACCTATGCCCCCACCAGTGCAAGGTTGATCGCATCATTGGCGAGACAGGTTTCTGCCAGGCTGGGCTGAAACCGAAGATCGCCTCTGCCAACATTCATCGGGGAGAGGAACCGCCCATCTCGGGAAACCGCGGATCGGGCACAATCTTTTTCTCCTGGTGCACACTGCGCTGCCGTTTCTGCCAGAATTTCCCCATCAGCCAGATGGGAAATGGCGAAGAACTGACCACCAGCGAGCTGGCAGACAAGATGTTGAAGCTGCAGAAGCAGGGCGTTCACAATATCAATTTCGTGACGCCGGGCCATTATCTGCCCCAGATCCTGGCGGCCCTCTGGCTCGCCATACCAAGGGGCTTCCGGCTGCCGCTGGTCTGGAACAGCAGCGGTTACGAAAAGGTTGATGCCCTCGTTCTCCTCGAAGGGATCGTGGACATCTTTCTGCCCGATATGAAGTATACTGAAGAGGAACCCGCGGTCCGGTTTTCCTCGGCCGCCGGGTACCGGGACATCAACCGTGCCGCAATTCGGGAAATGTTCCGCCAGGCAGGCCACCTGAAGCTCGATGAAGAGGGCTTGGCGCGCCAGGGACTGATCATCCGGCACCTGGTTCTGCCGGGCAGGGCCGCCGGCAGTCGTGAGACGCTCCGCTGGATTGCCGAGACCCTGGGAACGGAAACGCACCTGGCCCTGATGAATCAGTTTTTCCCTGCCTTCGAGGCAGCAGAGATTGCCGCCATTGCGCGGAAGATCACCGCTGAGGAATATGCGGAGGCGGTTGCAGCGCTGGAAGAAAACGGTCTGGAAAATGGCTGGGTACAGGAATGAGAACCGTTTTTCTGCTCGTCCTTTCTAATGTTTTCATGACCTTTGCCTGGTACGCACACCTCAAGGACATGCGATCTGCACCCTGGTTTCTGGCCGTGCTCGTCAGCTGGGGGATCGCCTTCTTCGAATATATGATCCAGGTGCCCGCGAACCGGATCGGCTACGGTGTTTTCAACCTGGGCCAATTGAAGATCATGCAGGAAGTGATCACCCTTGCCGTGTTCGTCCCCTTTGCGGTGCTCTACATGGGACAACCACTGAAGCTGGACTATGTATGGGCTGGCCTGTGCCTGGGAGGAGCAACCTATTTCATCTTTCGATGATACGCTATCAGGAGCACCGGATTTGCGGTCCTCCACCGAGTTACCATAGATATACGTTAAGGAGAAACAATGCCGAAAAGAACTGATATCAAGAAGATCCTCATTATCGGCGCCGGCCCCATCGTCATCGGCCAGGCGTGCGAATTCGACTATTCCGGGACGCAGGCTTGCAAGGCCCTCAAGGAAGAAGGGTACGAGGTGGTGCTTCTCAACAGCAACCCGGCCACCATTATGACCGACCCGGACTTCGCCGACCGGACCTACGTGGAACCGGTCACCCCCGAATTCCTGGAAAAGATCATCGCCAAAGAGCGTCCCGATGCCCTGCTGCCGACCCTGGGAGGGCAGACGGCCCTCAATACCGCCGTGGCGGTGGCGGAAAATGGCGTTCTGGAAAAATACGGGGTAGAACTGATCGGCGCCAAGCTTCCGGCCATCAAGAAGGCCGAGGACCGCACCCTGTTCAAACAGGCAATGGAAAAAATCGGCCTCGAGGTGCCCCGTTCCGGCTTCGCCCACAATCAGGCCGAGGCAATGGAAATCATCAAGGAAGTCGGCTTCCCGGCCATTATCCGTCCGTCCTTTACCCTTGGCGGAACGGGCGGCGGCATCGCCTACAACATGGAAGAATACGAAAAAATGGCCCTGGCCGGGATCGATGCTTCGCCAACCGACGAAGTCCTGGTGGAAGAGTCGGTTATCGGCTGGAAAGAGTACGAGCTGGAAGTGATGCGCGACACCAAGGATAACGTCGTCATCATCTGCTCCATCGAGAACCTTGACGCAATGGGTATCCACACCGGTGACTCCATCACCGTGGCCCCGGCCCAGACCCTCACCGACAAGGAATACCAGATCCTGCGCGATGCATCCTTGAAAATCATCCGGGAAATCGGCGTCGATACCGGCGGGTCCAATATCCAGTTCGGCATCAATCCCGACAACGGCCGGCTGGTGATCATCGCGATGAACCCGCGTGTTTCTCGCAGTTCGGCCCTGGCATCGAAGGCAACCGGCTTCCCCATTGCCAAGATTGCCGCCAAATTGGCGGTCGGCTATTACCTGGACGAGATCAGGAACGACATCACCCG
>JAQUHN010000053.1 GCA_028683555.1 Geobacteraceae bacterium | reverse complement strand
GACCTGAGCAAATACGCCTGACGCTTTTCTGCTCAAGAACCTCGATGGGGGACATGTGCCGCGGTGGCTTCGTGTCCATTCGCGTGGGGCGTGAAAAGGCCGGCTATGGTTTGACTTTCCGGTTGCGGGGGGTAGTCTTTTCACTAACCTGACAAAGCTTGCCCAAGGAGGTGTCCGGTGAAAAAAATTCTTTTCATGCTTGCCTCATTCCTGCTCCTTACGGGTTGCGCCCACGTTATCAGCGAAGAGTCACGCAACATGGTCGATGCGTCGATACAGTTCCAGGGACTGCGTGCCGATCCCGACTCCTATGTCGGGAAATATGTCATGCTTGGGGGGACCGTTGCCGGGGTTCAAAACGATAAAGATGGTTCGCAGCTGGAAGTAGTCCAGTCACCGCTCGACAGTGACGAATTGCCGGAGGAGGTCTCCCATTCTTCGGGAGGGCGATTCTTGGCCATAACTCCCCGCTTTCTTGATCCGGTGGTGTATAAAACCGGGCGACGGGTGACCGTGGTCGGCCAGGTGCAGGGAAAGAAAGTTCTGCCCATTGACCGGATAGAATATACCTACCCGGTCATTTCAATTCGCGAGATACACGTCTGGAGCAAATCGGAACTGGAGCCGCCACAGTATCCTCCGCCCGGTTACTATTATGATCCCTACTGGTGGGGGCCTCCTTATTGGTGGCATCGCCGGCCCTACTTTTAGCCGCACGCTGTGCGGTTGTCGTGACGGACGTGCCGCGCTGTGCCGTGTCGGAGCCAGCGCCGAGATTTTATCCCAGGTTGGTACTAAGGCCATAATGCGCCCATGATCCGGATCCGAGCTATGAAACGGATCATGGCACTTCGGAAACCTGTTTCATGCGCAAGCAAATCGGAAAATCGGCATTGCCGGTTTCTGTGCACCCTGCGAGGCCTCTGCCCCGGTTGCCTCAACGCGGCGCAAGGGGAGAAAATCTTTGACAAACAAGAAGTCATTCCTTTACTATTGCCGCAAATTATGGCCGAGGTTTCCGCATGGAATGTGCTTTAGCTCTCATCGAGACAGAGCTGAAAGATGTTGAACTGCAATTCAGGAAAGACCTGGAATCCGATGTGTTTCTCATCCGGAAGGTGGGAGAATACGTTCTTTCCAGCGGCGGTAAAAGGATTCGTCCTGCCTTGTTGCTGCTTTCCGCCAAACTTTGCGGCTATGAGGGCCAACGGCATATTTCCCTGGCAAGCGTTATCGAGTTCATTCACACCGCAACCCTGCTGCATGATGATGTGGTGGACAATGCGAGTCTGCGACGTGGCCTGGCCTCGGCGAACACCCTCTGGGGAAACGAAGCGTCGGTACTGGTCGGTGACTATCTGTTTTCCAAGTCCTTCAGCCTTATGGTAGAGGTCGGTGACCTCGACATACTGCGGGTTATCTCCGGTGCAACCACGATCATCGCACAAGGAGAGGTGCTGCAGCTGGTTTCCATGAGTGATCTGGAGATGACCGAAGAGCGCTACGTCGAAGTAGTCAAAAGCAAGACAGCGGTGCTTCTCGCCACTGCCTGCCAGGCCGGGGCAATACTCGGCAAAGCGTCCCCTGAGCAGGAGACTGCGCTGCGTGAGTTCGGCATGGACCTGGGAACAGCTTTCCAAGTAATAGACGATACCCTCGACTATGTTTCCAGCGAAGAGCAGTTCGGCAAAAGTATCGGCCATGATCTCGAGGAAGGCAAGATAACCCTGCCGCTGATCCACACCTTGCAGCACTGCAGTAAATCCGAGCGGCAGGAGATTGCCGACGTGATTTCAAGTGATACACTGAAAGACGAAGACTTCCGGAAGGTGGTATCCCTGGTTAACTCCTATGGTGGCATAGAGTATGCCGTGCAAAAGGCCCTCGATTATGTGCGCCGCGGCAAGGATAGACTGAAGCTTTTTCCCGATTCCCCCGGCAAGCTGGCATTGTGTTCGCTTGCCGATTATGTGGTCACCCGTCGCTGCTGACCTGCCAGGCCCTGTCCTGCATGGATTTTTCTCCTGTTCCGTGTCGCACACCTTGATTATGCCATACTCTTTTCCTTCCCCGGAGTGCACTGCCAAGCAGAAGTCCTGGCAAATTTTTCATCCGGACAGTGTCGGCAGGAGGCTGGGCTGAAACTTCCCCAAATCATCTTGGTAGCGGGAACCTTTCTTTACCCGGATTGAACAGTGTGCCGGACTCGAGCGCTTTCCCTCGAACAGCATGCCAGTCCAGAAGCCGCCCCGGTGGTTCCGTGAAAGCCTCAACCCTTTTTGAAGCAGCCAATGGCTAGCATAGAGAAAATCTGTCATGCGAGATTTCTTCCGAATTCTTATTGTTCTGGCACTGTTCCTGGCGGCTGGTTGTTCCAAGGGAAGCTCCGCTCCGGGTGAGGGAAGTATCGCGCCCGATTTCAGCATGCAGGACCTGTCGGGGAGCGACATGCAGCTTTCCGGGTTGCGGGGTACTGTAGTGCTTCTCAATTTCTGGGCAACCTGGTGCCCGCCATGCCGGGAGGAGGTTCCTTCGCTCTCCCGGTTGAATGCGCTTATGGCAGGAAAGAACTTTCGCATGGTTACTGTTGCCCTCGACGAAGCCGGCGGCAAGGCGGTGGCGTCTTTTTTCCGGATGAGCGGCTATCGTCTGCCGACCGTCCCGGACCCTACAGGTAAAATTGCGAAACTGTACGGCGTCACGGGGGTTCCGGAGACTTTTATCCTTGACCGGCAAGGGGTTGTTAGAAAAAAAATCGTCGGCCCGCTGGATTGGGGTGACCCCTCTGTTGTCAACTATCTTTCGGAATTGCAGGAACGATAACAGCCTGATAAGGAGTCTGTCGAATGGAATCCGCAAATATAAGCATTATCGGTGCTTTTGTCGCCGGCCTGCTTTCTTTTCTTTCCCCCTGCGTACTACCTCTTATTCCTTCCTATGTCACCTATATTACGGGACTTTCTTTCGCCGACCTCAAGGAAGAACATCCCAACCATCTGGTGCGGAAGAAAACGATAATTCATTCCCTGCTGTTCATTGCCGGTTTCACCTTCGTCTTTATAGCTCTCGGTGCTTCCGCTACCTATATCGGCAGTTTCCTCCAGGAGAGAATGGATCTTATCAGGAAAATCGGCGGGGTGTTGATTGTCCTGTTCGGTATTCATGTCTCAGGGCTGGTCCACCTGGGCGTTCTGTTGGGAGAGAAAAGGATCATCATTCATCGAAAACCTGCCGGATATGCAGGCAGCGTTCTGGTCGGGATCGCCTTTGCCGCTGGTTGGACGCCGTGCATTGGGCCTATCCTTGCTTCGATTCTTATGATTGCCGCTACCGAGGAGAAAATCTACCAAGGCATGATCCTGCTGTTCAGTTACTCTTTGGGACTCGGAACGCCGTTTTTTATATCATCGCTGGCGTTGCACAAGTTTCTTGTCCTATTCAACCGGTTCAAGAAAATGATCAGAATTTTCGAGATAGTAACGGGCCTGTTCCTTATTCTCGTCGGGGTTCTGGTCTTTACCAATTCCCTCACTTTCATATCCCAGTACATAACCATGCTGTTTGGGGGAGGCTTCTGACCGGCGAAACTCGGCGTTGAGTGCCACCGGTAGTATGAGATTATTGTTTTTTCGAGCGAAGCGAGAAATCTGAAGCAGCAAGCGGAACGGCAAAGATTACTCCTCATGGTCGGGATGACGGTGAACTTTATAGTAGAAATATTTGTTTCAGTGTTCCTGTGGTTTTTCTTCGAAAACGCTGCCAAAGGCGTTGCCGCGGGCTACTCAGGAAATGTTACGTGTCCGCAGTGCAGCCTTCGTTGCCGCACCTGTGTTTTTCCCATCTTTGTTTCCTCCGCTTTTTCCGGTCCCGTTCCTGATCACTTTTCCAATGAAATAGGCAGTTGACTGCCTGCTTTCTACGCAGAGTTGCTTTTGCGCTGGGCGCCATATCTTTACTTTTCCTTGTAACTGATTAGAATTATGAGTGTTGTGTTTGATGGCATGGCTTGTGCTTTATTGCCCCTTGTCGACACCACAATCATGGATGAGGCAATGGGGCCTCGGAGATGAATTCTCCGAGGTCTTTTCTTTTTTGGGGAGGTGCTTTCATGACAACAACCGCTGACACCATGGTCATAATTGACGATACGACGTTGCGCGATGGGGAACAGACTGCCGGGGTGGTTTTCAGCCGCAGGGAAAAAGTGGCAATCGCCCGGATGCTGGATGAAATCGGGGTTCATGAGTTGGAGTGCGGTATTCCGACGATGGGTAAAGAAGAACAGGATTCCATCAGGGCAATTGTCGACCTGGGGCTGAATGCGCGGCTGATAACCTGGAACCGGGCGGTGATTAGCGACATCGAGGCAAGTATTGCCTGCGGTGTTTCGGCCGTCGATATTTCTCTCTCGGTTTCCGACATGATGATCGCCAACAAGCTGCGCAAGAATCGTGCGTGGGTTATTGACCAGTTACGTACGGCGCTTTCCTTTGCCAAAGAGAATGGTCTTTATGTCTCGGTTGGCGGAGAGGATGCCAGCCGGGCGGATACCGCTTTCCTGGTTGAGTTGATGGGTATAGCCCACGAGCTGGGCGGTGACCGGTTCCGTTTCTGCGATACCCTCGGCATCCTCGACCCGTTCCTCATGTACGAGAAGGTTGCCGCTCTGAGGGCCGCAGTTCCGGAGTTGCCCATCGAAGTTCATACGCACAATGACCTGGGCATGGCCACGGCCAACGCTATAGCGGGAATCCGGGCCGGCGCCCGCTTCGTCAATACAACGGTGAACGGTCTTGGCGAAAGGGCGGGAAACGCTGCCCTGGAAGAGGTTGTCATGGGTTTGAAGCTTGCCTGCGGGATCGATCCCGGAATCGAAACGCACCGTTTTCACGAAATCTCCCGTTTTGTCGGGACTGCATCCGGTCGCCCGGTTCCGGACTGGAAACCGGTTGTGGGGAAGCGGGTGTTTTCCCATGAGTCTGGAGTCCATGCCGATGGTGTTATTAAGAATCCTAGTAATTACGAGGGTTTCGATCCGGCCGAAGTGGGGTTGAGCCGCTATCTGGTGCTTGGCAAGCATTCCGGTACCAGCATCTTGCTGGAGCGTTTTAAGGAGCTTGGAATTGTTCTTTCACGGCAAGAAGCGGTACGCCTGATGGATCGGGTTCGGGAAAAATCCCAGGAAGTCAGGCGCCCGTTGAAGGATCGAGAGCTCCGCAGGCTTTATCGCTACAGCAATCAATCGGCGACCGTTGCCCAAGGGCGTGCCGCATGTTCCGATCTGCCGTGAAAATCCTAGTGTTTTTGCCGAGTTGGTATTTGTTTGAACGCAGTTTGATGCTGTCTGAGAAACCGGCTAGTAGTGATTAAAATATAGGCATGCTTGTGGCTGGTGCGATGGAATGCCGGCGGTCCTTTTTGGGTGAGTGGTGTAAGGTCTTGAAATGACAGTAAAATATTTTTTTGATCACGCTGGCATAGCCGATGCAATTGCTAGATCAGGGTTTTGAATATTTGGAAAATTTCAGTATGCCTTGGCCAGCGAGAACCAAACACAACAATAGGAAAAACATTTTCCGATCATCTTTCAGGAAAGGGGGGGCGAAGATACTGGTTGGGTTGATTGCCTAGGCGGAACAAGGGTGATCGCTGGTGGTTTCAGGGCTGCGAATTTCGTTACATCACCGGACCGAGAAAATTTCGCATCTTTCCTGAGTAGTTTTCACGGTATCGCAACGAAAAAAGTCGATGTATTCGGTGACTAATTTAAGGCAGAAATTCCAGAATAACGGGGGTACGAAATGAAATTAGTGGAAGCAATTATCAAACCATTCAAGCTGGACGAAGTGAAGGATGCGTTGAACGAACTGGGCATCATGGGGATAACCGTGAGCGAGGTCAAGGGATTTGGTCGGCAGAAAGGCCACACCGAGTTGTATCGCGGTGCCGAGTATGTTGTTGACTTTATCCCGAAGGTAAAGCTGGAAATTGCCGTCAGCGACGATATGGTCGCAAAGGTTCTCGAAACAATCGAAAACTCGGCAAAAACCGGTCGCATCGGTGACGGAAAAATCTTTGTCATGCCGTTGGAAGAAGCGGTGCGTATCAGAACAGGCGAAAAGGGCGGAGAGGCTCTCTAATTTACTATTTTATGTATTGACTGAAAGGAGAAATGAAAATGAATAAACTCGGAATGGTAATTATTGCATGTGCCCTGTGTCTGACAGGTATGGTTTCCACCGCAAAAGCTGAGATCGTTGTTTCCGGTGACGTGTATGCCGGTATGTACAACAAGTACCTCTTCAGGGGTGTTGATCTGAGCGATAACAAGTGGGTTTCCCAGTTCGGCGCCGATCTCAGCTACAAAGGGATCACCCTGAGTTACTGGAGCAACCTGCTCACCCATGACGGCAACATTCTCGGCAGCGCATTTGAATCCGGAGACATGAGCGAAACCGATGTCACTCTGAACTATGAATACTCACCGATCGAACTGCTGACCTTCAACGTTGGCAATACTTTCTATTCCCTGGAGAATTTTGAGGATACCAACGAAATTTACCTCAAAACGACCGTCAATACTCTCCTTTCACCGACCTTTTCAATTTTCTATGATTGGGACCAGTCGAAAGAAACCGGCCTTTTCTATTCCTTATCAGTGGGCCACACCTTCGAACTGATGAAGGGTCTTGGGCTGAATCTTGGTGCGCTGATCAGCTACAATCAGAGAAACTATTCGGTAAGCGAAGCATACAGCAACTGGAACAACTATGAGCTCAGCACCGGGGTGGATTACGCAATCAATGACAACTTCAGCGTTTCAGCCTCGTACACCTACTCTAACGCAATCAGTGAAAAAGCTCGCGACCTTGGTGGCATCACCGACGAGAGCCTTTTCGGTATCAAAGCGGCGTTCAGTTTCTAACAGAAAAACTGTCTAGCGAATTGTCAGAGACATTATTCGGGACACAGAAACTTGTCAGAAATCTTTATGGAGGTAATTATGAAGGTAAAAACACTTAAAACTGCAGTCATGGCCGGCTCCCTGGCTCTCATGACTCCTCTTCTCGCACTTGCTGAAGAAGCGGCTGCACCCGCAGCCCCGACCCTGGATACTGGCGATACCGCCTGGCTGCTCATTTCATCGGCGCTGGTTCTGCTGATGCTGCCTGGTCTTGCCCTGTTTTACGGTGGTATGGTTCGGGCAAAGAACGTCCTTTCCACCATGATGCATTCCTTTGTAGTCATGGGCCTGGTCGCGGTACAGTGGCTGGTCATCGGTTATACGATCGGTTTCGGTGATGACCAAGCCGGAGGCTTTTTCGGTGGCCTTAACAAGCTGATGTTCAACGGCATTACCATTGACAGTCTGTCCGGCACCATTCCGGAATATGTTTTCGCCATGTTCCAGGCCATGTTCGCCATTATTACCATCGCGCTGATTTCCGGTGCAGTGGCGGAAAGGATCAAGTTTTCCGCTTATTGCGTTTTTGCCCTGGTCTGGACAACTCTCGTCTATGATCCGATTGCTCACTGGGTGTGGGGCGGCGGTTGGCTTGCCAAGCTTGCCCCGGCAGCGCTCGATTTCGCCGGTGGTACCGTTGTTCACCTCTCTTCCGGTATTTCCGCCCTGGCGCTGATTATGTTCCTTGGTAAGCGGCGCGGTTTCCCCACCGAGCGGATGGCTCCCCATTCACTTCCCCTGACGCTGCTCGGTACCGGTCTTCTCTGGTTCGGCTGGTACGGATTCAATGCCGGTAGTGCTTTGGCGGCCAACGGCACCGCAGCGCTGGCCTTTACCACCACTACGGTTGCTCCGGCAGCGGCAGGCCTTGCCTGGATGTTGGCAGAATGGATTCACGCCGGCAAGCCGAGTGCTCTCGGTTTTGCTTCCGGTGTCGTTGCCGGCTTGGTTGCCATTACTCCCGCGGCCGGTTTTGTTACCCCCGGCTGGGCCCTGGTAATCGGTGTCGGCGCAGGTGTTATTTGTTACCTGGCAGTTATGATGAAGGCGAAGCTCAAGTATGACGATTCCCTCGATGCATTCGGTATCCACGGAGTCGGCGGAGCATTCGGCGCCCTGGCAACCGGTGCGTTTGCCACAGTCGGCGCCACTGGCCTGATCGCGGGCAACACCGCCCAGTTCTTTTCCCAGGTTATTGCCGTTGCCGCCGCTGGCGCCTACGCTTTCATTGTAACCTGCGTTATTGCTTTCGTCATTGACAAGACCATTGGGCTCCGGGTTGACAAGGATGACGAAATCGTCGGCCTCGACCAGACCCAGCATTCCGAGTCCGGTTACAATCTGTTCTAGGTCGTATCCTCACTGTCTCCGACAACGGGACAGTACCACTGCTCTGATGCGGAAAGCCGTCCCTGGCGGGCGGCTTTCCGTGCTCAGACCATTTCATGTATCCTCTCCTTTTCCAGCGGAACTGCCATGGACAAACCATTTGCCGAACATATGCCGCGGGATGGCCATGATCAAGACGAACTTCTCAGACGTCTGGCGAGTAATGAGAAGATGGCGGAGTTGGGCCGACTTTCCGCGGGTATCATTCATGAGATCAATACCCCGCTTTCCGTCATTGCCGCCGCTTCCCAGATGGTCCTGTGCGAGCGGGATCTTCCTGAATCCGTCACCGAGATGGTTGAAAGGATTCACCAGGAGGTGCAGCGCTTGTCGCAACTTACTCGCGGCATACTCTCGTTCTCTCGCGAAGAAGACGGTGCAGAGGGGGAATCTGACGTAAACCTGGTGCTCCAGGAAGTTCTTACCTTCCTCAAGTACGAGATTCAGAAACGTTCGACCATTGTTCATGAAGAGCTCGATCCCCATCTTCCCCTTGTCAAAGCCAACCAGAATCTGCTGAAGCAGATCTTCCTCAATCTTATCGTTAATGCCCTCCATGCTATGGATACCGGCGGCAGCCTGCTGGTTGACTCCTCCCTTACCGATAACATGCTTATTCGCGTTCGCATCAGAGATACCGGTACCGGTATTCCGCCGGCATCGCTTGATAAAATTTTCACGCCTTTTTTCACTACCAAGGATCCGGGGGTCGGCACGGGACTCGGGCTGTATGTGACCAAAAACAATGTAGAGCGGCTCCATGGCAGTATCGAGGTTGAAAGTGCGGAGGGGGAGGGGACTTGTTTCACGCTCTTTTTTCCCACTCTTTGATGCTGCCGGCCTGCTAAAGCGATTCGATTCCGGTTGGCTGAAAATGCCGCCCCGAGCCTTGTCATACATTGCTGTATCGCCTGCCTTCATTCCTTGCACGGTTCATTTCTTCTGCTACTATCAAAGTAGCGCTCAACCTTTGCCGGTGCAGATCTCGATGGTGAATCTGCCGTTTGTCTTGCCCTTCCGGGCAACGCGGAAAGTATATGGCAAAGGGGATTGTAAACGAGGCGTGGTGCATTTGGTTCACGGAGTCGATATTCTCCATCCTGGAGGGAGGGCCTTTCATGAACGTATTCGATATCGCAATGGAGAAGGAACTAGAGGTCAAGGTCTATTATGAGAAACTCGCGGGAGAATCTGCCTTGCCGGGAATTACGAACATTTTTACGCTTCTTGCCGCTGACGAACAGCGGCATTTTGAAGCCGTACAGAAAATGAGACGCAAGATTGATTGTGACAATCCGGCCGATTCTCCGGCTCTTGATGCTGCGCGGAAGGTGCTGGAAAAATATTTCGGTGATATGGGGCCGGCTGCGCAGATGAAGAACTGCCTGGAAAGTTATCGTCATGCCCTGCTGATTGAATCGGAAAGTATCCGGTTTTATGAAGGCATTCTTAAAACAGAGGCCGATACGCAGTTGAAAACTGTAGTCGCCACGATTCTCGACCAGGAGCGGGAGCACTACTCTATCGTCGAGAACCTTTATGAATACGTCCTGAAGCCTGAGTATTTCCTGGCCTGGGCGGAGTTCAGTAATTTACGGGAGCTCTAACGGCACGGCATGGTGAGTGATTATCTGGATATCGCAGTTCAGGCGGCACGGGCGGCCGGAGCGCTGCAGCGGGAACGGCTCTGGGGGGACTATTCCATTGCCTTCAAAGGCGAAAAGAATCTCGTTACCGAGGTGGACAGGTTGTCGGAGGATTGTATCGTCCGACAGCTCCGTGCTGCATGTCCCGGCTGCGATGTGCTTGCCGAAGAGCGCGGTTCCCTGACGCTTGGCTCCCCGGTACGCTGGATCATCGATCCCCTTGACGGCACGACAAATTACGCCCATGGTTTTCCGTGGTTTGCCGTTTCCATCGGTCTCGAGGTTTCCGGAGAGATGCAGTTAGGAGTAATTTACCACCCGATGATGGATGAGCTGTTTACTACGGTGCGTGGTCGTGGCGCCTGGCTCAATGGCCGTAGAATCTCGGTATCGCGCCGCCAGCCACTGAAAAGCTGCCTGCTGGCAACCGGGTTTCCCTATGACAGGACCCGAACAAACGAAAACAATTTCGATAATTTCGTGCGGTTTCAACTGGCCGCCCGGGCTGTTCGGAGAGCGGGTGCGGCAGCGCTCGATCTTGCCTATGTTGCCGCCGGAAGGCTCGACGGCTACTGGGAGTGCAAGCTCAATCCATGGGACGTGGCGGCCGGCAAGCTCCTGCTGGAGGAGGCGGGGGGGGCCGTGACAAACCATGCCGGAGAGCCTTACTCCATTACCGACCATCGGATCCTTGCCAGTAACGGCCTCATTCATCAGGAAATGCTTGCTGTTCTGGCTGATACAAAATCCCACCCCTCAAAGTAAGACATTAGTCTTTTCAAAGAAGTCATTGGCGGGCCATTGTTCGGCCGATCCTTTCTTTTTACCCTGCTCACCTTTTGTCTGTACTCCGCTGTTACTGTCCAATCGTTGTTGCCTCGATAAATTCTAGGGGCATGAAGTGATTTATTTCGTGTCCGTGTCATATTTATCTCTAAGATATATTTTCTGGCAGGCGTCGATTGTTATTGATAGACGCAGAGATGCCTGCCGCAGGCTTTTTTCTGTTTGCAACGAAAGTGATCTGCCTGCAGAGTGATTTTTGAGTCACGCCATATTTGTTGAAACTTATTGACAATGCGAAGTTTTACATGTGATTATACGTGGTCCGGAGGGGGCATTATGCTTAATGTTTTTGTCATTTCAAGTGATAAAAGAGTCGAACGGCTGATTGCGCATTTTCAGCCATTTTTCAAGACGAAAATCCGGCAGGCTGCAGATTTTGACCAAGGTCTGAAGGAGGTCTTTGAGAACCGCCCATCCATGGTTTTCATTCAGAGTACCATTGACTCTGTTTCCGGTGAGACTGTTGCCCGGCATATAAAATCCCTGTTGGGATCCGAGTCGCCGAAGATCATTTTCATGGACGAAACACCGGGTGGCGAAAAAAAAGGAGCTTCCTGGTGTGATGACTCTCTGGTCATCAGCGACTCAGCACAGCAGTTTCAGGCGAATTTCGCAACGCTTGTTGCCCGATACCATCCAGACGACTGGCGCGACCTGCGCGGTGAGAAAAAGACTGAGCCTTCATTTTCGCTGGCAGATAGTGACGATGCACGGCAAATAGTCGACGATGTTGTCACGGACCAGGCAGAACGTGAGAGCGCAACGTGTGATGCCTCTCCTGCTTTGCGCGAGGAACCGCACGAAACGGTCCCGCTTCCGCTTTCTTCCGCCCCGGTTTCACGTATGGACGCGCTTTCGCCAGAAGCGGAAGAGTATCCGGAGGGTCTGCCCAGGGAGGTCAATCTTCCGCCGCCCGCCGTGTCTTTGCCGGTGAAAAAGAAGACGGGCAGATATCTAGCAACATTGACGGGTGTTCTCTTGCTGGTGATTGCCGGCATCTGCCTGTACCTGTATCGGACCGGGCTGTCTGATATGGCAGCGTCGATCAAACAACCCGTGCCGGTTAGCGTGGCTCCTGAAGAAAGTTCCACGGCAATTTCATCGGAACAAGGCAAAAAAGGCCTCGTTACGTTGCCGGCCTTTATCCGGCCCGAGTTTCGCGATCATTCCTTTTCAAACGAGCGTCCCGGTTGGGAGCGGTACCTGCTTCCCGATTATGAGATCCGAGTGTTCCGGGAGGGAGGGGTACTCAGGGCACTGCAGGTTATTGCGCAAAAGGATGCCGGCATCTCCGATTCTTTCCTGCAGTCCACGCTACGGGAGTTGGGCTATTCCGGACCAGTGCCGTCGGGAACGGAAAGAAAGAAAGACGGTTTCCTGGTCAAAAGTGCTATCGTAACTGGTTTTGCCGAACTTGTTACCTATCGGAAAGATGGCGCGGCCAATCTGCAGGCCTTTGTTCTGGAGTTCATTTAAAGGTAGCAAAGCTGTGAAAGAGAATTGTTTCTGATAATGGGGGATATACCGTGGTGCCTCGAGTGGGA
Organism: Geobacteraceae bacterium; assembly: GCA_028683555.1. Taxonomy (GTDB): domain Bacteria; phylum Desulfobacterota; class Desulfuromonadia; order Geobacterales; family Geobacteraceae; genus RPRC01. The sequence goes on along the minus strand of JAQUHN010000053.1, from coordinate 7,093 downwards.
AAATTCAAACTCGTCATTTTTCTCTTTCTACTACTGTCTCTGGTTGATTTGCGGCTTCCTTGGGCGCTGGACCCCAAGTTCGATCTCGATATCAAGGACCTTGGTGTGAAGGAACGCCGACAAAGCCGGGATTCCGCTTCGGCTGTCCGGGCAAAACCGGGCGCATCCTCCGGGGTAAAGGGGCAACAGGAGCGTAGTGTGCGGAAAAATCGCGTAACGACGAAGAAGCTCTCTGCCAAGGCATCCGTGCGGCACCCCAAGGCTCGGCGAAGATCGCCTGTATCTGCCGCGAAAATTCCTGCCGCTGCGCGGCACGGCGCCGATTCAGGGGCGCGCGCGGCGGCTTTGCAGAAGTTGCGCCTGACCGCCCCGTCAGTAGATGCGGTGGAGGTCGTTTCCTGGGCACGCACTGTCTGGAAGCGGTTTTTCGCTTCGGAAAACGAGAAACCGGGCCCCTTTCAGCTCAAGGGCGCGAATTATTCGCTTTCGCTGGACCCGGCCATCTATCCCGTGCTTCCCGCGGTGGGTGGCGGGAAGATTCTGCTCGATACCGACAACTCCCTTTCTCCTTTGGTGAAAACAATCCTGCAGGAAAAAGAGCCTGACACGCAGATCGTTACGGAAAGCCCTTCCGATCCAAAAAAATTCTTTGCGGCGCTGTTTTCTGCGGCAGGTTTTTATTCCGTGGTGGAAAATTTCTCGGTCGGCTTCGGTTCTGATCCGAGACTGACGGTTTCATCTGACTTCAAGATTGAGAAAACGCATGATAGCCTGCTGAAAAACAATGTGGTCCTGCTGAACCTTTTCGGGAGAAGAACGGCTTTTCCTGCTGTACTTCGTTCGTTTCTCGAAAAGGATGGATTCGAGGTGGTTGACGTATCGTCCGTGCCGTCCGGGATGCAGCATCGCCAGCACCGAACCTTGTACAGTATCACGGATGGCAACCAGACCGCGATCGTCGACGCCCTGCTGGAAGCTTTGTCTGTCCCGTATGAGAAAGACAAGGATATCCCGCTGCAGGATGGCTCTTCCGCCGGGGTTACTCTTTCCGTAAAAGCCGAACGTTATTATGAAAAGAGTGCTGACAAAGTAGTGGTTTTCTTTTATCAGAAGGATCGTGTTCAGGATGTGCTGCTGAAGCTTCTGAAGCAGAACGGATACCAGGTTGTCATTCTGCAACCCGAGGATGATTTCCGGGAAATAGCGGAAAAGGTGCTTTCGGCCATGAAGTTGCCGGCCACGTATGGTTTTTACCAACTCTGGAATCCCGCTGCCGTATCCTATGGTGTTCAGCTGTCGGGCTTCATTGTCCCGGAAGAAGGGAAACGTACTTCCCGGACTTTCCTTACCAATAGTGGCATTGATACCTTCTTCAAAGATCTCGTTGCCTCCCAGGGGTATACAGTCGTAGAAAGGTGACCTCTCCCATTCGGGAAGAATCGGGAATATTCTCATGTCGCAAAAAAAACTCGGTGAAATACTGGTAGAGAGCAACCTGATAAGCGAACAGCAACTTGCCGAGGCGCTCGAACTGCAGAAATCCTGCCCCGGCGAGACCATCGGCAGACTTCTGTGCCGGCTCGGCTTTATCAAGGAATCCGACCTCAATTACATCCTGGAGCAGACGGGAAAAAGAAAAAAACTGGTGGATATCCTTCGCAGCGAAGGCCTGGTAAGCGAGCAGAAGCTCGAACAGGCCCGTGTCCTCAGTAAAAAGGACAATATCCCGCTGGGGAAATCCCTCGTAAAATTGGAGGTTTTGACCGAGGAGCAGCTGGCGCGGGCAATTTCCGTCCAATATGACCTGCCATTCGTTTCCATTGGTGCCATGCAGGTTGACCCTGCCTTCGCCCGCTTCACCAATGCCAGCTATGCCCAGAAACAACGGATCGTTCCCATTTCCAAGATCGGCAGCACCCTCACCCTTGCCATGGCGCATCCCATCAAGCTCCATGAAATGAGAGAGCTGGAAACCGCCACCCGGCTGAAGATAATTCCCGTCATTGCCACGGAGTCGGAAATCGTTGCGGTACAGCAGCGACTGTACAAATTCAACCTGTCTTCCGCCGCTGCCGTTGAAGATGATTTCGATCTCGATATTCCTGACAGTATCACGGATATTCTCACCAAAACCGACTTTTACGATGAGCCGGATATTGAAGACGAAGTCAAGAAGGTTACCGAACGGGACAGCGTCATTGTCAAGCTGGTCAATAAAATCATTTACGATGCCTACAGCAGCCGGGCTTCGGACATTCATATCGAACCCTATCCGGGAAAAAACGATATCATTGTCAGGATGAGGGTTGACGGGCGCTGTAAAGTCTACCAGCGAATTCCCTATAAATATAAGTACGCTATTCCTTCGCGCATCAAGATCATGTCGGAACTGGATATTGCCGAGCGGAGAAAACCGCAGGACGGCAAGATAAACTTCAAGCGGTTCGGTCCCATCGACGTTGAGTTGCGGATTGCCACCATGCCCACGGTCGGGCAGTTGGAAGACGTGGTCATCAGGATTCTTCATACCGGTGACCCGATTGCCTATGAAGACCTGGGCCTTACCGAACGCAACAGGCGGGTTTTTGATGCTGCGATCAGCAAGCCGTATGGTCTCGTCCTCGTTGTCGGTCCCACCGGCGCCGGGAAAACGACAACCCTTCACTCGGCCATTGCCAGGATCAACAAGCCGGAGACCAAGATCTGGACCGCCGAAGACCCGGTGGAGATTACCCAGAAAGGTTTGCGGCAGGTGCAGGTCAATCCCCGCATCGGCCTGACCTTCGCTGCCGCGCTGCGCTCGTTTCTACGGCTGGATCCGGATGTCATTATGGTTGGCGAAATGCGTGACGAAGAAACCGCTTCCATAGCCATTGAAGCCTCACTGACCGGTCACCTGGTCTTTTCCACCCTCCATACCAACTCCGCTCCCGAAACGGTGACACGCCTGCTGGAGATGGGCATCGACCCGTTTGCTTTTTCGGATTCCCTGCTCTGTGTCCTGGCACAGCGGCTGGCCAGGAGGCTGTGCGGCAATTGTAAACGAGTGTACCGCCCGGAAGCGGAAGAGCTCGATGAAATACTCAATGAGTATGGCGCTGATCTTTTTTCGGCAACCGGCCTGTCACGGCAAGAGATCACCCTTGCCGAGCCGGTCGGTTGCGAGAAGTGCGGCAATACCGGCTATCGCGGTCGCGTCGGTATCCATGAACTTCTCGAATGCAACGACCAGATGAAGAATATTATCAAGCGGAAGCCCGAGGCCGATGAAGTCAGGAACCGGGCCATTGCCGACGGGATGACCTCCCTCCGGCAGGACGGCATTCTGAAGGTTTTCCAGCATCTGACCGATATCCACGAAGTGCGCAGGATCTGCGTCAAGTAGTTTCTTCCTTGTCACACCACCGGCGGCGTCTCCGGCAATCTTTGCTCGCCGCCTGTCACCTTTTTCTTCTTTGCTTTAACCCTGTTTTGCTTACCCCAGTCGTAAAGATTAGCGATAAAAAAGGCACGAGATTATTTTGCGTGACGACTTTGCCAAACGATAATTCTCGGCAAATCTGAAAGCAGGTCAACGTTGTTGTTATTGTGTATTAAAGTAATTTACTATAGAAATAATTGAATATATATGAGTGGTACGCTATAATTATTATCAAGAACAGCAAGAGCTTTTGACCTGCCGTTGGCGCAGTTGTGAAAATAGCGCAGGAGCGTGGAGAGTGACTAGTTTCCATCCGGAAACCCCGGATTTGAAACTATTGGTTTTCAATTCGGAAACGAGGGGTTTTTTGTCCTGGCAAGGAAATCAAGGAGTTGCGCGGAGGCGTACCCAGGTACGCCGCACAAACAAGCCCGCGGATTGACACAGCCAGGGCGAAAAAGAACCGTTTCCGGATGAAAACTAACTAACGGCAGGAAAATGACACTATGTACGAAATTTTCTGTAACCCGAGTAAGGACAGAGGAGAAAGCAATGAAAGATATCTTTGAAACTTTGCAGGCAGATGAATCGTTCCGGACCCTTGTCGAGGCGGTGAAGAAGGCGGGGTTAGTGGAGGCTCTGCAGGGTGCGGGGCCGTTTACCCTGTTTGCCGCGGACAACGCCGGCTTTACGAAACTGAGTGTCGAAGAGATCATGGCAGACAGCAAGTTGTTGAAGGAAACCCTGCTTTATCACCTGGTGGAAGGAAAGCTGTCGGAAGAAGAGCTCCGCAACATGGATTGTTCTCCTACTCTGAATGGTAAAACCCTGGCCATCAGGGTCAGGCACGGAGAACTGGTTGTTGACAACGGTACCGTGACCAGCACCGACATTGTGTGTTCCAACGGTGTCATTCACGTAATCGATTCCGTTTTTCGACCGAACCTTTCGGGCTGGTATGGTGATTGTGGTTGCTGCTGAATTACGGCTGTTGCTGAACCTGGGCTGCAATTTGTTTAGCGGTTGCGGGTGGCGGGGGTGAAAAAACCTCCACCCGCAGCCCCTGTCCGGGGGTGGCAACGTAGACAAAGACCAGGTCGACGGGGCCCGCCGTTGCGGGGGTTGTACGGTAGTCTTTGCGGAAAGCGGCGGTGAAGGTTCGTACCCTGCTGCCTGACGGCTTTTCCACATTACTGAGAATGGCTTCGATCGTTTGCCGGGGCAGTGAGTCCCGTATTTTTTGCCAGTCCTCGGCAAAGAACGACGGCAGGATTCCGGTTGTTGGATACTCGCCGAGGCAAAAATCGTAGCTGAGCGCATCCCGGAAGGCGCTGGTCGCTTCCGGATCAAGAATATCCCTGCCAAAATGCCACATCTGTTCAAAAAGACCCTTCAGTGACGTCTGCCCGGATCCGGGCTGTTTTTTTGTGAAGTGCGCCATCCGGTCGAAATAGTCGGCCAGTGGCAGTTGGTTTTCCAGTGCGGCCAGCGAGCGGCAGAACCGTCCGCTGTTTAAATAGAGGTCCAGCAGTCGGGAGATTTCCTCGATATGGCCGATTTCGTCAAAGGAAAGAGCCGGCGTGCGGAGGATGGTATACGGGGGCGTGGCGGAAAAGGCGTACCCTTCCCGGACGGCGATTGCGGCCATCGGTGATCCCTTGAGGACCTTCAGCGGCTCAATCTGGATGTGATGGGGGGCAACCGGGAAAAGCCGGCCGAGGGAGGTGAGGAAGCCGGCGAAGTCCTCTCCCGGCAGTCCTGCCACCAGGTCCAGGTGGACCGTGACCCCGGTCTCCGTGGTAAGGCGCTTTACCATGGTCAGCAATTGGTCGGTATCGCTTTTCCTGGCCACCCGGGAAAGAGTTTCCTGGCCGGTTGCCTGCACTCCGATCTCGAAGCGGAACATGCCGTCGGGAACCCTGGACAGGGTCCGGATATTACTATCTGTCAGCAGGTCAGCGGCAATCTCGAAATGAAACGTGCTGGTTTTGTTGTGGTCGAGGATAAAGTTCCATATTTCATCCGCCCGTGCGGCGTCGTAATTGAAAGTCCTGTCCACCAGTTTGACCACCCGGACCTGTTTTTCGATCAGGTAGCGGATGTCCGCCCGGATCCGTTCCAGGGAAAAGGAACGAACGCCCTGTTCCAGCGAAGAAAGGCAAAAAGCGCAGCTGAAGGGGCAGCCGCGGGATGTTTCGTAATACACCAGCGGTTTTGTCATGTCCACCAGTTCCATGGCGAAAGGGGAGGGGATGTCGTCGAGGTTTGCGATGGCTTCCCTTGGTCGTGCCGGTTCAATAGCTGCTGCGCTGCGGTACGCTATCCCGGCGGGAATTGCCTGCGCGGGAAGCGGAACAGCCCTTTCATTTTTCAGCAGCAGCAGAAATTCCTGCCAGGTTTTTTCGCCTTCGCCACAGATGACGCAGTCAAAGGCACAGTTGTCCCGGAGAAACTCCACTGCTGAATAGGAAACCTCCGGTCCTCCCGCGACGAGCAGCGTTTCCGGTCTCAGCTTTTTCAGGTCCGACGCGATGCGGCTTATCGATTCGATGTTCCAGATGTAACAGGAAAATGCCACTACATCCGCTTCCTCTGCCACGATGCGGCGAAGTACATCGCTGCGCGGTTCGTTGACGGTGAATTCCCGAATGACGCTCCGGATTCCTTTGCTGTCGGTCGTGGCCGCTTTCAGGCAGGGCAGCGCCAGCGAAGCGTGGATATATTTTGCGTGGAGGGTTGTAAGCACGACTTTCATGGTCGATATTGTAGCGGAGAATTCTGGTCATGGACAGAAGAAGTTTAATATTGCGCAGAAGCGTGCCAACGAAATCCCCCCCCCCGGCCCCCCTTTCATAAAGTGGGGTGATTTATTCAATCGGTGGGTAATTATATCCATGTAGGGGCAGACCCGAGTGTCTGCCCATTAAGCGGGCGAACACATGGGTTCGCCCCTACTTTTGTGCGCGAATCTCCAAGGTAAGACCTGCCAGGTTTCGAAAACCTGGCAGGTCTCTGAGAAGATATCCAGATTACCGGTCATCCCCCTTTGCGAAAGTGGGACCGAGGGGGAATTCTTGCCGGAATCACCATTTTTTGCTAGGGTTGTGGCGGAGGTAGTATTCAATGCGTAAAAAGAGATTACCCAAGCTCCTGTATGCGGATGCCAAGGGAAACATATACGATCATCCGGAACTCTGCATGGCGGGGATGAGCGGCCCGGAAGCGGTGCTCCCCGAATCGGTGGAAATCATCCCGCTGCCGGAGGGTAGCCGGATTTTCACGGTTCCCGATACTCCGCCCATCGCATGGGATGAGAAGCGCAAGCAGTTCGTTACCCTGGATTCGGTCAGGGAGGGCAAGCGCAGAGTGCCGATTCAGGCCGTTTCCGCCTTCATGGCGCCCGGTTATGTCCGGACGCTGCTTCCTGCCTGTGACTACAGTCGCAAAAAAGTGCATCTTCCGCTCTGGTCCTATACCGCGGTCGGATGGGACGAAGAACGGGACTGTTTCGTCGTGGCGGCCAGCCGGGTCGATACCAATGACAACTGGAATCCCTGCAACTACGATGACCGGGAACTCGAACCGCTGGTAGTGCAACGTCTTGCCGAAATGCCCGCTAACCGTTTGCTCGAACAGTTGGCGCGCTGCGCCCTCGATTACCATTGCTTCGCG
>JAQUHN010000248.1 GCA_028683555.1 Geobacteraceae bacterium | reverse complement strand
TAAAACCGGAAAACGTGTTGTTTCGGGAAGACGGCACAGCGGTGCTTGCGGACTTCGGTATTGCCAAGGCCATTGGCTCCGGTACCCGGATGACCGGTGTCAGCATGAGTATCGGCACGCCCCACTACATGAGCCCGGAGCAGGCGCGGGGCAAAGAGGTGGATGGACGAAGCGATCTCTACAGCCTCGGTGTGGTGTTGTTTGAGATGCTGACCGGCCGGGTTCCGTATGATGCCGAGGATACCCTGGCCATTGCTTTTGCCCATGTTAACAATGCATTGCCGCAATTTCCTGCTGCGCTTTCGTCGTATCAACCGTTGCTCGATCTACTGCTGGCCAAGGATCCGGCCGGGCGGTTCGCCGATGCCGGGGATTTGATGGCCGCCATTGAACGGTTGCAGTGCGGGCAGTCGTTACAACGGCCTGTTTCGGCCACCCAGGTAATGCCGCAGGTTGAGCAGACCGTGAATACTGCAAAAGCAGCAACTCGCGGTGGCATGACATGGGCGATAGGTGGAGTCTTGCTGGCGATACTGGCATTCGGCGGTCTCTGGCTGGTAAAGCAGAAGCCAGAACCTTCCTTCCTCCAGGGCGCTTCCGTTGCTGCATTAAATACAGAAACTGTGCCCCAGGCTCCGCTGCAAAGGCATGAAACAGCACCGGCAGTAGCAGACGTCTTGGAATCGGCAAAACTTCCGGACGAAAAACCCTTGCCACCGAAGAGCGAGGATCTCCTTGTCGATTCAACCACCGGCATGGAGTTCGTCTGGGTGCCGGGTGGTTGTTTCCAGATGGGGGATACCGTCGGTGATGGAGAGTCCGACGAAATGCCGCTGCATGAAGTTTGTCTCGACGGTTTCTGGATGGGGAGAACCGAAGTGACCCAGGGGCAGTGGCAGAAGATAATGGGCAACAACCCTTCGTACTTTCAAAAAGGCGTCAACTTCCCTGTGGAGCAGGTCAGCTGGAATGATGTTCAGGGTTACATCCGGACACTTGGGGAACAAAGCGGAAAGTCTTACCGTTTACCGACCGAGGCGGAGTGGGAGTATGCCGCTCGCAGTGGCGGCAATGACGATAAATATGCAGGAGGCAACAATCTCGATGCCGTGGCCTGGCATGGCAGTAACTGTGGTAATAGCAGCCACCCAGTGGCGCAGAAGCGTCCCAACGGTCTGGGGTTGTATGACATGACCGGGAACGTTTGGGAGTGGTGCCAGGACTGGTACGGCAACGATGGTTACCGTAGCAGCCAGCGCAGCAACCCCCGTGGCCCTTCTTCGGGTTCCACCCGGGTCAATCGAGGTGGCTGCTGGCGCAATTTTGACAACACCTGTCGTTTGGCCAATCGCGATTCACACGGACCGGGCGATCGACGCGCCGGCCTTGGCTTCCGGCTTGTTGTGGCTTCAGGCCGGTGAGCCAGGCTGGGGGATGAAGTATACGGAGGGGGGGCGTAGCCACGATAGCAGTAGGTTGAAGCTTCACTCACCCCCCGGCCCCCTCCCGTCAAGGGAGGGGGAGACCTTACTTCAAGGAATTTGTAGCTGAATTGCACCATATCGATAAAAGGACACCAGCATGAACATCCCAGGATACCAGATCGAACGCGAACTCGGCCACGGTGGCATGTCCACCGTCTATCTGGCGGTGCAGGAGAGTCTCGGCCGCGAGGTGGCACTCAAGGTCATGGCCCCGGCCCTGGCAGCGGATCGCACCTTTGGCGAGCGCTTCCTGCATGAGGGTCGTACGGTGGCGCATCTTACCCATCCGAACATTCTGGCGGTCTATGATATCGGTGCTGCCGGGCATAGCTACTACCTTGCCATGGAGTACGTGCCGGGCGGCGATCTGAAACAGCTCATCAAGCAGGGGGCGCTGCCGCCGGATCGGGCACTGGCGATTCTCAAGCAGGTTGCAGCGGCCCTTGGGTATGCCCATGAAAAAGGTTTTGTGCATCGCGATGTGAAACCGGAGAACATCCTGTTTCGGGAAGACGGCTCGGTGGTACTTACCGACTTCGGCATCGCCAAGGCAGTGGGGAGCGGCTCGAAGATGACCGGTACCGGCATGACCATCGGCACCGCCCAATACATGAGCCCTGAGCAGACCCAGGGCAAACCGGTGGATGGCCGCGCTGACCTCTACAGCCTGGGCGTGGTGCTGTATGAAATGCTGGTGGGCCAGGTGCCTTACGATGCCGACAGTACCGTTGCCATTGCCATTCAACACGTTCAGGGGCCGCTGCCCGAGTTGCCAGCGTTCCTCTCCGGTTATCAGCCGTTTCTCAACCGGATGCTGGACAAGGATCCGGCTGGACGCTTCTCCGATGCCAGTGAACTCATTGCCGCTATCGACTGGTTGATGAGCGAGAAGCCCCAGGAAACGCCTGCCGGGGCTACCCGGATCATGCCTCAAATTCCCGATCTGACTCCGGCTTCAACAACTGGCCGCGGCGACGGATTGAAATGGGCCATAGGCGGCGTGCTGTTGGCGCTGCTGGTGTTCGGTGCAATGCTGCTCAATCAGCAATCCCATTCGGAAATATCCAGTGGCGGTTCCGAGATTGCTTCTATAGCTACCCCGCACTACCAAGGCCAGGAAGTCAATCATCTTCAAACCAAGCCAGATAATCTTCAGCAAAGTGATACCGGCCTGCAGTCCATTCAGGAGAACCTTGACAGGTCCACTCAGGAGCCGCAGAGACAGAGTGAAGAGGCGCCTGTTCGGGGCAATAGTGTTGTCGAGCCTATAACCGGAATTGAATTCGTCCGGGTGCCAGGCGGTTGTTTTCCCATGGGCAGTACTGAAATCGAAGCCGGAAAAGACAGTGATCAGAGTCCGGTGCACGAGGTATGTGTGGATGACTTCTTCATCGCAAAAACCGAGGTTACCCAGGGGCAGTGGCGGAAGATCATGGGGAGTAATCCTTCCCGGTTCACGAAAGGTGATAGCTATCCGGTGGAGACGGTCAGCTGGAACGACGCACAGCTATTCATCAGAAAACTCAGCGCGGCAGGCAACAAAACCTTCCGACTGCCCACGGAGGCTGAGTGGGAATTCGCGGCCCGCAGCGGCGGTAAAGATGAGAAATACGCCGGTGGGAATGATGTGGATGAAGTGGCCTGGTATGAAGCGAATAGCGGCGGCACTACCCACCCGGTAGCGCAAAAGCGGCCCAACGGTCTGGGGCTTTACGACATGAGCGGCAACGTCTGGGAGTGGTGCTCCGATATCTATGCAGCGAGCTACTATGATGACAGTCCGAGAAACAATCCGCGGGGCGCTGCCGAGGGTCTCCTGCACGTTGACCGGGGTGGTGGCTGGACCCTCGGTGACAAGTATTGCCGTACGACTATCCGCAGCAAGCTTAAACCCGAATTCCGCAGCATCAACCTTGGTTTCCGGTTGGTGATGTTGAGGGATTAGCGGCAGTGGATGTGCACTGGAGCAGGCCTGGTGCCCATAAATTTATCTAAAAGATCCATATCCCCTTAAGTGGAGTGTTTGTATTTATAACCCTTTTTAAGACTGAAAATAGCCAAAACAGATACATATCCCAGTAATGGAAAGGAGAAAAGCATGCTGCAACTGACTTTCAAGGAAGGCACCCCGAAAACGGTTGATCTGACCAAGACTCGAATCACCATTGGCCGTGACGGGAGTAACGACCAGGTTCTTACGGCACAGGGAGTTTCCGGTTTCCACGCCGAGATCCAGTGTGAAGGGGGGCGTGCCTTCCTGGTGGATCTCGGCAGTACCAACGGCACCTGGGTTAATGGGCGGAAGATCACCGGCCGCCAGGAGTTGAAGGCCTGGGACACGGTGCGTTTCGAAAAGGTCGAGGCCGAAGTGGTGGACAGTGAAGGACATCGGCCGACCATGGTCAGTCGGGCAATTAGCGATGATGATTTGAAGGCTGCTGGTGCGCCTAATGCAACCCAGGTACGACCTGCGGTGGGCGTTGGTTTTTCACTCAAAGGTGTCTCGCAGGCTGTCGCCGGCAAATCCTTTCCAATCAGTGGCAAGATGGTGGTCGGCCGGGAGGCCTCCTGTGATCTGCAGATCGACGAGCAGCTGGTTTCCCGTCGCCATGCGGAAATCGAACTGCTGGGCGGCGTACTGAAAATCCGTGACCTGGCAAGTGCCAACGGTACCTTTGTCAATGGTCAGAAAGTGACCGAAACTACCCTCAAGGCCGGTGATGAGGTCAAGTTCGACCAAGTGGTCTTCAAAGTAGAAGGAGCGGGGGACGATGCGGCAAAGACCTCGCTGCGTCCGGCGGTCGGCGGCGGTGCAACCGGACTGCGCCCTGCGGCAGGCTCAGCGACCATGACTCTTGATGCGGTAAAGGCAAGCTTGTCTGTTTCAGCTGGCCCGTTGGCCGGTAAACGCTTCGAACTCAAGGGTCTCAAGATGAATATCGGTCGTACCGCGGGCAATGACATCGTGTTGGATGATGCCACGGTGTCCAGCAGCCATGCGGTGCTGATCTTTTCCGGAGGCGGTTGGAAGATCGAAGACGCCGGTTCCAGTAACGGGACTTTCGTTAACGGTGCCAGGGTTTCCAGCAAGGCTCTCAAGGGTGGCGATACACTGCGGCTCGGCAAGGTGGAGCTG
>JAQUHN010000052.1 GCA_028683555.1 Geobacteraceae bacterium | reverse complement strand
CCAATCCCCCCGGCAAACTGTCCGACAGCTTCCATTTTTTGCGCCTGGAGAAGCTGCTCTTCCAGATTTTTCCTGTCGGTAATGTCTCGTTCATAGCCACGATAGCCGCTGAACTCGCCATTTTGATCGAAGATGGGCAGCGCGTTCGATTCCAGTATGACTATCCTGCCGTCTTTGTGCCGGCACCGGTTTTCGATGCCGTAAAAAGGACTTTTTCGTTCCATTGCATCCGCGAAAAGAGCGCTGATTCGTTCCCGGTCTTCCATTGTCGCCAGCTCAAAGGGCCGGATGCCGAGGACTTCCTCTGCTTCGTATCCGAGCAGGGCTTTGACTTTCTGGCTCGAGTAGGTCAGGACATGATGGCGGTCTGTTTCCCATATCCAGTCAGTGCCTGCCTCCACCAGCGAGCGGAAGCGGGCCTCGCTTTCCCGCAGGGCGGCGTCGGTGGCCTTGCGGGCAGTAATGTCGCGGACAACGGCCAGCAGTCGCTCTTTGCCGCTGATGGTGACTTTCTTCAGGTTGATCTCGAGCCAGAAGATGGTGCCGTCTCGATGTTTTGCTTGCCATTCGAACAGCTGCGGCGGGCCCTGTGCCGCCTCTTTCATGCGGCGGGCTGCTTCTTCTGCTGAAAAGCGGGGGTCGGGTCCGGTTGTTGTTTCCGGGTTGGTGCAGGGGAACGCCTCACGGGAGTAGCCGAACATCTCACAGGACTTGTGATTAATATCGAGAATTGCCCCTGTTTCCAGGTCGTGGATGAAAATCCCATCGTTCACCGCATCGAATATGGCACGGTAGTTTGCCTCCGAAGCTTTTAGCGCCGCCTCGGTCCGCTTCCTTTCGGTGATGTCGTGGACGATGTAAAAGTGGAATTGACGATGCTTGATGCGGATCGGCGTCGAATATATTTCAACATCGCGCTGATCGCTGTCGGCCAGCCGGTGGATGGAGGTGTAACTGCGTTTGTCTTCTCCGACAGTTCTTTGCAGTTCTTTTCTGATATCGGTTTCCGCTAGCGCGGAAAGATCGGAGACGGTCAGTTTTACGAACTGATCGCTCGAATAGCCATAGAACTTCTGCGCCGACTCGTTCGCGTCAACCACGGCCAGTGTTTCCGCATCGACCAGGTAGAGCATGGCACTATGTTTGGCGAACATCTCGCGGAACTGCTCTTCCGATTCCGCCAGGGCCGCCTGTGCCTGTTTCAGTTGGTCATGCTCGTTGTTGACCTTCTGCTGCGCGGCAAGAAGCTTGGTCGTATGACGTTGGATAAGCCAGTAGAGGAGCAGGGCGGTTACGGCAACATACAGCCAGCCTTTGCAGATGCTCCATCTGAGGATCCCGGCGGGACTGGTGATAAACAGGGGAAGGAATCTGTCGGAGAAATAGACCCAGAGGCCGCCGCTCAGGGCATAGAGCAAAGCTATGAAAAAGGGAGGGCGGGACTCTTTGTTCACGATTCCTCCTTACTGGGCAGGGACGGAATGTTTGCGTGTCGCTGCAGGGTGCCGCACTGGCTTGCGACAGGGAGCCGAATTCCGGGGGTGGCAAAGGGGCCGTGCAGATCCGGGGGTGGAATTTCCCCGGATCTGCCGGAGCAGCCGCTGTTTTATTCTGCGATAAGACGGTTCAGTTCTTCGAGAAGTTCGTCAAGGTCCACCTTGTGGACGCCTGCGCCGTGTCCCAGATCTTCCAGGTCGGCGATCTGACATTCGAGGCAATCGAGGCCGAATCGCTTCAGCACGGGGACTACCTGCGGATAGCGGCGGCAGATATCGCCGATTTTCATGTCTTTGGTAATCATTGTTTCTCCTCGTTGCGGTGGCAATGGGATGGTGTTATTGCAAGTCCAGGATGGCCTTTTCAATTCGGTTGAGACCTTCCCGGATATTATCCAGGCTCGTGGCGTAGGAGAGTCGTATATAGTTGTCGGCGCCGAAGGCAATGCCGGGTACCACTGCTACCCTGGCTTCATCGAGGAAATAGGCCGCCAGTTCGCTGGAGTTGGTGATGGGTTTTCCGGCGAAGCTTTTTCCGAACACCGCGGCGACATTGGGGAACGCATAGAACGCCCCGGTAGAGCGGAAACAGCTGAAACCTTCCACGGCATTAAGGCGGTCGACAATGTAGCTGCGGCGCTTCTCAAACTCGATTCTCATCATGGCCACGGCATCCTGCGGGCCGCTCAAAGCTTCCACTGCCGCTTTCTGGGCCACGGAGGAAGGGTTCGAGGTCGACTGGGACTGCATCTTGGTAATCGCGCCGATGATATCCTTCGGTCCCGCGGCGTAACCAATCCGCCAGCCGGTCATGGCGTAGGTCTTGGAAACCCCATTGACGACGATGGTCCTGGGAATAAGTTCCGGGACTGCCGAGGCAATATTGAAAAACGGGATGCCGTCGTAGAGCAGGCTCTCGTAAATATCGTCGGAGATGATGACGAACTCGTGCCGCAGGCAGACCTTGCCGATTTCCTGCAGTTCCTCTTTGCTGTAGGCGCTTCCGGTCGGGTTGCAGGGCGAGTTGAGAATCAGGGCCTTGGTTTTCGGCGTAATGGCTTTTTCCAGCTGTTCCGGTGTTATCTTGAAAGAAGTCTTTTCATCGGTCTGGATAAAAACCGGTGTGCCGCCGGCCAGCAGAACCTGGTCGGGATAGGATACCCAGTAAGGGGAGGGGATGATGACCTCGTCGCCTTCCTGGACAAGCGCCTGGGAAATGTTATACAGCGAATGCTTTGCGCCGCAGGCGACGGAAATCTGGTCACGGGTGAAAACCAGGCCGTTGTCGCGCAGCAGTTTGCTGATAATGGCATCTTTCAGTTCGTTAGTTCCGCCTACCGGCGTATAGCGGGTGTGTCCTTCGTCGATTGCGCGCTTTGCCGCTTCCCTGATATTCGTTGGGGTGCCGAAATCGGGCTCTCCGGCGCCGAAGCCGATGATGTCGATGCCTTGCGCCTTGAGCGCCTTTGCCTTGGCATCGATGACGAGGGTTGGTGAGGGCTGGATTCTGTATACGCGATCTGCCAGTTTCATGGGTTTGTCTCCGAGTATCGGAAGGCGGATGCAGCGGCAAACGCCTTGGGATTATCTGTTGAATTTTGCGTCGAGCGCTTTCTTTACCAGGGGAGGGACAAGGCCGTCAACGGGACCTTTCAGGGAATATACTTCTTTCACGATGGACGAGGAAAGGAAGCTGTAGAAAACTGAAGTCATGAGAAATACCGTTTCAACTTCACGGGAAATGCCGCGGTTTATCTGGGCCATCTGGAGCTCATACTCGAAATCGGAAATTGCGCGGAGTCCCCTGACGATGGCCTGAGCCTTGCGGGAGCGGGCGTAATCTACCAGAAGACCGTCAAAGGTGTCAACCGTTACCCGCTGATTGTCTTTCATGACCGACTTGATCATATCAACCCGCTCGTCGATCGTGAACAGTGGTACCTTTTTTTCATTCCGTGCCACGGCGATTATTACCTCGTCGAACAGCTTCTGGGCGCGGTTGATAATATCCAGATGGCCAAAGGTAATCGGGTCGAAAGAGCCGGGATAGACGGCGATTTTTTTCATCAGATGGAGCCTTTCCGAGTCAGGGTGAAGAAGGCCAGGGCTGTGTCGCCGTAGACCCTATTATCGATTTGTCGCAGCCGGCCGTGGCAGTCGGCGATGTTTTCACGGGAAGAGAATTCGGCGACAACCACGGAATCCTCATCAATAATCGAGCTCTGCTGGAGAAAATCCAGGCATTTCTCGACCAGCCCTTTCTGGTACGGCGGGTCGAGAAAAACCAGCTGAAAAACCCCGCCCTCGGATTCCAGGGCACCGAGAGCCTGGTGAAAATCCTTGAGGATTACCCGGCTCCTGTCCATGAATCCGGTCAGGGAGAGGTTCTTGGCAATAATCGCGGTCGAGTTGCGACTGCTATCGATGAATACGGCTTGCTGTGCACCGCGGCTCAGGGCCTCGATTCCCAGGTTGCCGGTTCCGGCGAAAATGTCGAGTATCCTGCAGCCATCCAGAGGCCCAAACGTCCCGGCAAGGATGTTGAAAAGAGATTCCTTAACCTTGTCCGATGTCGGTCTGACGCTGAGGCCTCGCGGGGTGTGCAGTCGCCGTCCCCGGGCGTCCCCCCCGATTACCCTCACCGTCTGCTTCCCAGGGTGGCTGCGAGTTTCGACGCGCTGCCTTTGGCGCGGAAGGCAGTAAGAAACTCCCGCGCTTCCCGATAGGCCATTTCATGGATCATCCGGGTGTTCTCTGCCGGGATGGCATCGATATCCGCCTTGAAAACCCTGGTTGCAAATTTTATGTCCCGGTTGTTTTCCCGTGCCCAGCGGCGCATGGCATCCATGAGGTCAAGCGGCAACCCGGCATGAGCCACATTCTGCCAGAGGGTTCCGATGTTTCCCTTGCGGATGCCGTAATCGGCCAGTTTGCCCACCAGGTGGAGCGGGGTGCCGGTAATGCCGTGCTGGACCAATCCGGCAACTCCGAACGAAACGACCACATCGTGGATCTTTTTGGTGCGGTCCAGGTCTAGTCGGACTATTTCACCTTCCAGGTAATTGCCCCGTTTCGAGCCGTTGTTGATGGCAAGCAGGTCCGGGGTACAATCATTGTGCTTCAGACCGGAAAGGAATGCCTTTGCTTCGGTCGGCGTGGTAAGGGCCGACCGGTTCGGGGCGTGTGGTTTTTCCCCCAATTCCACTTCCAGTCCGTAGCCATGGGCGATGATCGGTTCCGCGAGCCTCGTTACGATATCGATGTTTTCCGGGAGGGGGTTAAAGGAGGCGTCGATGGCAAAGGAGGTATAGCCTGCCTCGATCTGGTTGGCGATAAGCCGTCCGGCATCCTTGAAAGCTGGTTCCTTCGTGTCCTGAACGGTGATATGGTCGGCGTGGATCAGAAAGGGTTTGCTGAAGCCGCAAGACTGGGCATACTCGATGATGGTGGTGCAGTAGATGTCGGGTGTCTGTCCGGTATAGCCGCCGTCGAGCCCTCCTTCCGTAGTGGTGAGCTCGAAAGCCACAACCGCGTCCAGTTCTTCGGCAGCCTTCATTATGCCGGGAATCGCGTGCTTTATCCTGGCGTTGCAGGCCATCACGATCAGGTTTTCGTTTTTTAGAGCGGAAAAAACATGGTGACCGCTCAGCAAGCAAACGGTACTGTTTTTTTCCAGCTTGCCGGTGATATGTTCCGGAACCAGTTCCAGAAGCTTTTCATTCATGACGTAGCCCAATCATTACATTGGAAAATTACCGAGAAATATTGGAAAAAGTTAGCATGACACGGTTTGGCGAGTCAAGGGTAAGTTTGTTGTTGACAGGGGAGTTTGGTAGGGTTTAATACAAAATTCACAGGGAGGTCTTACTCATGGACTCAGCTTTTTCCGCAGAACGTCCAGATCTCGCCGGGTTTGCCGCCAAAAGTCGCCAGTCGTTGGGCAGGCGCTACCCGGAAGAGTTTCGCGACGACCGGCCCGCTTTCGAACGGGACCGGGACCGGATTATCCACTGTGCGGCTTTCCGCAGGCTGGAATACAAAACACAGGTTTTCGTCAATCACGAGGGTGACTACTATCGTACCCGTCTTACCCATTCCCTTGAAGTGGCCCAGATCGGCAAGGCCATAGCAAGGCGGCTGCGGCTCAACGAAGAGTTGACCGAGGCGCTTGCGCTGTCGCACGATCTCGGTCATACGCCGTTCGGCCATACCGGTGAAGAGGTGCTGAACCGGCTGATGGAGGAACACGGCGGATTCGAACACAATCTCCAGTCGCTCCGCGTTGTGGACGAACTGGAAGAGCGCTATCCGGGCTTCAACGGCCTCAATCTGTCCTGGGAAACGCGCGAAGGGATCATCAAGCACAAGTCTCCCTACGACAGCCCTGCCGACATTATTGCCGATTTGTTGCCGGGTATCGTGCCCACCATCGAGGCCCAGATCATCAATTTTGCCGACGAGATTGCCTATAACAATCATGACATCGATGACGGGCTAAAATCGGGGCTCATTACCGACGAGCAGCTGCAAAAGGTGGAACTTTGGGGCGAGGTCCATGAACGTATTACCGCTCAGTATCCCGGTCTCGATCCGGAACGGCGCAAGCACCAGATCATCAGTGCGCTGATCGGCCAACTCATCAAGGATCTGTGCAGCGTTACCCTGGAGAATATCGAGCGGTTCGACATCCGCACCCTTGATGATCTCCGTCGCGTCAACCGCCAACTGGTCGCATTCAGCCCGGAGGTGGCGGAAAAGAACCGAAAGCTCAAACAGTTCCTGATGGTCAACCTGTACCGCCACCACAAGGTTGAAAGGATGCGGGTCAAGGCCGAGCGCTACCTGACGCAACTGTTCGATGCCTATCTGAAGCACCCGACGCTGCTGCCCCGCAAATATCTGAAGAAAATGGACGATACCGTCCGGGAAAGGGTGATTTGCGACTATATTGCCGGGATGACCGACCGTTTTGCCCTGGATGAATTCAAGCGGCTGTTCGAGCCCTACGAGAGGGTCTGAGGAACAGAGCGGGGAGAAAAGCGATGCCGAGGACAGTGAAAAAGAGATCCCTGAAAGCGGGACTCCCGCCCGGGTCCCTGGTCTATGTCGGTGAGAAGGGTGCCGCCAAGGCCACGGTTACCGTTGTCGAATACAAGGAGGGGGTGGTCAGGGAGGCGACGATTACCGACCTGACCGAGTGCTTTCCGTGCGTGGACGCCTCGACCGTTACCTGGATCGACGTGAATTCGGTTCACCACGTGGAGCTGGTGGCAAAGCTGGGCGAGTGCTTCGGTCTTCATCCCCTGGTGGTGGAAGATATTCTGAATACCGATCAGCGCCCCAAGTTGGAGGATTACGGCGATTACCTCTACATCGTTTTCCGGGCGCTTACCTGCAATGGCAGTCGTTGCTCGATGGAAACGGAACAGATCAGTTTGATCCTCGGTTCGAACTTCGTACTTTCTTTCCAGGAGAAGGAGAGCAAGATTTTTGCCCGGGTCCGCGAGCGAATCAGGACCGGTAAAGGGCGCACTGTCAAGTCTGGCGCCGATTATCTTGCCTACTCGTTACTCGATACCGTTGTCGACAATTACTTCATCGTTCTGGAAACACTGGGCGAACGCCTGGAAGCCCTGGAAGACGCGCTGGTGGAGAACCCCGCTGCCCAGACCCTCAGGGAGATCCACCTGCTGAAGAGGGATCTGATCTTCCTCCGTCGCTCCGTCTGGCCGTTGCGTGAGGTCCTCAACGGTCTGCAGCGCGAAGATTCGACGCTTGTCACCGAGTCGACCAAGGTTTATCTGCGCGACGTGTACGATCATACGATCCATGCCATCGATTCGCTGGAAACCTTCCGCGACATGATTTCCAGCATGCTTGATATCTATCTCTCCAGTGCCAGCAACCGCTTGAACGAGGTGATGAAGGTGCTGACCATTATCGCCACCATCTTCATCCCCCTGACCTTTATTTCCGGGGTTTACGGAATGAACTTCCGCTTCATGCCGGAGCTGAAGTGGCGGTGGGGCTATCCCGCAGTGCTTTTGCTCATGGCTGGCGTAAGCGCTTACATGCTGTATTATTTCAAGAAAAAGAAATGGTTCTGAAACGGCGCGCAGCCGGGATGGGGTGACGGTACATGTTCGAGTCCGCAGAGTTGGGCCACGCAATCGATAAGGCAACGTACAAAAATGATGTTCCCGTGCTGCGCGAGGCGTTGCTCGATGCCCAGTACGAGCTGCTCGAGAAGGCCGATTTTCCCGTTATCATCTTAATTTCGGGAGTCGACGGTGCCGGCAAGGGCGAAACGGTCAATATCCTGAACGAGTGGATGGATCCTCGCCACATCGAGACCCATGCGCTGGACGTGCCCAGCTGCGAAGAAGAGGAGCGTCCGCCCATGTGGCGCTATTGGCGGGTTCTTCCTCCCAAGGGGAAAATCGGAATCTTCTTCCGTTCCTGGTATTCCGCTCCCATCAGCGACGCCCTCCACCGAAAGGCGAAGAACTCCGAACTGGACCAGCAGTTGGACCGCATCATCCGCTTTGAAAAAATGCTGGCCGATGAAGGTGCGCTGATCCTGAAGTTCTGGTTGCACCTTTCCAAGGACAGTCAGCGCAAACGACTTAAATCACTGGAAAAAGATCCTGCTACCCGCTGGCGCATCACCGAGCGGGACTGGAAGAATTTCAAGGTCTATGACCGGTTCCGCATGGTTTCGGAGCATGTTCTGCGCCAGACAAGCACCCCCGAAGCGCCCTGGACGATCATCGAGGGGGCCGATCCCCGCTACCGTTACGTGGCTGTCGGCAAGGCTATTTTGCAAGCGTTGCGCTCGCGGCTGGATGCCCCAAGCCCCTGTCCCGCCATCGTGGCCCTGCCACCCATCATGCCGAAGCTCGATACCCTCTCGGTCCTGAATCGGCTCGATCTATCCCTGAAGATGGGGAAAAAGAAATATCAGCAGGAACTGGAAAAATACCAGGGCAAGCTGAATCTCCTGACCCGTGAAGCTGCCTTTCGCCAGCATTCGGTGGCAGCCGTTTTCGAGGGGTTTGACGCCGCCGGCAAGGGGAGCGCCATTCGCCGAATCACCGGGGCCCTGGATGCACGCTTCTACCGGGTGGTCCCAACTGCCGCCCCAACCGAAGAGGAGCGGGCCCAGCCGTACCTTTGGCGGTTCTGGCGGCACCTGCCACGCCTCGGACACTTTGCCATTTTCGACCGTTCGTGGTATGGAAGAGTGCTGGTGGAACGGGTCGAGGGGTTCTGTTCCCCGGCAGACTGGATGCGTGCCTATGGCGAGATCAACGACTTCGAGGAGCAGTTGATCAGAAGCAGGACGATTGTCGTCAAGTTTTGGCTTCATGTCAGCCAGGAAGAGCAGTTGCGCCGCTTCAAGGAAAGGGAGCAGACCTCCTTTAAAAGCTTCAAGATAACACCGGATGACTGGCGCAACCGGGAGAAGCGGGACGAATACGAACGTGCCGTCTGCGATATGATCGATCGGACCAGCACCGAAATCGCGCCCTGGACCCTGGTGGAGGCAGATGATAAGCAGTATGCCCGCATTAAGGTGCTGAAGACCTTGTGTGAGCGGATCGAGAGAGAATTGTAGCGGCACCGGCACGTCTGCGGGAAAACGGACACAGCGGGATCACGGAAGCACATATCAATGAAAATGCGGAGAAGCAATGGAAGAAAAATCTGAAAAAATTGCCGATATTGTCGATAACCTGCGGAGGGTCTTCCAGGTGGTCCACGGCCAGTCAAAAAAAGCGGAGCGCGAAACCGGCCTTACCAGTTCCCAGCTTTGGGCCATCAAGGTGATGTCCGAAGCCGGCAGTATCCGGGTATCGGATCTTGCTCGCCGCATGTATCTGCACCCGGCCACGACCGTTGGTATCCTCGATCGCCTGGAGAAAAAGGGGCTGGTATCTCGGACCCGTTCGCTGGAAGACCGCCGGGTGGTTAATGTGGCGTTGACCCAAGAGGGGCGCGGTATCGTGGAAAAATCGCCGCAGGTGGCACAGGGCCTTCTGGTGGCCGGTCTGGAAAAGCTTTCTTCGGCGAACCTGAAAAAGATCGATGAAGGACTGGGGCAGATGGTGAAGATCCTTGGCGCGCAGGAGATTCCGCCTCAGCTTATCCTGTCGCCGGAGGTGAACGAACCGGAGGCGCAGGTGAAAAGCAGATCCAGGAGGAAAAAGGAGAGCAATTCCTGAGCCGCAGTAAAAACGCCGAGAGGATACGGGACAGTAAATGTTTTTCAAGGGCATAACCGGCAACATTCTTGTTCTCGGGATGGTCAGCTTTCTAACCGATTTATCCAGCGAGATGATCTACCCACTGCTGCCGGTGTTTCTCACCACTGTGCTCGGCGCCGGTCCGGCGATTCTCGGTGTCATCGAGGGAGTTGCCGAGTCCACGGCGTCACTGCTGAAACTCGTGTCCGGCATCGTGTCGGACCGGGTGACCGACCGCAAGAAGCTGGTTTTGTCCGGCTATGGTATTTCCTCTTTCGCCCGACCGCTGATTGCCGCGGCCACCGGACCGCTGGCGGTTCTGGTCATCCGCTTTACCGACCGGGTCGGCAAGGGAATCCGAACCTCGCCCCGTGACGCCCTGATCGCCGATTCCGTCGATCCCGTCATCAGGGGCAAGGCGTACGGCTTTCACCGCTCCATGGATCATGCCGGGGCCATTGTCGGCCCCCTTGTCGCCACTGTTCTGTTGGCATATGTTGTCAGCGACATTCGGACAGTCTTCTGGCTGGCGGCGATCCCGGGAATCCTGACGGTCCTTTTGATAATCTTCAAGGTGAAGGAGGTGGAACGGCGCAAGGGGCCGAGCAACGGCAGGTTCCTCGGGCTGTTTCCGCACGGCAGGCTCAGGAGTTATATTATTATCCTCTTCATCTTCACCCTGGGCAATTCCTCCGATGCCTTTCTCCTTCTGCAGGCCGGCCGGCTCGGTGTCTCACCGATCATGATCCCCCTGTTGTGGGCCTTCTTTCATGTCGTCAAGATGTTTTCCACCATGCCGTTCGGGGCTCTCTCGGACCGGGTCGGGAGACGGAAGATCATTATCGCCGGCTGGGGTGTCTATGCCCTGACCTATTTCGGTTTCGGCTTTGCGACGACAGAGCTCCATGTCTGGCTGCTCTTTACCCTGTACGGACTGTTCTACGGCCTCACTGAGGGAACCGAAAAGGCCCTTCTGGTGGATATCGCGCCCTCCGAAGAGCGGGGCAGCGCGTTCGGCTGGTACAACTTCGCTATCGGCATCGGTGCGCTCCCGGCAAGCCTGCTGTTCGGCCTGATCTGGCAGGAAGTTGGTGTCCAGGCCGCCTTCGGCTTCGGCGCGGGGCTGGCGGCACTGGCGGCAGTACTACTGATGTTTTTTGTCAAGCCGGGTAGGGCTGGAGATGTCCGGCTTTCATGAACCTTGCGCCTTTTCCTCTTTTACCTGATATATGCGTTTGATCAACATTGCTTTCCTGACTCATTCCGGTTTCGGTGTGGTTCTTGTCATGACTACCTGCCTGCTAAACCTCTAACGGCAATCTTTCGTACGTACTCGTCCTTGTCATGGCAAAGGTCCTTGAGTACGGTTGTTGCTGCAGGTGTTCCGATCTTCGCAATTGCCCAGGCTGCTCCACGACGTTCATAGGGCGATCCTCTCTTTGCTACCATTGCCAGCGGCCCCAGTGCCGATTGATTGCCAAGTTCTCCCAATGCCCGAGCTGCATGCGCCACTACTAAGGGGTTTTTGTCTTGCAGGGCTTTAGTGAGTGCGTTCTCGATACCCGGTCCCTGCATCTTTCCAAGTAGTTCAGCTGCCGTTCTACGTTGATGAGAATCATTACTGGAGCCGAGTGCCTTGATAAGGGAGGGTACCATCAACCGCCCGATTCTGACGATAACAACCTCTGCCAGGTATCTTTCGTGCAATTTGTTTGATACAAGCTTGCGCACAATGCTGTCTGTAAAGGCTGCTTGCTGTTCATCCAGGTCATTGTTCTTTGGAATTTGCGAAGCAATATCGTGCAAAAATGGCAAGAGCGGGATACCCAGATTCGTCAAGGCTTCTTCAGCTGCAAAATTTTTTCCGTTATGCGGGACACGCAACAGGGGCACGATTGCGCGAGAATCATTGATTTCACCAAGTGCGACAATCGCCTGAGGTGCGGGCAGGGTGGCAACCAGTGCTGCAACGGTACGGGGATCCCTGAATTTGCCCAATGCCTTCGCGGCATGGATATTGGGTAAATCGGAGATCAGCCCGGATACTGCTGTTGCATCTCCAATCCTTGCCAATGCCGATATCACTAAATAGTGAACCTGCTTGTCTTTGTTGGCGAGTGATCGAATTAATGCCCTTTCCCCGGCAGGGCCGAGACTCTCCAAAGTTTTCACTGCACATTCAATTGCTACATTGTATTTTTGCGACCCTGCAAAAGCCCAACGATGACGTAAAATCAATTTTGTCAGCGAATCAATCGCCAGGGGGGTCCCGATTGTTCCCAACGCCCTGACTACATTGATTTCGATTTCACCGGATCCTACGGCCGATGCTAACGATGCCATAAGAACCGGCACAGCTTCGTCACCGTATAGTGCACAGTTTTTTACTGCGGCTTTCTGCTCAAGAGAGGTGAATTTGCCAATTAAACGGCGGATTTCGGCACTGTTATCCGCCGAAGCGGGGTATGGTTGCAAAACGGCCTGAAGTGTCGCTGCCACTAGCAAAATCATGATGACGGGATAGGATTGCTTCATGGTCGCCTCCAGGCGTTGATTGCCAGGTCATACCACAGCAGGCGACCATGGTGACCATCAACCAGGAAAAGATTCTCGCCTGCCGCATCAACCTTGATGCGTCTCAGGTCATATTCACCAAATACCTCCGGAGAGAGAGTCTGTCGGGTAACGAGAACAAAATCCTTGTCAATTATATAGAAACTGTCTCTGTCGCAGGCGAAATAGCGGCCTGCGGCCGCAGCGATACCGCTAATGTCGTGCTCTACCGGTAAGGTCGTTGCCCCCAGAAACGTATTGTTTCGATCATAGAGGGCCAAACCACTTCTGTAAGGTCCACGCTCAGCGGGGAAATAAAAAGCAATCACTACGTTACCGTTTTCGTCGGTTACCGTGTCAACAATTTGGGGGGCGGTCTGACGTTTCATTGAACCGACATCTATCGGCCGGATATCAACCATCGTGCCATCGGTTTGAAACCACGAATTGCCTACATGGATCATTTTATCCGCACCGATGGCAAATCGGTTGTTGTGAGAGTGAATCAAATCTTGTACGGATTTCTCCAGCAGTTTCTTAGGTTCTTGAACTGATGGCACGTTGGATAAAGGAATCGCCGGAGTAGGGTAGGGAGTGGTTGATAACCGTTTTTTCGGAACTTCCCGGGTGTATTTACTCTGTCCACCGACAGTGACGTACTGCTTTGTTGCTGATGGTGTAGCCGGTTTTGTCGCCGCAGCAGGTTCGGTGCTGTTTTTCATTGTCGGTAATCGTGTTGAGCGAGAGGAGGTTGGCGAGGCTGCTGGTGGCCTTCCCGGAGCAATCCTCCTGAAGGTGACGTAGCCCCTGCCGGGGACAAGGCGCTTGGTTGCCAAGGGGGAGTCGTCTTCGCCAGCCAGTGACACATCGATACTGGTCAGGCACCCTGATTGAAGGGCATACAGTTGGTCATGCTCGATTTCAATCTCAATACGTGCGCCACTGTCATGCAGGGTGGTTTTTCCGATGTTTGCCGTATCGTATCGGTTGCCCCTTCTGGGGAGTTTCAGTATATCTCTGTCGTTGGACAGGTAGATGTTTCCGCGATTGTCGATTGCTATGTCGTTAAGCGCCGGCATGGTGAAAAGGATTCCCGCGGGAAGGTCGGTAAGTTCCTTTAACAGGTCTTCCTCCTGGTTGACAGCCGCTTTCAGAAGAGATGTTTTACTCAGATCGGTATCGTATGATGAACGTACTTTGTTGCTTTCTGCAGTGCGTGCCGATTTGGAGTAAGGAACTTTTGCTATGGTGATGATCTTATGGTCAGCAGAGGTTTCAACGACAGTATAACCGGGACGGTATACAAGCATCAGGTTTTCTTCGGTATCGGTAAGAACTGGAATGCCATGAAAACAGATGCGTGGACCGAACGAGAATTTTCCTTCTGAGTCGGTAACTGTTTCGTTGCAGGCAAGCCATGTTCGTACCGGTCCCCCGACAGAAGCATTGATCTTGGACCATGATCGGACGAGGATTGCATCCTCTACTGGGAGGCCGCTTTCTTTTTCAACCACTATACCCGTGCGTGGACCGTAGAAGGAAAAGCATCCCGCAAGACCGAGAAAAATTAAACAAACTGAGACGTATGGTACTATTCTTTTTTTCATGCTGTAGATTACCTTGATAAAGTTACGATTGATGGCTCAAGAGTTTGCAGATTCTGTTTTCAGACCTGTTTCCTCATTTTTGGCAGTGTTATACCATGGACTAAGATTAAAATAAAATACTTTGAAAATATTATTTAAAGTAAAGCAATACATTTCTTTGTGCTGGCTGATCATTTTTTCTCATTTGTCCCGCCGTGACCTTTCCTGCCGTATTCCTTGTATTTCCATGTGCTTGACCGGCTGTTAAATAAGCTGGGGTTCGACAGTACTCTTGTCGTTGGCAATGTTCACACCGCCAACGTTCACCAATAGAAATGGTTTCTGTGTTCAGCTGGCGCAACTTCCCGCAGGCACTAGCGGCGATTCTGCTGCGGAGTGCCGATCTTCGGCTATACTTGATAATAAGGCTTTGGTTCTTGCACCTTGTTGTTGCCGGTTGATAATTTTTGCTCTGGAGGACGGTTTCGTATGAAAGGCACCATCAAGGCCATACACGGGGATGTCGTGGATGTGGAATTTTTTGAAGGTCTGCCGGAGATCAACGAACTGCTTCAAGTCCGGAAGCCGGACGGGACGTCCATTGCGCTCGAGGTCCATCAGCATACCAGCCGCACCACCATACAGGCCATTGCCCTCGGCTTTACGGAAGGTCTCAGCCGGGAGATGCCGGTGGAGTCTTCCGGCAGCCCGCTGAAGATCCCGGTGGGCAGCGAATGTCTCGGTCGGGTCTTCAATCTGTTTGGCGAGCCCATTGATGGCGGCCCGCCGCTGCAGGATTACCGCCTCCAACCGGTGCATCGGCGCCCCCCTCCCTTGACCGATCACATCCCGGCGACCGGGATGCTGGAAACCGGCATCAAGATCATCGATCTGCTCTCGCCGTTTCCCAAGGGCGGGAAGATCGGCCTTTTCGGCGGCGCAGGGGTCGGCAAGACGGTGCTGCTGATGGAGTTCATCTATACCGTAGCCACGGTGTATTCGGGTAAATCGGTTTTCTGCGGCGTCGGGGAGAGAATGCGGGAGGGGCATGAGCTGTGGCGCGAAATGGAGCTGCGCGGGATACTGAGCAACGCGCTGCTGGTATTCGGCCAGATGTCCGAGTCGCCCGGCATACGCTTCAGAGTGCCGCTCTCCGCCATTACCCTGGCCGAGTTCCTGCGGGACGAGAAGCATAACGACATCCTGTTCCTGATGGACAATATTTACCGTTTCGTGCAGGCGGGTAACGAAGTTTCGGTCCTGCTGGGGAGACTCTCTTCCCGGGTCGGCTATCAGCCCACCCTTCTCTCGGAACTGGCCGAGGTGGAAGAGCGGCTCGTTTCGACCAAGAACGGGTTGATCACCTCCCTGCAGGCAGTGTACGTCCCTTCGGACGATATCAGTGATCCCGCCTGCGCCGGGGTTTTTCCCCATCTCGACACGACGGTAGTGCTTTCGCGGGATATCGCTGCCCGGGGCTTGTATCCGGCCATCGATCCGCTTCAGTCCGGCTCCAAGTTTCTCAACCCGGATGATGTGGGAGCCGGTCACTATGAAATCGCGGAAAAGGTCAGGGAGCATCTGGCGCGCTACCGTGAGTTGCTGGACATCATTGCCATGCTGGGAATCGACGAGCTCTCTTCCTCCGACAAGTTGGTGGTGAAGAGAGCCCGGCGGCTCGAGAGCTTTCTTACCCAGCCGTTTTTTCTCACCGAGGAATTTACCGGCAGGAAAGGCCGGCATGTGCCGCTGGAGAAAACACTGGAGGGATGCCGGATGATTCTTTCCGGGGCAATGGACGCCGTCCCTGAAGAGGAGTTTTTCATGATCGGCGAGATTGGGGAAATCGATTGGAAAAGCGATCATTCAAGCTGAGAATCGTGACGCCGGCCCGGGTTTTCGAGCGCGAGGTCGTTCATATCCGGCTCAGGGATGAGAGCGGCTTTTTCGGCGTCATGAAGGATCACGCTGATTTCCTGACCGTGCTGGTGCCTTCGCTTTGCTACTTCCGGGATGCACGTGGCAGGGAGCAGTTCCTGGCGGTGGACGAGGGAATCTTTTCCGTGAACGGCGGGCTAGCGGTGCTCACCTCGCGGGAGGTGTTCGAGAGTGAAGATGCCGAAAAGCTGGTGGATATCGTCGACCGCACCTTCCTGCAGCGCAGGGAGGCGGAAATGTCACTTCGCGAGATGCTCGGCGATATGGAACGGTCGTTCATGGAAAAAACGCTGCTGTTGTTGAGAGGAACACCCTGATGGAAAACAGGAAACTTTCCCGGGAGATCGAGAAATCGGCACAGCAGTTGAAAAAATCGCGCGGCGAGAAATCCTTTTGGCAGTATGCGTCGCTGCTCGGGGTCGGCGGCTGGCTCTTTGTCCTGCCGATCCTGGGCGGTGCATACCTGGGGAAATTCCTCGACGCGAAACTGCAGGGCGGAACCTCGTGGACGATGACCGGCATACTGCTCGGTATCGCCCTCGGCATTTATAATGTCTGGTACTTTTACAGCAAGAGGTCGAAGCAATGAGAGATATCGGTGCCTTTCCCGAAACGGTCTTTTCGCTTGGACCGCTGCACGTGACCACCACGGTCGTTACCTCCTGGTTCGTGATGGGACTGATTATCGTGCTCAGCTATCTGTTGAAGCGAAGCCTGGCCGTGCGGCCGTCCATCGTGCAGGAAATCGTCGAAGCCATGTTCGAGGCCATCGAAACTACCATCCGGGATGTGCTTCCGCTTGATCCCTGGAAGGTGGTGCCGGTGCTTGGGACTCTCTGGATTTTTATCGGGTTTTCCAACCTGGTCGGCCTGCTGCCCGGCATGAAGACGCCGACCGCGGACATCAACACCACCTTTGCCTTTGCGGTAATTTCCTTTTCCCTGACCCATGTATTCGGCATCGCGACGCAGGGCTTGAAAGGGTACCTCGCCCATTACCGGGAACCCACCTGGCTGCTGTTTCCGTTTCACCTGCTGGCGGAGATTACCCGGACGGTGGCCCTGGCGGTGAGGCTGTTCGGCAACATGTTGAGCGGCGAGATGATTGCCCTGATACTGTTGGGCGTGGTCGGCTTTCTCGTGCCGATACCTTTTGCCCTGCTGCACATTATCATCGGCCTGATCCAGGCATATATCTTCGGTGTTCTGACCCTGGTGTTCATCGCTGGGGGAATACCGCAAACAACGGAAGGGGGACAGTGATGGATTCCATAACGATCATCGTGGCAGTTTCCATTGTTACCGCGGGGCTCGCCATCGCAGTCGGCGGCTATGGTCCGGCAAAAGCGCTGGGAGAGGCACTGTCGAAGGCGCTTGACGCAATTGCCCGTCAGCCGGAAGCGTCGGCCCAGTTGATGAGAACCCTTTTCGTCGGGATGGCCCTGATCGAGTCCATTGTCATCTATGCCTTCGTCATCGGTCTGATAATTTTGTTTGCCAACCCGCTCATAGGATATATCGTCAAATGAAATTCGATATCGGCACATTCGTTTTCCAGGTCATAAACTTCATCGTTCTGCTCTTCATCCTCAAGCGGCTTCTGTACCGTCCGGTACGGGAGATGCTGCAGAAACGGCGCGATCTCGTCGAGGAAACCATCAGGTCGGCGGAGGACGCCAGGCGCGAGGCGCTGCAGCTCAAGGAGCAACACCGGCAGGAAATTGAACAGCTCCACGGCCTCCAGGAGCAGATGCTGCAGAAGATGAAAGAGGATGCCTTCGCCGAGCGAAAGCGGTTGTTGGCCGGGGCAGAGCAGGAAGCGGCTTTGCTGATCGAGAAGGAAAAAGCCCTGTTCGACAGCGAAAAAGGCAGATCCGAGCTGGAGCTGAAGGAAAGTGCCGTGGAGGCCGCCGCCCTGTTTTCGGCCCGGATGCTGGGTGAAATTGCCGATGAGGAAGTGCACCGGGCAATCTGGAGAAAATTTCTCGCCCAGCTCGAGCAAATAGCCGACCACCTGGTGGAGAAGAACCTGCGGAAAGAGCCGGTTGAGGTGGAACTGCTGACCGCTTTTGTCATGCCCGGTGAGACGCTGGAGGAACTGCGCACGGCAATGGAGGCACATCTTTCCCGGAGGGTGACCCTGCACGCTTCCACCAATCGGGAACTCATTGCCGGTGTTGTCCTTAAGGCGTGCGACCTGGTGTACGACTTCTCTCTGGCGGGACAGGTGGCAGACCTTAAACGGAGACTGCACGAGGTTGTCTGAATGGAAAAGCCTTTCGTGAATCTGCTGGAAAATATTCGGACCGAGGCGGCAAAGAGCGTTTTTTCGCTCCGGATCTCCGAGGAAGGCACGGTGTTTTCGGTCGGCGACGAAATTCTGCAGATTTCCGGGCTGCGAAATGCGAAGTTGTATGAACTGATTGAGCTCGAGGGCGGCGATTACGGCATTGTCTTCGATATCGAGCCCAGCAGGATCGGGGTGGTCCTGCTCACGGAAAAGAATGGACCGAAGGCTGGTGAGAAGGCGTACAAGACCGAGCGGATCGCCTCGATACCGGTCGGTGATGCCCTGCTGGGAAGGGTAGTGAACGCTTTGGGTACCCCCCTTGACGGGGGGCCTGTTCCGGCCGGGACGGTACCCTATCCGGTGGAGCGCCAGGCCCCACCCATGACCCACAGGGACTTCGTTAACGAGCCGCTCTATACCGGGATCAAGCTGCTCGATGCCATGCTTCCCATCGGTCGGGGACAGCGGGAGTTGATTATCGGTGATCCTTCCACCGGCAAGACCTCCATCGGCGTCGACATGATAATCAACCAGAAGCACTCCGATGTCATTTCCCTCTACGTGGTCATCGGCCAGAAGAAGTCCCATGTTCTCCGCGTCATCGAAGAGCTGAAGGAGCATGGCGACTTTTCCCGCACCATTGTCGTGGTGGCCGATGCTTCCGATTCGCTGGGACTGCAGTACATTGCCCCCTACAGCGGTACGGCTATTGCGGAATATTTTCTTGACCGGGGCCGGGATGTGCTGGTGGTCTATGACGACCTGACCAAGCATGCGGAGGCCTACCGCTCGCTCAGCCTGCTGCTCAAGCGTCCGCCCGGCCGCGAGGCGTACCCCGGCGACATTTTCTACATCCATTCCCGGCTGTTGGAGAGGTCGGCGAAACTGGGCGAGAAATACGGCGGCGGATCCATTACCGCCATTCCCATTGTCGAGACCCAGCAGGGCCGAATCGCGTCCTATATTCCCACCAACCTCATTTCCATAACCGACGGGCAGATTTACCTGGACACGTTGCTCTACAACAAGGGACTGCGGCCTGCCGTGGATGTGGGAAAATCGGTATCGCGGATCGGCGGCAAGGCGCAGGTGGCGGCGATGAAAGCCGTGGCGGAGAAGCTCAAGATCGATTACTCGCGATTCATCGAGGTGGAAGTGTTTACCAAGTTCGGCGCCCATGTGGAAGAGGAAACGGCCAGCCTGCTCCGGCGCGGCGAGCGGCTGCGGGAACTTCTGAAACAGCCCCGCTTCCATCCCTTTTCCCTGGAGGAGATCGTCATAAGCATGCTTATCCTCGAATCGGGAGCTCTCGACGCCCTGGACCTGGACCAGGTGGTGGAACGATGTGCCGGGATCCTGCAGCGAACCCTGCGGGACTTTCCGGACATCATGGAGCGGCTCAGGG
>JAQUHN010000247.1 GCA_028683555.1 Geobacteraceae bacterium | reverse complement strand
AAAGAGGCCACCGATGATCAGGATGAACTGAGTCACCACGACGTGGAGAGCGGCCTGGTATTCGCCGGCCTGCAGGGGATGATCGATCCGCCTCGGCCGGAAGCGATTGAGGCTGTCGCCGGCTGCAAGCGGGCCGGGATGCGGGTTGTAATGATAACCGGCGACCACGCGGTTACCGCCAAGGCGGTCGGCAGACAGTTGGGAATCGTCGCTGGAGATGACAAGGCGTTGGCCGGGCGCGACCTGGAAACCATGAGCGATGACGCTCTCTTCGAGCAGGTTCGCCAGGTGAACGTCTTTGCCCGGGTTGCGCCGGAACACAAGCTGCGCATCACCCGCCAGCTGATCCGGCACGGCGAAACCGTCGCCATGACCGGCGACGGCGTCAACGACGCACCGGCTCTGAAGGCGGCCCACATCGGCATTGCCATGGGCATCACCGGTACCGACGTGGCCAAAGAGGCCTCGGACATGGTCCTGGCTGACGACAATTTCGCCAGCATTTTCAGTGCAGTCAAGGAAGGACGGATCGTCTTCGACAACCTGCGCAAGGTTACCTTCTTCCTCATCCCGACCGGCATTGCCTCTATTCTCTCCATTATCGGCACCATGATCGCCGGAGTGCCGATTCCCTATATCCCGGCGCAACTGCTCTGGATCAACCTTGTCACCAACGGATTGCAGGATGTGGCCCTGGCCTTCGAGCCGGGCGAAAAGGGGATTATCGACCGGCCACCGCGCG
Organism: Geobacteraceae bacterium; assembly: GCA_028683555.1. GTDB lineage: Bacteria > Desulfobacterota > Desulfuromonadia > Geobacterales > Geobacteraceae > RPRC01. Next base: position 3,893 of record JAQUHN010000247.1, on the reverse strand, counting down.
ACCCGAAGGAAGGGATCATGTCCCGGCTCCTGGTGGAGCGCACCATCCTCGTGGGACTGGTGATATCCATCGGCATCGTCTGGAACTATCTAACGGCCCTGCGGGAGGGTGCATCCCTGGAAAACGCCAGAACCGTTGCCGTTACGACCATGGTCTTCTTCCAGTTTTTCCAGGCATGGAACAGCCGGTCAGAGTATCAATCGGTGTTTCGGCTCAACCCGTTAAGCAACCCGTTTCTCTTTTTCAGCATGATAGCTGCGTTCTTTGCCCAATTGGCATTCATCTATGCCTCACCCCTGCAGTGGGTATTCCGCACGGTACCACTGACCGGAGTCGAATGGCTGCGCATCCTGGCGGTTTCATCATCCATTATTGTCGTTGTGGAAATCGACAAGTGGCTGCGGAACAGAACCTCCGGCAGGACATGAGTACAGCAGACCGGCGTTGATGTATTGGGGAGAAGCCTTCAAGCAACTGGCGCAACAATGTCGGGAAGGATACATTTTTTATGGAACAGCTTGGAGCGTCCGTCAAGACGGCGGGTGAACTGATGGCGGCAGGCTGGCCGCGGGGGGCGGGAAAGCCCGGCCCCCGCTGGGTGGTGGCCGTCACTCGACGGTAATTTTTTTGGTTTTCTGCAGAGCAGCCGCCGTTTTTGGAATCCTCACTTCAAGGATCCCATCCGTGAAGCTGGCCTTGGCATTCTCGGACTGTGTTTCCACGGGAAGATGGAGTGTCCTGGTGAAGGAACCGAACGACCGTTCCACGCGATGGTAATCCTTCTTTTCGACCTTTTCTTCGCTCTTCTTCTCGCCGGAAATGGTAATAACGTCATCAGAAATGTTGACTTCAATATCCTCTTTTTTCATGCCCGGCATTTCCGCCTTAACGACCACGTCATTGCCGTCTTCGAAGATATCCACCGTCGGATAACTGAAACCGAATTCGGGGAGCTTAAACCTGGGCATCCAGGATGGAGCGAAAAATGGTCGACGGAACGCTTCCTCGAACCACCGCTCCATTTCTTCGAAGGGGGAAGCCAATCCTTTCATGGGTTTCATGATTTCCCGGGGTTCTTTTCTTTCCAGTTCGGTATCCTTTTTGTCAGCCATAGCGATTACCTCCTGTTTTCGCACAATGGATAGTTTGTGGAAGCGGTATTTACTGACCTGCCTATAAGTATAGGCGTGAAAAGAATGGTGTCAAAGAACGTCCGGCCGGCATACGTTTCGGTTGTTGGAGACTCCGGTCAGCGACAGGGTCCCAAATAGTCGCCGTGCTTCAGGTGGGCCTTTACGGCATTGTCATCTACATAGAGGGTGTTTTTACCCTTATGGCAGACGGCAACCTTGCCTTGCTCCGGAGCCGGTGGGGGGGCCGCGACATGGAGTGCGCAGCCGAGGAACGAAACGGTCGATATCAGAAAGGCAGTCTTGATGAAAGTTTTTACCATACGTATCTCCTGTGGCAGATGGGGGACGTGCCTGCCGGATGCGCGATCAATGCTCGCAACTCCTATGACACGTTTCCCATGAGGTGTTGGTGTTTGTCCGGAAAACTGGTTCACGGGGTGGTCGACCAGGCGCGCAGTTGCTCCTTTTCCTCGTGCGTAAGTCGGGCTTCGGGGTGCATCAGGCGGTAGGGCAGGGGGGGCATGTGGCCGCCTTTCACTTCTTTCCAGATATCTTCGCGTTTGGCGGACTGTTTTATTGGCGTATAACGGTTCCAGGTAGTAAAGTTCATCTCCTCCCGGGCCTTGGTCACGTCTCTGGCCACCAGCCAGGAAACAGGCGCTATGTTGCTATACCATGGCCACCTGGTCTGGTTGGAATGGCAGTTGTAACAGGCCTTGCGCAGGATGACCAGTACCGGGCCGGGGGCGGTGATTTCGGTTTCACTGGCAGGGTTGGTGCGGTGGACAGGGATAAACTGGATGAGCACCAGCGTCATGATCAATGCAACGAGCGACAGGATGTGACGACGTGTTTTCATCGGCTAGCTCCTGGCATGGAATGCGGTGCGCATGCATTCCCGGTCTTTTCCTGAATCTTTATCTGAACCGTCAAAATACAAGAGATCAACTCAGCTGAAGAGCGTCTAACGGCATTTTTTTGCCCAGCGCGGCAGTGATGGCCTTGACTTCCTGGTCCGTATAGGGTCGTTGCTCCTTTGTGCCCCAGACGACATTCGGCCAGCAGAAATCATTCGAATTCCTGCCGACAACATGGATATGGAGTTGCTGGACAATATTGCCGATTGCCGCCACGTTGAGTTTTTCCACCGCGAAATGTTCCTTCACGAAACGCGACAGGAGGTTGATTTCTTCCAGCAGTGCCGCCTGGTCTTGCCGGTCCAGTTGAAAGAGTTCCGTTGCGGTGCGTTGCGGTACCAGAATGAACCAGGGTACCAGAGAGTTCTTCATCAACAGCAGGAGACTGAGGCGCATTTTTCCCAGCACAACACAGTCCTGGGCAAGGCGTGGATCAAGGGTGAAGTCATTCATGAGGCGGAGGCTCCTTTGAAGGGTGTCGAGACCGATAACTTACAGCAAGTTGAAGTCCTCGGTGATGATCTGCCCGGTCGGAACGCCGAGCGCAGTGAATTGGCGAATAAGTGTTGAGACCATTGGCGATGGTCCGCATAGAAAGATGTTTTTGTCCCGTACTCCGCCCCGGACATTGCCATCGATATATTCAGCTGAGATAAAGCCCTGCAGCGAGTCGAGGTACAGTTCGTAGTGGTGTCCGCGATTTTCAAAGGCCTCGAATCCGTGGAAATGGCTTAAGATTACTTCGTTTCTAATATCGTTGTCAAAGGTTGCCTGATCTTCCCTGGCGCAAATGTAAAAGAGAGAAACGAGAGGGCTTTTCCACGATTTCATTATTTCCGGATGGAGGTGTTCGAGAGCTTCCGGGGCTTCTGCAGGTGAAATGCGCTCCTCGGAATGAAGCGCTACATGCCACATTCCGAGAAAAGGAGTGATGCCTATCCCTCCGCCGATAAAAACGCAATCTCTTTCACCTGACAGAAACCTGTCGCTGAAATGGCCATAGGGGCCATAGACCGAAACCGGGTCGCCTGTTTCAAGCAGGTCCAAGGTCCGTGTGTGATCGCCGACCTTCTTGATGCCCAGTTTGAAGCTGGAGGCGAGATTGTAGCCGCTTGCAATGGAATAGGGATGTGCTTCCGGGGAAATACCGTTTTTATGGACAACCAGGTAGATGAACTGGCTTGGTCTAAAGTCCATTTTTTCCTGTTCGGGGTTGAAGGTGATTTCAAGTATATCCCCATGCTTCTCGATGTTTGAAACATGGTAACGAAAACGGGGGCCGAGGAAACGGTAGAGGAAGCGAATATACAAAAAAGCGGCCAAGGCCAGGCCCAACTGTGAGTACATCAGAAAGCCCAGCAGGGGGTATCGTGCGATGTCCCGGTCAACAACGAGTATATGGGCGAGCACGATCAGTAGAACGAGTCCGAACCACTCATGGGTGCGTTTCCAGACATGGTAGGGAGGTTTGACCCACAGGGTTGCAGTGACCAGGAGGACCATTGACAGGAAAGCGATAATGCCGATATTGAAACCGATGAGATATTGTCCTTTGGAAAAGTCCTGGAACCAGAGCGCCCGCAGAAAGGACTGAATATCCGGCAACCGGTTCATGGCGAGAAAAAGCGGGTGGGCAATGATGATGTAGAAGGACCATTTCCCCAGGCGCTTGTGAACTTGGTATACCTTGTCGAGTCCGCCGAAATAGCTTTCGATAAAACGAAGACGCGTAGCAAGGACAATGCACCAGCACATCAGCACCGTGGCAACAAGGGATGCTGCCTTTGCCGGGTACTTGAAAGGATTGTCGAACCAGTCATGGTAGAACCACTTGCTACCGAGC
>JAQUHN010000246.1 GCA_028683555.1 Geobacteraceae bacterium | reverse complement strand
AACGTCTCCGTAGTATCAAGAGGTGACTCTATGAGTGAAAAGAAGATACGGGTGCTGATAGTCGACGACTCGGCAGTAGTGCGTCAGGCCCTTACGGAAATCCTCGCTTCCGATCCCGGCATCGAAGTAATGGCCACGGCGGCCGATCCTTATATTGCCGCAGAAAGGATTCGCAACGAGATTCCCGATGTCATAACCCTGGATGTGGAAATGCCGCGGATGGACGGTATCACCTTTCTGCAGAAGATCATGAGCCAGCATCCGATTCCGGTTGTCATGTGTTCCAGTCTCACCGAGGAAAGATCGGAAACCGCACTGAAAGCACTTGAGTTTGGCGCCGTGGAAATCATTCAGAAACCACGCCTCGGCATAAAACAATTCCTCGAAGACTCCAGGGTAATCATCTGCGACGCCGTAAAAGCTGCATCGCTCGCCCGCGTTCGGCCGGTCAGGAGCAGCATGAGAAAGGTGGCGCCGAAACTGACCGCAGATGCGGTCCTGGCAAAGACCACCTCGAAAGCAATGATCCGGACCACCGAAAAAGTTGTCGTAGTGGGTGCCTCGACCGGCGGTACCGAAGCGCTGCGGGTATTCCTTGAGGCCATGCCCCTCGACTCACCCGGCATCGTGATCGTCCAGCACATGCCGGAACACTTCACTCGGTCCTTTGCCGCCCGTCTCGACACGCTCTGCCGTATTTCGGTCAAGGAGGCGGAGAACAATGATACGGTAATACCCGGCCGTGCTCTCATAGCGCCCGGCAACCGCCATATGCTGCTAAAAAGGAGCGGCGCACGGTACTACGTTGAGCTCAAAGACGGTCCGTTGGTAAGCAGGCATCGTCCTTCCGTGGACGTGCTGTTCCGCTCGGCAGCCCGTTATGCGGGAAAAAACGCGGTAGGCGTAATTATGACGGGAATGGGTGATGACGGTGCAAAGGGGATGCTGGAAATGAAAGAGGCCGGTGCCGCTACCATTGCCCAGGATGAAGCAACATGCGTCGTATTCGGCATGCCGAAGGAGGCAATCAAACTGGGAGCGGTTGACAGAATCCTGCCCTTGGAAGGCATAACTCCGGCCGTTGTCAGGGATGCAGTGTAGGTCCATGTTCTGATGCGAAAGGCATCAGTTTACCACCTCAACGGACTTGAACCGTCCCCTCCCCTTAGTATCGGAGGAAGGGACGTTATCATCTCTCGCATTTCTGGCAAAACGCTGGCTATTTCAACAGCAGAACCGGACACTTGGCACCCAGCAGCACGTGCCGGGTCACACTGCCCATTACATACTTCGCCAGACCCGTTGCGCCAAGAGGCGATATAACAATCAGGTCCGCACCCTTCTCTTCAGCTTCATTGATGATTTCATGATAGGGAATACCGATTTTTACATCAGTGGTAATCGTTAATCCCTCTATCCCCTGCATCTTCGCCAACTGATCGGCAATGGATTTCTTCGCTGACTCCATCATCTCTTTGTTCAACTGGTTCTGAAGGTCGATACTGATGCAGAACTCACCAGCACAAGGCTCAACAGGGTGCTTGATTATGTGAAGCAGTATGACCTCAGAAGAGTACTGTTTGGCAATATCAAGAGCTTCACGAATCGCATTGGTCGAGTGTTCCGACATGTCGGTGGGCACAAGAATTCGCCGTGGCTTAAACATGATAAACCTCCTTGTCCGCAGTATGCTGCAGTGAAATAGTAAGGCAACTTCCTGCTATTAATTGTGACACAAATCAGATGAATCGCAATTGAAGAAATACCTGCGGCCCTTACTTTTTAATGACATTTTGACCAAGAAAACCAGTGAACCATCTCAGGCAAGTTCCCGGAAACTGATGACAAAGTCGGAAAATTGCTTCCATAGTACCGGCATAAGCCATATCCTGAGAGACATCCATCTCTGCCCAAAATGACAAAAGCCGATACCGCAAGCAATTTGCTGACGATATCGGCTTTTTCCGGTCTTTCATAACTGTCGGACAAGGGGCGTCCCAACCCTGGAACCAGGCAACCCTGTAATGCCGCAAGTGATTTCCTGCCACCTACAATCGAATCATACGTAAACAATCCCGTGGCAACAATAACCTGGTACCTCAGGGATCCGAAAGTAAAACCACGGTGAACAGGAAAAGAACCCTTCGTTACCCAAGGGACCTGCTGACATAAGGAAATGCACTATATTCCTCGGCCAGTTCCATGACACCCATGAGTTCATCCAGAGTTCTGGTATCGTTCGGCAGCTGATAAAAACGATGATAGTCACCCGGCAAACTGTCAGGAGATGTCAGCAGAATATATTCGTCGTTACCGTGCGTGACAGAATCGAATCCCGTCATGAAAACGGCAATCTGAATCTGTTTCTCCCCTTCAAGATTGAGCGGGTCCATATATGATGATGTTGCGTCGAACATTCGACCTCCAGTATTTATGTTGCAGGTTCAGTGTGCAGACAACTCGATAAAAAAGCAAGACCAAGAGGAATCCGTCGCTTTCGCTGCGCCGTCATGGCTTTTCTATTCTTATCGTCATGACACGATAAAAATCAAGAAATGACACAAAAATCATGGCCCAGTTCCACTGCACGGAACGAAACCGGAATGGGACGCGACTGCCCGGTCACCGATGATGCAGAAAATATAACCAAAATCACAGCAGCGAATCCGCCAATCGGGCAGTATTCTGCAGGACCCGGGAAACGGGTTTTCGTCGGCGCCAGGTCTCGTGGGACAGACGCTCGCTGCAGGCAAAATATTTTTCCTGCACGGCTCGCAGGCCTGCTACCACCTCAGGGTCGTAGACAAGCAGATTTATCTCCTCGTTCAGGGCAAATGAGCGGATATCCATATTGGTCGAACCGATAAGGGCGATAGTGGCGTCGATGGTCAAATGCTTTGCATGAAGGAACCGGGGCTCATACAGATGGATTACCACGCCTGCCTCCAGCAGATCGTCGTAGTAAGCACGTTGCGCCAACTGGGTTACCAGCTGGTTGGCGTGCATCGATACCACCAGATGGACGGCAACACCACGTCGCGTCGCGGAGCGAATAGCCTGAAGAACCGGCTCGTCGGGAACAAAATAGGGTGTCGTGATCACAACCCTTTCCCGTGCGCCATAGAGCATAGCGACAATAAGTTCCTGGCCATTCTGGCGCCGGAATCCGGGACCGCTCGGCACCACCTGCAATAATGTGGAGCCGGTTTGGCCGATTTCACAGAAAGTCTCACTGCGATCAGGTTCGCGCCCCGTTTCGAAATAATAGTCGGCAAAATACACCGCCTGCAGATGACGGACAACGGGACCGGTTACTCGAACCATCAGTTCTTCATTGGGATAGCCCTTGACGAACTCCGGATCGGTTATGTTTTGTGAACCCGTATAACCGACACAGCCGTCGATCAGGGCAATTTTCCGGTGGTTACGCAGATCGAAGCGTGCGGTGCTGCGCCTGAAGAGCCCGACCGGGAGGGTTGCCTGCACTTCGACACCTTTTGATCGCAGCAGGGCTGCCAATGCCTTCAGTCCCTGTTTCGAGCCCACCGCATCCATCAACAGGGTGCATGACACCCCCCTGCCGGCGGCCTCCACAAGGGCATTGGCAACACGGCGCCCCGTAGCATCATCCTGAAAAATATAAAAGAGCAGACGAACGTTCCGCTTGGCCGCAGCGATATCCTCGACAAGACGGTCAATCACTTGTTCATAATCGGGCAGCAACTCGACGGAGTTTCCGGCAACCGCCTCGAAGTCGCCGAGGCGACGTGCAAGGGCAACGATCGGGGCAAGCTGCGCGTCAAGCGTTTCCACCGAGACGACATCGGTACCGAACTGCTGCTGGGCCTTCCGGATGATACGAGACGCCCGTTGCTGCATTTCGATCCGCCGCCTGGGGAGGTAGATACGACCGAACAGGGCATAGATGATAACCCCCGGCACGGGAAGCAGAAAAATCAGCAGCAGCCAGGTACGCGCCGAAGCCGCCGTCCTCCGTTGGGGCACATACACCAGCATAATGAAACGGGTTGTCCACTCGCTGATGAGATAGAGCAACGACCAGTTAAAATCGGCCACGAAACCCCCCTCTTGCCGGCAGCCGTAGCAGCAGCAAGCAGTTGTCATTTTTTCACATGTTCATGGTCAAAGATATGTTCCGTGCAATAGCCATACTGACCGTCGCAATCCGGACAGTAGCGGAAATCCATCTTCGGATGGGTCTTGTCGGTGATTCCGCAGACCGTACAACGATGAAAAGGCCGATCATTTCCGGGCATGGTGACGCTGGCCTTCTTCACCAGCCGTCTTTTGCCGTATTTCAGATTAACCATGATATCCCGGGCAAAAAACAACAGAAAATTACCTACCGAAGCGAGCACCATCATCCGCGCCGACCACCCTCCGACGAGAAACAGATAACCGTAACCAAGCCAGGTAAGGAGAGCCAGCCACTTTATTCTCACCGGAAGAATAAAAAACAGCAGCAGCTGAAAATCCGGGAAGAGAAAAGCAAAAGCCAGAAAGACCGAACCACCGAGAAAAGCGTTGCTGACCGGAAATAGCGGCGTAAAAAAAGAGGCCGCTACCATCAGTCTGTAGCCGACCAGAAGAAAGATGTTATAGCGGAAAGCACCCCACAGTTCTTCCAGTGCCGATCCCATGAGATAAAAAAGGTACCATGCAAAAAATGCGAACAGAGGATTCTGCAGTGGTGGATCA
>JAQUHN010000051.1 GCA_028683555.1 Geobacteraceae bacterium | reverse complement strand
ATATCCACCGTATCGGCCGTACCGGCCGTGCCGCCAAGAGCGGCGACGCTTTTACCCTGGTGACCGGCGAGGATTCGACCATGGTCCGCGTCATCGAGAAAACGCTCGGTGCCTCAATTGGTCGCTGTACGGTGGCAGGTTTTGATTATAACGTGCCGGCGCCTCGCAAGGATATTGAATTCGCCCGGCCACCGCGGCAACCGAGGCCTGCCCGCAAGCCTGACGGGGCGAAAAAAGAGTCCGATCGGCGCAATCCGGCCGGTCAGCAGGTAAGCGCAAAACCAAAATCGTCGGAAAAGGTGCAGCGAAAACAAAGCCGTCCGGTTCAGGCCGACGTTGCTGCACCGTCTCGTACCAACCAGGTGCGACGTACCCGCTGATACAGTGCGGAGCCGGTAGACCGGAAAGAAAGTACTGGCCGGTGTCGTATCGGTTCAGGTTTAATAAAAACCCCCAGTTGACTGATAATGTCTCCTGGGGGTTTTCTGCTTTGGCGGTCTGTGGAAGTCAGGCTTCTTCGTCTTCATAGAAACATTCCGGACAGTAGCATTCCCCGCTTTCAGGATCACATTCCAGCGTTGCTCCGCAGATTTCGCAGATATCACCAGCTACCGGCGGCTCCTTGTGCAACTTTTTCATGTCTTGCGGAATGTTGCTGGTGACGCTTTTTTCTTTCCCCGGTTTGGTCATTTCTGCACCTCCCGTTTCGGACTATTGTTCTTGGCCAGGATTTCTGTGTTGAAGCCTGGCAAGACGTTCCCTGCAAGTCTCATCCCAAGCTGGGCAGCGGTGGTAAGGCGGTTCAGAGGGTATAGTTACAGGATACCAAAGGAAAAGCCAGTGTCAGCCCTGAAGGGAAAAATATTACGGGCCGAATCTTGCGAGTTGGGTAGATGATGCTAACGTCGAACGGATGGTAAGGGGTCGTCCTGGGGCGGGCGGTTATCGGTATGAAGGGAAGGAGGCCCCCTCCACCGAGGTGGAGGGGGACATGTCATGGTACTGCTTGCTTTGTGGCTCTTCCTGCGATGGCGAGCCATTTGCACTGTTCAACCGGTTGGTCAAAACTGCCTTAGCCCTGGACAACGCGACGTGCTGCGCGTTTGATGCTTACCAGGTTGCGGAAGCTGACATTGTCGGTGGTGATATTGTTGCCCTGTGAACCGCAGCCGAGGGTCAGGGAGGGAATCATTACGTTGAATAGTCCGCCGATCGCTCCGTGGCTGGTGGGCGAATTGAAGGTTACGCGGTTTGCGTCTACCTTTTCGGCAAATTCGATGCAGAGGGCGTCGCTTGCCGAATGGATACCGGCGGTGTGGCCTGCGCCACCTTTTTTCAGCAATTCGGCGCAGAGGTTGATGGCGGCATCTTTACCGTCAACGATGTAGTAACCGAGGCTTGGGGAGAGTTTCTCGCGGCTCATCGGCTCTACTTCCTGGGTTCCCTTGAGGGGGCCGACCAGCAGCGCACGGGTTCCTTCGGGTACCGAGAAGCCGGCCATTTCGGCAATAACCGGAGCAGCCTGACCAACCACTTTTCCGGACACTACGGTGCACTCGCCGAAATAGAGGTTTTCAAGTTTTGCCTTCTCTTCGGAGTTGACGAGGTACACACCGATTTCCTGCAGCTTGGCAATGGCTTTTTCCGCAACTTTGGCATCGTCGAAGATCAGGTTCTGTTCGGATGCGCAGACAACGCCGTTGTCGAAGGTTTTGGAGAGAACTACGTCGTTCATGGCCTGATCGATGTCTGCGTCAGCAGCGACATACACCGGGCAGCCGCCTGCGCCTACGCCGAAAGCGGGGTTGCCGGAGCTGTATGCAGCCTTGACCATTGCGCCGCCGCCGGTGGCAAGAATGACGTCAACGCCGGGGTTGGTCATCAGTGCGTTGGTTGCTGCCACGGAAGGCTCTTCGATCCACTGGATGCAATCCTTGGGTGCGCCTGCGGCAATGGCGGCGTCCAGGCAGAGCTGGGCGGTTTTGGTGCAGCATTTCTGGGCGCGGGGATGGAAGCCGAAGATCACCACGTTGCGGCCTTTGAGGGAAGAAAGCACCTTGAAACAGACCGTGGAGGTGGGGTTGGTGGTGGGGGTAACAGCAGCCACTACGCCAACCGGTTCGGCGATTTCGATGATGTCGTTTTCGTCTTTCACCACGCCGACGGTTTTCACGTCTTTCATGTCATTCCAGATAACGGTGGAGCCGAAGTAGTTCTTGATGGTCTTGTCAGCCACGTTGCCGAGACGGGTTTCTTCAACAGCCATTTTGGCAAGCTCTTCCTTGTTTGCGTCAATAACCTTGGCGATTGCTTCGCAGATCGCGTCGGTTTTTGCCTGGTCGAGTTTTTTGAATTCGACAACAGCTGCCTTGGCCTTCTGTACCATCTGATTGATTTTTTCTTCTACCATCGTGTGGATCCTCCTGAAAATTCCGGGATACGGAACCCGGTTTAAATACAATGTGCGGCTGATTGCTCAGGCCGGTGGGGAGCGGCGATATCCCCGCGTGAAGGGTCTTGCGGCAGGGGTGCGGGGAGATCGCGCCTATGCTTTTTAGTTAAGCTAAACCATTCTGTCAATGGAAAATAATCGAACGGGGCATTGTTTTACGGGTTGCAACTGTTGAAAGATATTGTCTAAATAGCTGACTAAGCGAGAGAAAACAGTGGTTTGAAATGGTGGGAAAATAATTTAAATATAACTAAAACATTTGCAGGTATTTTATGTCTGGTAAAGAACATGAAAGCTTTTGCCGCTGCCGGAACAGGCCTACTGCCAGACAAGCGGTTGATAAGTGGCTGAAAAATAGCATGTTTGGGAAATGTTTTCAGTCCTGGGGTCGAAAGAGAACAGTATTCTGTTGGCTTGAAAGTGCTGTTTCGGGCTGATCGGAAATCTGCTGGCAGTCGAACTGCGGAGGCTTTCGGCAGGTGTTTTCGGGATAATAAAAAATGGGCCAGCCTTTCAAGGCTGGCCCATTATCGCATGACCTGCACAGCGAACTTAGCCGAGCACAGGACTCTAGCCTGTTACCGGGTTCTTTTCATCGCTCGGTCTTTTCCTGCGCACGATTCCTTCGATCCACAGGGAAAGGGACTTGCCGCTGTTCAGGGTCTCTTCGGGGATGGTCAGGTTGTTTTTCGTTGCCAGGTCCCGGGCGTATTTCAGCTGTGCTTCGCTGGGGCCGCCGGCCACGGCCCGTACCGGCGGTACCGAGAAGCCCATTTTGCCGTGAACCCCCTTGCAGAACCGCTGCCAGGTCTCCTTGTTCTCGACAATCAGATCGAGGAAGTTTTCCATCCGGCCGGTAAGGGCGTAGTCGATCACCCAGGGATGCTTGTCGCGCAAATAATCCACCAGCGTTTCGCCCGGCGGCAGGGGAACGACCTTTCGCTTTTCCTCTTTTACATAGCCCCGGTCGATGATGTTCTTGGTGATGGCGGCGTAGGTTGACGGACGCCCGATGCCCAGCCGTTCCAGTTCTTTCACCAACGAACCGAGAGTAAAGCGGCCGGGCGGCTTGGTCTTCTTCTCCGCCAGGATTTCCTTCACTTTCGGCACCAGTTCTCCAACTTCCACCAATGGCAGTTCCTGCACGGTGTCTTCGTCGTCCTTTTTCTCCTTTTCTTCCTCATTTTCGGCATAAACCTTTAGAAAACCGTCGAATTTCAGAATTCTCCCGGAGGCCTTGAATTTCTCTCCGGCCACCTGGAACAGCAGGGTGGTGGAGTCGTACACCGCTGGCGCCATCTGGCTGGCAACGGCCCGCTTGAAAATCAGCTCATAGAGCCGGGCATGATCGGCAGTGAGACCTTCCTTGCGGACGATTGCCGCGATTTCGGCGGTGGAATGCATCTTGGTCGGGCGGATGCCTTCATGGGCATCTGCCTGGGTGTTTTTCGACTTATGCCGGTTCGGTTTCGCCGGCAGATATTCGGCGCCGAGGGCTGTGCCGAGGAACTCCCTGATCTCGCTGATGAATGCGTCATCCATCCGCACCGAGTCGGTGCGGTGGTAGGTGGTCAAGCCGTGGTCGAACAGACCCTGGGCCAGTTTCATGGTCTGTTCCGGGCTGAACTTGAGGCGCACGGCCGCAGCCGCCTGCAGGTCGACGGTTGTAAACGGAGGCTTGGGTGACTGGCGGGCCTCTTTCTTATCCACTTTTTCCGCCAGGGCATGACTCTCTGCCTGGATAGCGTCGATGATAGCCTCGGCATCTGCGACAGAGGTGAACTTGCCCTTCACGTGCCGGGCGAGAAAGGTGGTGCCTTCCTTGTCCAGTTGGATGTCAAGTATCCAGTACGGGCTCGGTGGGAAATTGCGGATCTCCCTTTCCCGGTCTACCACCAGACGGACCGCGGGAGACTGCACGCGGCCGACGCTGAATTTGCCGCGCAGGTTCCTGCTTGCCAGCGGCGAGAGGATGTAGCCCACCAGTCGGTCGCCGATCCTCCGGCCGAGAAAAGCGCTGTACAGCCCCTCGTTGGTCTGCTCGAATGGCACCGCCTTGGCCAGGGATTCCTTCAGCCCCTTTTCGGTGACTTCGAAGACCTCCATCCGCAGGCATTCCTTGGCTACTTCCTTGACTTCTTCATAGATATGGCGGCTGATGGCATACCCCTCCCGGTCCGGGTCGCCGGCCAGCATAACGGTCTCGCCTTTGGCCGCTGCGCGCAGGTCCTTGGGGAGGTGCTTCTTTTTTTCGTGGTAGACGAAGGTCGGCGTGTAGGTTGCCAGGTCGACACCCATGGTAGAATCGGGCAGATCTTTGAAATGTCCCACCGTGGACATGGTTTTCACTTTCAGGATCGATTGTATTTTCTTCGCCTTGGTGGGCGACTCGACAATGATGAGCATGGAGTCTGTTGCCTTTTTCGTGGGTTCAGTGGTTTTTGCGGCCGTTTGCCGAGGTACGCTCCGGCTTGCGAGGGGAGTTCGGTCCGGGGATTGACAATGATACAGGATATTCGCCTTCCTGTCATCCCTGGGGAGAAATTTGCCGGGACCGGGTGGAGTTGTCGGACAGGGAGAGGGTTCTGCCGGTATTGCGGGTGGTTGTCGGGGTGCTGGGAATGGTGCTGTTTCTGGTAAAAATTGAGGCGGTATCTTCCGTTGACCGTCAAGTCTGTCCCGGGTTACCCCCTTGCAGTTTTACGACAATTCCTGATCCGGTGGCTGTTTCTTAAAAACGACCCGAAACTCGGTGCCTTCGTTCCGCATGATAGTGACTTTGCCGTGCAGTTGTTCCGCCAGCATGAAAACCAGCTGCAGCCCCAGGGTCCCGGTTTCGCCTGGTTCCAGTGCTGCGGGGAGTCCCACCCCGTTGTCGGCTACCGAAATGATGACCAGCCGGTCAGCGGATTCCCGAACCTCGACCCGGATTGTGCCGACACGGCCGCTGGGAAAGGCGTGTTTCAGGGAGTTTGAGACCAGTTCATTGATGATCATTCCGCACGGTATTGCCACATCAGGCTCAAGGGGGATCTTTTCGGCAGCTATTTCCAGTGTTACTTGCGCTTTGTCTACCGCATACGATTGGAACAGGGAGCTGACCAGGCCGTTAACATAGCCTGATAAGTCGAGCGCGGCAAAGTCTTTGGTGCGGTACAGTTCTTCGTGGACGAGCGCCATCGATTTAATCCGGTTCTGACACTCGCGCAGCAACTCGAGGGCATATTTGTCGGTAATATGATCGGACTGCAGAATGATCAGGGAAGAGATTACCTGCAGGTTGTTTTTTACCCGATGGTGCACCTCGTGAAGCAGGATTTCCTTTTCTTTCAACGAATTGCGTAATTCCCTTTCTGCCTGTATACGTTCCGTTATGTCGAGCGCGGTAAATGTCACTCCTTTTGAGAGATCCTTCCAATCCAGGGGGGTCGAGCTGAGTATGATATCGATAATCGATCCATCCTTTCGCATCCAGCGAGTTTCAACCTTCCCGGTTTCCTGCTCGGCAATCTGCCGGTATTTTTCCCTGCCGACATAGTCAAACTCCTCGTCGTTGAGATAGAGCATGCGGGCAGACTTTCCGAGCAGTTCCTTCCTGGAATATCCGGTCATCCTGCACAGGGTTTCGTTTACATCGATGAGACAGCGGTTGGCTACCAGTCCAATGCCGACCGACGCCGCGCGGAAGATACTGGTGAGCTTGCGTTCTCTCTCCTGCAACGCTTCTTCTGCTCGTTTGCGCTCGGTAACTTCCGCCTCAAGCTTTTCATTTGCAGCTAGGAAATCATGGGTGCGTTTTTCGGCATAGGCCCGCGAGCGATGTAGTACCTCTATCAGAAAACTGACCAGAACGCCGTTGCTGATGAGTATCAATAGCTGGCTCAGGTTCAGGTTCTTCACTATTTTAAAACTGTAGGTCGGCGAGATAACGAAATAGACCAGGAAAACAGCGGAGAGAAGAGTGGATACCACGCCCGGACCCAATCCGCCCAGGTAGGCGCTGATAACGATCGGCAATACGAACAGGATTGCGGACAGCCGCCCTTCGACTGCCACGCCCAAGGCATAATAAATTATCAGTGTCACCACTGTTGCAACTACCGCAAAAATATATACGGAAACTCGATGGCTGCGGCTCCCGGTTCTCTTAATGCTCAACAGTGACTGAAGGTAGCGGAACAAAGCACGAATCGCTCCGGGTTTTGTTGTTTTGTTGATCATAACGTTTGCTCCGATACGAAGGGGAGATTGGCGAAAATGCCAGGCATGTTGCTCTTTAGTAATAATTTACCATAAGTATGTGTAATTACTAGGTTGCAAATGTTTAAACGCCTGATGAAAGATTGCCATTTGTTCATGTATGCCTCTTCCGTGGTCGGTAGCATCGAGTTTCTGACAAGTTTTTGGATCACGTTGCGGGAAGTAAACCTCTTGCGGAAATTTTGTGAAGCATCAATCATAGGCGATACTTTTTGTCTCTCAGTTGACGTGACGACGCTTCCTGGCAGGAAGCCGTACCCTATCCGATATGATCTTCTTTTTGTCTTGATTGAAATAATTACATGGTTATATTTTTCGGCTTTGCTACTACGTTGAACATTCGATAAAAATGATTTTCCTGCGTGTTGTGACTGGAGTTATCTGGTGAGGCATGGAACAGAATAGCAGGGTGTTCAATAAGGCGAAGCCGTAGTGCCGGATTATTC
The DNA here is from genome assembly GCA_028683555.1 of Geobacteraceae bacterium. Lineage (GTDB taxonomy): Bacteria > Desulfobacterota > Desulfuromonadia > Geobacterales > Geobacteraceae > RPRC01. Next base: position 12,802 of record JAQUHN010000051.1, on the reverse strand, counting down.
CGGCAGGCGGCTTTCTTCGTGTCAGGATTTCGTAGCTGAAAACTTCGTGGCAACGCCAGGAAACTGCCCTTGCCACGAAAAAGAAAGTTGTTATATCCAGAAAAGAAAAGATAGTGCTGCTTCTAAGGGGCGCCGTTTTCTTGACGATCTCCGATATCGGACCATACGAGCGGGCTAGCTGCTGGATGGATGTGGCGCCGGCCGGTGCTGATCATAATTCCTCTGTTGATGGTTACCGCAACGCGCTTTCCTCTTACGGTGCTCGCCTGCCGGTTGATCTTTCTCCATGTCGTGATCATCATGGTCGGCGGGCACTTTACCTATGCCAAGGATCCGCTCGGCTTTTGGCTGCAGGACTGTTCGACTTTTCCCGTAACCACTACGACCGTCTTGGCCATTTCGACCAGGGATTCGTTTCGGTCATCATGGTCGGCGAGGTGCAGTTGAGGATTTCGTCGCTCCGGCCGGGATAATGGTTCTTCTTCCTGATTACCAGTGTCTGCCTTGTCGTCAGTGCCTGCTATGAATTTGCCAAATGGCGGGCGGAGTCGCTGGGCGGGGAGGCGTCGGAGGTGTTTCTTGGAACCCAGGGAGATCAGAGGGATATCCAGGGTTATGTTCCTTGCATTTTTCGGCGCTATGACCGCCCAGCTTTTTCTCGGTCGCCGGCATGACCGGTACATTGCGGCGCTTGATAGTTGCCGCGAGGGTAATTTGAATCGATAGGATCGGTTGGGAGTGAGGCGGGATAGTTTGTAGTGTCATAAAACGATTTTTTCAAGGCTGACTCCTGATTTTGTTTCGCAACAGGCCGCCATTACTTGACCACAGAGTTTCGGGAGAGCGCGTGGGAAGGGTCTCTCCATTACTTATGTTGTTTTAGAACGTTTAGTTCGTCCAGGTATGTATCACGGCAGGAAGGGCACAACCCGTGGGTAAACTCGATATCCAGCCGATCCTTGAGGTATGATTCCACTTGTACCCAGTAATTTTCGTCAGTCCGTACTTGTTTGCACACGGAGCAAATCGGTATGATATTTCGAAGTTCAATCAGTTCGGTGATGTCTTCCAGTACCAGAATTGCATAGTGAGTGTTCTGGAAAACAAAAGGAGAAGAGGTTACCAAGACGTAAACCTCAATGACTTTTTCATCCCGGACGAGTTCCATTTTTTGGCGACTGCGAACAACTTTGCCTCCGTGGAAGGCCTTATTCACGGAGTTTCTAACAACACAGTCAGCGCAGGCCACAGTTCGACCACAGCTATTTTCCTCGACGTGGTGATGCAGGCAGTGAAGTGCCTCTCCTCCGCGCATCCTTAGAACTTCCGGTTTTTCGGCAGTTAGAAGTGCTTCGGCAGCTATATTGTATTCATAAATCCTTACGTCTGCATCAACAACGAAGACCGGGGACGGCATTGCGTCAAATGCTTTTGCAAGAAGATCATCCACAGGAAATTCCTCACTATTCTGTCAATATTTTCAAAACTTCTCAAACATATCACAAAATATTTGGTCATGTGATACAAATTTGGGGCGTGACCTGTTGGCTATAGAATGTCTTCCTCGATCCGCTACCGTTTCGGACTCCTGTTTCATGAGATTTTCAGGGTCTGCAACCGCCTGATAAAAAAATAGTGCAACCCGGGAACAAAAAAGATTTGCGGATTGTCTAAACAGCATATGCAGAAAATGGGGCAGGACAGCTGTTTCAACCCGAAAGGAGAATGTTATGAAAAAGTTTCCGTTGTTGCTGGCACTGTTTTGTTTGCTCGGTAGTTCAGTGTATTCCTTTGCTGCCGACCCGGTCGACCTGAGCGGCAAGACCGGGGTTGTTGATCCCAATGATCTGAAAAAGGATGACCCGAAACCGCCCAAGCTACAGAAAACCATTCCTCCGCTGCCACGTTAGAGTTCATCCGATGCAAAAGAGTCCAATAAAGAAGAGACTGGCGACGTCAGGAGATTTTTGCTTTTGGGAAGAACTTCCTGGAGATTGCCTATTGAGAGGAGAGAAAAATGAAGCGGATAGTATCGGTGTTGTCGGCCATTTTGATTAGTTTCGTGTTTGCCGTGCCCTCTGCGCGATCACTGGCGGCACCTCCATCGGGACCGTTATCGCTTGAAAACATTGTGCAGGGAAACAGCGCTTTTGCTGTGAAAATGTATCGCGAGCTTGGTGCCTCGGAAGGCAATCTCTTCTTTTCACCGTACAGTATATCGGCCGCGCTTGGCATGACCTACGCCGGGGCGCGCGATACTACGGCAAGAGAAATGAAGTCGGTCCTTCACTTTTCGTTGGCTCAAAGTGCGCTACCTTCCGCGTTCAAGGCCCTGAACATGGAACTCCTCGCCAGTGCCAGGGAAAACGGGCAGAAACTGGCTATTGCCAACGCCTTGATCCTCACCGGAGGTGATGTGAGCAGTGAGTTCAAAGCTACCTTGAAAGAATATTTCGATGCCGAAATCTTTGGTGGCGGGTTGAATACCATCAACGGCTGGGTCAAGCAGAAGACCGAGGGGAAAATCGAGAAGATACTCGAACAACTTGATCCCAATTCCGTTTGCGTGCTGCTGAATGCGATTTACTTCAAAGGAACCTGGGCAAGTCAATTTCGGAAAAGCAGTACCCATGATGCACCTTTCAGTGTGTCGGCAACCAAGCAGGTGACGGTTTCGATGATGTACCAGCATGGCGAATTCAAACTCCTGGCGGGAAAAGATTTCCAGGCCGTTTCCATTCCGTACAAAGGAAAGTCGCAGTCGATGGTCATCCTGCTGCCGCGGACTGTTGATGGCTTGCCGGCACTGGAAAGACAAGTGACCGATCAAAGCCTCACGGCGTGGCTGGCGAACCTGGACGAACAGCCGGCTCAACAAATGGATCTTTTTCTGCCGAAATTCAAAGGTGAAACCGGCTATGACCTGGTGTCTCCCTTTATGAAGATGGGCATGAAAGAAGCGTTTCTTCCGGGGAAAGCCGATTTCCGCGGCATGGGCTGGCCGATAGGAAGGCTTTTCATCTCGCAGATCAAGCACAAGGCCTTTGTTGAAGTCAACGAAGAAGGCACTGAAGCCGCTGCCGCCACGGCCGTCGAGATGGCGACGAAGTCTTTCCGGCAGAATCCGCGTTTCCGGGCCGATCACCCCTTTATCTACCTGATTCGGGACAACCAAAGCGCCAGCATCCTGTTCATGGGCAGGATGGTTCATCCCGATAGCAAATAGGCATGGAGGATATGTGGCAAAGAGACTTCTTAAGTAGTTTTTCGGCAGTATGTTGGCGGTTCTTTTGTTTTGCACAATCAACTGGTACCAGACAAAACAGAGCCTGGTTAGCTTCTATCGCGAGACGCCTGCCGGCACCCCGCTGGCACATGTCGAAGAAAGTGCGCGGCAGCACGGTTTCCGATTCATCAACTATTCCTCCGCAGATCACAAAGCCTTTGTCACTGCCGGCGGCGTTATGGGACGGTATGTCTGTGTTGTTGAACATGACGGCAAACGTGTCGTCAAAACATCGCTAAGTTTCAACGATTAAGCTTGCGTAGTAGGGGGCTGCACTCGACAGGAGACAATTCTTCCTGCGCTGACTCACGTGCTTGAAAATGCCAAGGTCCGTGTCAGGTTTTCAGCTATGACAAAGGCACTATTCATTCTTGCAGATGGTGGCGCTATCTTCGCCATTGCTGTTTCCGGCACCCTGTGCTATCGATAAAATATGAAAACCAAAGTGGGATTAGTCGGATAATTTTTTGTTCAACAACGTTTGCCGTTCGATGCGAGCAATGATGGACTGCAGGGGAAAGGGGTTTTTGTGAGTGACGAATTGCCGCAACCCGGCACAGAGATGCCGGGGGATCCCGAAGAGTTGCTGGCGCTGGCAGCAATGAGGATGCCTTTCGGAAAGTACCGAGGCCGGCTGTTGATCGACCTGCCGGAACCATATGTGGTATGGTTTGCCAATCAAGGCTTTCCGGAGGGTACGCTGGGCAGGATGCTGCAGGCTGTCTACGAGATCAAGGTCAATGGACTGGAGTATCTTTTTGCGCCGTTACGATCCGGGCGGGCGGACCACTAGTCTCCTGACCGAACGACACAATTTAACAGTATACGCCGACAAAAAAATTTTTAAAAGACTGTTTCTTGCGCATCGGAATGGATATACTAACAATCAAGGTAGCGCTACCTTGATCATAACGACGGATGTAAAGGAGTTAAATCTCAGAAGACACAGTCTTACTTGGTAAAGTAGTAAAGAGAGGAGGGCCGTATGAACGAGGACACTCCGCCAGGCTGTTTGGAATACATACGAGATTTACAGGCTGCTGTATATGCCTGAAACCCATGAAATGGGTAGATAAAGAATGTCACTAAATAGAGGCCCGCTTTTTTTAAAGCGGGCCTTTCATTTTGAGGGCAACTGCCTGGTGGTTTATAGCTGTGCCTGAGGTGAAGCCTCCTCGAAGTCGCCGTTAATCGGTCACCATCCATTGCCCGGCTCGGCTATCGTGCCGGTGGATTGTTGCACGGTGGGGCAGGGCGGTTCAGCGATCAAGTATATCGCGCGTAAGTTTCAGAAGTTCGTATGGCTTGAACGGCTTCGCTATGAAAAAGACCTCTTCCTCATCTACTCCCTTGGTGATTACGATATCTTTCGTGTAGCCGCTCATGAAAAGAACTTTCATGTCAGGGTATATTTTCCTGATTTCATCATAAGCACTTTTTCCATCTTTTTTCGGCATGATGACATCAAACACGAGAAGATCAATCGTATCTACATTTTCCAGGAACCTTGCGACGGCTTCTTCACCATTGCCGGCCTCAATCACTTGGTAGCCGGCATCCTTGTACGTTATGGCATTCATCGCGCGCACGGTCTCGTCGTCTTCAGCAAGGAGAATTGTCTCATTGCCGGACACCTGCTTGATTGTCAGGGTTTTTATGTGGGCGTCTGCCAGGATGTCACTAGTGACCAGGGGAAGAAATATCTGAAACTTCGAACCACGATTTATTTCGCTTTCTACGCCGATGAACCCATTGTGCTGCTTAACTATACCGTAGACTATTGAAAGCCCGAGGCCGGTCCCTTTGCCGACCTCTTTTGTGGTATAGAAAGGCTCGAACACCTTCTTTACCGTTACCTCATTCATACCACAGCCGTTATCCGCAACGGTGATGCAAGCATAACTTCCCGGTCTTCCATAGCCATGATTTTTTACAAATAGCTCGTCCATTTCAAAATCATGGACATTGATGGATAGTGTTCCCCCATTAGGCATCGCATCAACTGCATTCGTGACAAGGTTAACGAGCATCTGCCCCATTTGGCCCCTGTCGGCATGTACCGTCAGGACCCTGTCTGTTACCGTTACCCGGAAATCAATATCCTCACGGACAAGCCTTCTGAGCATATTTTCCGTCTCACTGACAACCGTCCCAAGATCCAGCGGCATGGTGGTCAAAATCTGCTTCCGGCTGAAAGCAAGCAACCCCTGCGTCAAATCCGCGGCACGGGTTGCGGAGAACAGGATCTGCTCCATTGGGTGCCGTAGTGGGCTGCTTATTTCTGTTTTTGACAGCAGGATATGGACATAACCAAAAATCACCGTAAGTATATTGTTGAAATCATGAGCAATTCCTCCTGCAAGCTGACCTACGGCCTCCATTTTCTGCGAATGGGAAAGCTGCGCTAAAAGTTCCTTGCGCTCCTCCTCGGAACGGATTCTTTCACTTATGTCCCTGATTGCAGCTATATGGACATCCTTTCCTTTCCAGACGTGGTGACTCGCGGTAATTTCAACGGGGAATACTGTCCCATCCTTTTTCCGGTGCATGCGAATCGGTATCATGTTCAGTTTGTCAGTCGTGGCACGACGGGTTTCCGTCGGTTCCGCCGACAGGTCGGTGTTTTTCATCGAAAGCAGCTTTTCCCGTTCGTAGCCATACAGTGTTGCCGCCGTTTGATTGACTTCGAGGATCTCTCCGGTTTCAGCATTTACGAGGAAGATTGCATCGGATTCCAGTTCAAACAGTTGGCGGTACATCTGTTCGCTTTCCCGAACCCTTTCCTCGGCCTGTTTCCGTTTTGTGACGTCGTGCGCTATGCCGACGATTCGATAAATGTGCCCTCTCTCGTCTGCAATGGGTACGAGAGTGGTGAAAAAATCAGATGAACCGGTCACAAGATCAAGTGTCTCTTCGTAACTGAGCGGGCCGCCTGCTTCGATACAGCGACGGTAGTTGGCTTCCAGGATTGTTGCTGTTTCGGCCGGGAAAATTTCGTCAAGGGACTTGCCTCTGGCTTCAGATTCCGGGATGCCGAGCAGACGCTCTTCGGCAGGGTTGATGTCGATGACCTTGAATTTTTGGTCTTCCGTTATCTCGATCAGGAAGATGCCGTCGAATGAGTTGTCAAAAACCTCCCGGTAGCGTTTTTCACTCTCCCGCAGGCACTCTTCCGCCATTTTACGCTCGGTTATGTCCACATGCGTTCCCACCAGGCGTGTGGCTCTCCCGTTTTCGTCCCTGCTGACCGCCTTGCCCCTGCCGAGTATCCACCGCCAGCCACCGTTTTTATGCCCCATGCGGAACTCAATCTCGAAGTTCTCAACCCTGTTTTCGATACAGTCGATATTTGTCCGAAGTGTCTGCTCCCTGTCATCCGGATGAATAAGCTTCAGCCAGGAATCGGCCTTTGTAGGGAATTCTCCCGCTTGATAACCGAGCATGCGAAAGTAACCGGGACTGAAATATGTGCTGTCCGAGACAATATCCCAATCCCACAATCCGTCGGTTGTCGCATCCATAGCATAGGCAAACCGTTCCTCGCTTGTGCGCAGGGCGTCTTCCGACCGAACCTGCCGGTGGCGTGAAACCATCAGTTTCCCCAGCAGGGCGGTTGCGACCGGGTACATGACCATGACGGGAATGCCGATTTTTATCAGAGATTCCATGACAACCGCGCCAGGCAAAAGTGCCATGAGGGCGAGCATAACGAAATGCACTACAACGCCAAAACCATAGAGCTCGGAAAATGAAAGTTCTGCCAGATCTCTGGGGTTCCGATACTTCCAAACCATGCCGATTGTTCCGGAGGCAAGAATTACTGAAACACCCATCAAAGCTCCGCTGCCGCCGAGGTACAAGCGATAGAGAGATGTCATTCCCATTGCGATGATGGTCGGGACCACTCCAAAAAACAGGCCCGATACACAGAGCAGGATCGAACGCGTGTCAAAAATTATTCCTTGGTACCATTGCAAGGGGTTAAACATGACGGCGATGCCGATTGCCCCGAGGAAAACCCCGCTGAAGAGATTGCTTGCGAACAGTCGCCATGTTTTTCTACTGAGTGCCAGCGTGTCGTAAAAAAGGCACATGGCAAGCAGTAATGCTGAATTGTTGAAGAGACCTGAGAGGATTTCGCTATTCATTATATATCCAGAAGGTTACGGCATCATTGGCTTCGAAATAGATGCCGGGTGGTGGAAATATGGACCAAAAACGCTAAACATAAAAAATGCCTATAGGGTAGTCCTTGCCCAGGAGATAAGGCACAATCTGCGCTGAAGTCTCATGTGCGCTTGGTCGAAGTTGGGCAAGGCCTGTTTTGTGGCAGGCAGCTGGGCCAGGCAAAAGGGACCGGTTTGTGTCTCGTTGTTCCGGAATTCCGGAAGTTCGCTACGCTGTTAAAAAAGCCCCCTCCCTCTCAGGGCGGCGGCTTTTTTAACACCACAAACGAGGAAACCTGCTGCACATATGCAAATCGAAGCAGCCAGGTTATTGCGGTTGCGACGGTGCAGGTGAATAATCCGGCGGAACCGAATTGTAGCCTGGAGGCGGTGGTATGCTGCGTCTGCTGCGTTGCCGTTGTGCAACGCCGGGAATCTGGTTTTCCTTGGCATACATGCACTGCTGATACGCAATGTCGTAGCGGCGTTGGGCGTCCAGCCCGTAAGCCTGACCGGCGTTTGCTCCTTCGCTGGTGCCGACGAGAAGACCGCTGGCTGCACCGATGCCGGCACCGATGCCGGGGTCGCCGAATGCAGCGCCCACTGCAGCGCCCAGGCCTGCGCCGATGAGCGTGCCGGTGACGGAGCTGGCGGCGACATTCTGGTTGACGGTCTGCTGGGGCGGTTGCCCGGCCTGACCTCCCGCCCATTGCCTGCATACCGCGTCATCGACCTGGAACTGCTCGAACGTCTTTCCGCTACCCGGCAATACCATCACGCTCGGGCCGGTCGGCATGTACACGCATCCCGACACTGCCAGCAGCGCCAGGCAAGAGATAATGCTTTTTTGAAACGAAGTCATGTTTTTACTCCTTATTGGTCCGGAGGTACGGTGGAAGGTGCAACCTTCAGCCAGCCGTTCGGGCATCGTTGAATGTAAGGATAGTAACCTTCGGGGGACCGGCAATAATACCAGTAATCCGGCTCCTCTGTTTCCTGATCCCTTTGGATGTATTCGGTTGGTGATTGCTGGATGACGACAGGTGGCGTCGAATAATGGGGATAATAATAAGGCCAGGCAGGCCCACCCCACCAGAATCCCCATCCCGGATCCAGCCATAGCCCGCCACTGTAATAAACATTCGACCGGTATGGATATCTCCCGTAGTAGCCTCTATAGGGATATCCTCCATACCGGTATCCGCCATGATGATAGGTCCCTCGGTATCCGCCGGAGCTGTATCCCCCAGGATAGGATCCGCGGGTCCGGAATCCAGGCTGATAGGTTCCGTGAGAGGAAGGTCCACGTGGATTAAACCCCTGTCTTTGAGCGCCAGGCAAATTGGACCCTTGGGGTTGCGAGCCGCGCGTAAGTCCCGGCAGCGGGTTCAGCAGCAGCATCGCTGCTGCCGCAAGAGCAGCAAGCATGGTCTTATTCATTTGCGCCACCTCTTGTGTGAAGCATTTCGTAAGGTTAAGTATACACCAACTCGGTCTGATAGTGACCATACAAAAATGTCTCGCCATGAGCTAGGCGAAGCTTACGCTCAGATAATTCATTCCCCTGCTTTTTGATTCCGCTGTTCATTGCTTTGTGCAACCGAATCCTCTGGCCCTTGTATGGTGCCGTGTGCTATGAAATATCCTGAAAATTATTTGGAGTTGGGCAGGTAAACGCAGGCATGGGGAGGCAGGTGTGAAAAAGATATCATTGATTGCAGTTGTTCTATTGTTTGTTGCTGGTGCGGCACAAGCTGCCGGGGCAGTTCCTGACATGGAATTGGACGAGGTGTTTGCCCTATACTCGGAGCATAAGGATACGTACGACTCCTGTTACCAGCTGGCAGTCTCCAAGGTGTTGACGGGTGCCATGCGGGAGGAAATTTTACATGGTGCGGCTGACCAGAGAAAAGGAATGGCCTGTGCGTTAGCGATCACGTCGGTCGAGGCAGGCATCAGGATAACGGACATCGCTTCATTGGAAAAGTTTCGTGATTACTTCAAGAACAAGGTGGGCTGCGTTGCGGCCAAGGTTGACCTGCAAAACGCTAAAGCTGCTCTGGAGATGTATTGCCTGGACATGGGGAGATATCCTGCCACCCTTGATGAAGTTGTCGGTTCCTATGTCATGTCGTTTAGATCGAAAATGACATACCGGTTGGAAGCCGACCAGGCAAGGTATATGATTTCAGCCACCAACGAGGGGTGCGACAAGACGCTGTTCATTTCCTCGGACTCAGCGGACATCGGTAGCGGTGCAAAAAGCGGGCTGATAGTGCCAAAGTAGCCACTTTAGGGTAAAAAATTATGGGATCATGGCTGCACTGTTTATGCGGAGCAAAAATTCATACGAATCTATTCGCGGGGACAGGTGTATACCGGTTGCTGAAGGATGCCGATTATGACTCTGTGCTGGATCCTGTAGATCGTGACAAATTGGAAACCCTATTCTTTGTGCAAGGGATTCCTGTATACCACTGCAAGGCTTGTGGTCGCCTGGTGGTGGAATGGGACAAGGAGAGTGGTCCGTTGTTCTATGTGCCGGAACAGAAAAATACCGGGAATGTGACATGTGCGGCAGGTGCTGCGCAAAGTCATCACGCTGACGATCAGCGGCTGAAATAGTGCAGCCTGATACAGTTTCCTGAATTGATCAACATGTTGGCAACGTTGGCATTCCGACCATATTTCATTTGTTTCGACTCAATCTGCGCTGTTCTGCCCCGGCAATTCCATGAAGCATTGTCCGCTTTATCGCGCAGCATGCCACATGGAAAAGCCGGGAATCAGGTTTCTGCTATTTGCTGCTCATGGACTTTTTGATCTGGTCAGCCTGACATTTGCCGACCCATCTGTCCGTATATTCGACTGTGGTTACGGATCCGTCCTTGTTTACATCAGTTATGGAATACCATTCGATCACCTTTTTGCCGAATTCATCTTTTGTGATCGAGCCGTCTTTGTTTTCATCAATAGCTGCAAATCGGACAGTCCAGAAGGCAACACACTCGTCACTCGTCACCTTCTGGTTTTTGTTGGAGTCCATACTCTTATGAAGCGGCTTGTTGTCGCTGCGAGTGGCCTTTTGGGAGGGTTTGGTTTCCTTGGGAGGCGCTCCGCACCAGGTGATGATATATTCCTGCATATCGACCATGCTGTTTTTGTCAGCGTCCATCGCCTCGAAGTTCACTGAGGTCCCCGCTTCAAACTCGGTTATTGTCATTACCAGGTCTTTGTTTGTGTCCATCCTGTCAAATCGGGCAGCGCTCTGCTGTGCAGCCTCGCTGCAGGAAATAGCACCGTCCTGATCAGCATCGCCCGGCAGGGCCGCAGGTGTGCCTGCCGCAGCGGCACTCAGTGCCCCCAGAAGTAACAGGGCGAGAGCAAGAAAGATTCTGCCAATAAAAACTGTTTTCATGAAAAACCTCCTTGGAAATTGGTTGGTCAGCATCTTACTCGTTTTGGTCAACATTTGCAGCAATTCTGTTTTGTCTCCATGACTTGGGTTTGCCCTGCAATCATCTGTCTCTTCTGGATGCGCAGTTCGTTTTACAAACGTCTGCTTCTGCTGAACTGGCCAGGTCCCTGCGTCTCGGAAGCACTCAGAATTGAGGCGCCGTCTTCGGCAGTTGTGTAGTATCAATGCCTTCGCACAGGACGTTGTCCAGCGTCAGGTTGCCATTGCCAGTGAGCCTTATGGTTCAGAGCCGGTTAAAAGCGCTAGGGCAAGAGCCAGCATCAGTAAAAAATCGCCGCAAACCTACATCATTGTACCATCCTCCTTGGCTGTTTATTTCGCGCGCGACGCACCGAAAAACATCCGGATTACATTTTCCTTGCCAATGGCCCGAACAAGTTCCCGCATGGCGCAGTAAAAAAACAGCAGCACGGCAAGCCACATCTGAATCAACCAGAATTGCGGCCACACTGTCTCCGTCACAAAATACCGGATTGCCTCCAGAAAACTTTCATGTTTCCTCAACAAGTGAACGATACGCTCCAGGTATTGGAGAAGAACCGCGGCGAGAAAATAGAAAAGGCATTTCCATGTTGTCGTGATGATCAGCTGCCGGTGGGCAAATTTGTTCAAAAAGGTGAGTTTGTCGACGAGCAACACGACTTTTCCGACCAGAATTGCTCCGACGACTGCTGAGCCGAAACCGGTCCAGGAGATGCCGTACTCGCTGAGAATCAGCCTTTTGGTTAACAAAACCAGGCTGAAGGCAATAAAGAAAAATAACGTGGGCGGAAAAATTTCGACAAAGTCGTGCTTCATTTTGTGTAAGAGTTTCATGGGTAACCTTTTCTGCCGCTCGGAAGATATAAGGCAAATATTTGGTTGAGGTGTCCCTCATAATTCGTTAAAGCCAGTAGCAAACGACACACTGAAATTATCGCAGCTTTTAGTCACTGGAAGTATTGAATCACTGGACTGATAGGTATTTTGTTTGTAATCATTTATAGGTGTTCACACAGTGGATAAGCTCCTGTTCACCCATGTTGCCAATGCCGCACCAGTACACCGGCCAGTTTGTATCGGTAATTGGATTAAAGGTATTGGGATTCGGAATCGAATAATTATGACCGGAAAAATAGTGTCCCCGGTAAAGAGCTTGCTTTACGTTGCTCGAGGCAAGTGCCGGATAAAGCAGCGAAAATGAATCGTTCAAAAGACCTTGCAGGGAATATGCTGTTGAAAAAGTATAATAGCTGTTGAATTGCAGCGGAGTAGCCGCAAGGTCATAGTTCTGCATTGAAAAGTCGATGGGTTTCAATGAGTCCTGATTGAAAGTAATGACCTTGAAAGCAGGGTTGTTGCCGAAGTAGGGGGTTATGGAAGGCGTGATCTGAACCACGTTCCCCGGTGAGTAGATACGGTATTCGTCCATATGGGTATGTGCTGCGAGCGTCAGTGTTATAATACCCGGATAGTGTGAAATTGTTGTGAGAAAATTTGCCTGATATCCAGGTTCCCACATCATCGTGGCAGCGGTAATGTGGCCATTGCTGTCAGCATTACCGGCAGTTGCATATTTGTCAGCGCCGGGTGGTACATGCATCAAGAGCCACACTTTCTTGCCGGATGCTTTGGCTGCGGCGAGTTTTGAATCCAACCAGGCAAGTTCGTCATCGACCGCGCTTTTTTCAACATCTTTCAGAAACGGGACAAACATGACAGTATTGAGCCCAATCACCATCAAATTTGTTCCAGGTGGTTCGCTGGAATAGTATCACTCACAAATTCTAGCGGATGAAGTGGAACATGAAGAAGATTTACAAACACTCCATGATGACATTACAGAATTTATCTTAGATATTCGTAAAAATTCAAAGTAAAATACTAGCAATA